>DBWJ01000048.1:5818-12919 GCA_002308955.1 Lachnoclostridium sp. UBA1241 | reverse complement strand
CTCGCCGGAGAGGTAGTTGTAGCTCATCAGGCCGCCGCAGTCCGCCTCGCCCTCCAGCGCCTTGTTGAACAGCAGGATGTAGAGCCGGTTCTTGTCGATGGGCGTTCCAGCCGCGGCCGCGAACTCGCCGAACAGGTTCACCCAGGCGTTGATATCGGAAGTACAGTTGTTGCAGTGAACCATCGCAACCGCGGCGCCGTCGGGCGTCGTTACGAGGTCGATCTGCGGATATACCTTCGAAAGCGGCTTCTCGAGAACAACCATCGCGAATACGCTCGTTCCGGCGGAGATGTTACCGGTCCGGAGTCCCACGCTGTTGGTTGCCACCATGCCGGTGCCCGCGTCACCCTCGGGCGGGCAGAGCGGAATGCCGGCCTGAAGGTTACCGGATTCATCAAGGAACGCTGCGCCTTCCGCGGTCAGAACGCCGGCGCTCTCTCCTGCCGAAAGCACCTTCGGAAGGATGTCGCGAAGCTTCCAGGAAACCTTCTTTGCTTCCGGAAGTTCGTCGAAGATGTCAAACATGCGCGCGTCGTAATCTCCGGTCGCCGAGTCAATCGGGAACATGCCGGAAGCGTCGCCGACGCCGAGCACCTTCTCGCCGGTCAGCTGCTCATGCACCCATCCTGCGAGCGTCGTAAAATGCGCAATCTGCGGCACATGGGCTTCCCCGTTCCGCATCGCCTGATACAGGTGCGCGATGCTCCACCGCTGCGGGATGTTGAAGTCGAACGCCTTCGTCAGAACGGACGCCGCGTCCTCCGTAATCGTGTTCCGCCAGGTGCGGAACGGAACGAGCAGATTGCCTGCCGCGTCAAATGCCAGATAGCCGTGCATCATCGCCGAAATGCCGATAGCTGCGAAGCTTGTGATCTCGATGCCGTATTCCTTCTTCACATTTGCCCGAAGGTCCGCGTAGCAGCTGCGGAGTCCGTTACGGATGTCCTCCTCGCTGTACGTCCACACGCCGTTCTCATAGCGGTTCTCCCAGCCGTGGCCGCCCTGTGCGAGCACATTGCCGTCCGCGTCGATGACGACGGCCTTGATTCTTGTCGAGCCGAACTCGATTCCCAATACTGCCTTGCCCTCAGCAAGGATTGTTCTGTTGTCCATCCCCTTATACCTTCCTTTTTGTTATTTCGGAAAATGCGACACTGTCGCCGTCTGCTGCCGTGCGGCGTTCCGCTGTTGAACGGTCGCTGCGGCGGTGTCGCTGCTGTCTGATATCATCGCACATTTTGCGGGAATTTTCAAGACATCTTAGCGGTATCCCTCACGGATTCCGCGATTGTCCCGGTTATCCTATCGGTAACCTTTGTAATTCTCGGCGCCGATCAGGATGTCTCGGCGGTACAGCTTTATGAACTGCTCGACCGCTTCGGTCTTCTCGTCCCAGAAGGCGCGCGCCTCGGGAGTCACGACCGGGCAGTCGTGCTGCATCGGGTGCGTGTAGCGCTCGTAATGGTTGTAGCAGTCGTAGAACGTTGCGTCTTCCTTGCGGGCCCGCACGATCAGCGTGTCCATCACGATTCCGAGAAGCCCCATGTCGTCAAGCAGGTCCGCTTCCATCAGCATTAAAAGGTTCCGATCTATGTCCGGGTTACGCATGTTCCATTTGTCGGAATGGGCACCGACAAGGCCCGCGATGTACTCCGCGCGGTCTGCGTCGAAGCCTCTTCCGAGCAGATAATCTCTCGTAATCGGAACGCCGGCCTTCGCGTGATTGCCGCCGCGGCTTGCCGTAACGGCGCGGCCCACGTCGTGGAAAACGGTCGCGATCATCAGGTCATCGTAGCGGAGCCCGGTCTTATCGGGAGTCGCGTCGTAAAGGCGCTTCGCCCACGCGAGCACGCGCTTCGTATGCTCGTAGCGCGTGTAGCCGAATTCCGTCTTATGAACGCCGACGCCGCCCTCGCCTTCGGTTTGGGTCTCGCCGAGTGTTTTCTTCACGAAATCGAGCATCTCCGGGATGTCCTTACCGACGGCCAGAATGCCGGCCTCCTCGGTCGCCTCGTAGCAAGTCTTCCGAAGCTCCAGGTCCGCGATTTCCATGACGCGGTATTCGCGGTCGAAGTGTGCCTCACCGAAGCGCTCGAAGGCCTTTCGGGTACGGTGAATCGGAATCGAAAGCGCGTCGAACCAGACCGGCTCCGTGCCGTCAACGATCTCGTGCTCGTCGAGCTTTCGCGGGACGGTCTCGTCCTTCACCTCGCAGTAATAGTAATAATTCATCTGCTCGAAAATGCCGTCAGGGTCCTTGCTGTCCTGCTGTCTTCTTACGACAATGCCGAACTCGCGGATGGTTTCGGGAATCACGACATACCCGGTTTCCTCCGCGACCTCGCGGACCAACGCCTGCTCGGGCGTCTCGCCGGGCTCGAGCCCGCCGCCCGGAAATTCAAAGCTGTTATACTTTGCGATGTGGTTTAACAGAATCCTTCCGTTCTTTAAAACCACGCCGCGCGCCGACGGCCTCGTGTATACCGGTCCGCCAGGATTGTAATTCTGCCGGTCCATGCGAAACAGTTCTCTCATAGGTGTGCCTTTCTGTGGTGTGTTTTGGTGTCTCATTTGCCGCAGCCGACGGCCTGAAGATACTTTCGGAATACCGGTCGGATCGGCGGGGACAGCATCTCCATCGTGATTTCCTCCGGAGCGAAGAAGCGAAGTTCTTCGAGCTCCTCGGGCTGCCGCCTCGGCTCGCCCGCGTAATCGCGGCAGATGTAAATGACCTCCGCGTAGTAGACCTCGTCGCCGTTCGGGTAAAGCATATGCGACTCCGGGCCCGAATTGATCATGAAATACTCGAGTTCTTTCGCCTCGATTCCCATCTCCTCGTAAAGCTCCCTGCGCGCGCAGTCCTCGACGGTCTCGCCGAGTTCCATCGCGCCGCCCGCGTAGCCCCACAGGTGGTTGTCGGTGCGCCTGCCCAGAAGGAGTTTTCCTTCCGCGTTGACGATAATGACGCTCCCGGCGCAGCAGATCAGCGGTCGGTGCCCGACGAGCTTTCGGATGTCTTTTATGTAGTCAGCCATGAGTGTTCCTTTGTTTTGTTGTATTTCCGGTCCGGCGCTTATTCCTTGTTTTGTTATATTTCCAGTCCGGCGCTTATTCCGCAAAATAAGCGTCGATGCCGTCGGCGATGCCTTTCGCGAGCTTATTCCGATACTCTTCGGTCGCCATCAGGCGGTCCTCGGTTTCATTGGTCATGAAGCCCATCTCGACAATCGTCACGGGAACGCGGCACCAGTTGATGCCGCTCATTGTGTCGGTCTCGACAACGCTCCGCTTCTTGCAGCCGCATTCCGCGCAGAGCGCGTTCAGAATCTCTTCGGAAAGCCGGCGGCTCTCGGGATAAAGGTCGGCATTGTACGGATTGTTCTTCGTCTGGCAAAGCGTTTCCGCGCCGTTAACGGCACTGTTGTCGTGCGCGTTCGCGTGAATTCTTATGAACGCATCCGCGCCGGCACGGTTGGCGATTTCGGCCCGCTCACTGTTGCTGAGGTCAACATCGTGCGTGTCCCGCACCATGATGACGCGGTAACCGCGTTCCTTAAGAATCGCCTCCAGCTTCTTCGCGACAATCAGATTCAACTCGTATTCCGGAATTCCCGTATAGTGCCCTTCGGTCCCCGAGCTCACCTTCGCCTTCATCGTCGTCGAGCCCGGTCCGTCCGGCTCCTTATCGTTATTCCCCTTCCGCTGATGTCCCGCATCAATCACCACAAGTTTGCCGGTCTCCGGTGCTGGAGTGGGAACAGATGTGGTCGTCGGAGTTTGGGTCGGTTCCGGGGTTAGAGTCGGTTCCGGGATTAGAGTCGCGGTCGGAACCGGTTCCGATGTCGAAACAGGGCTTTCTGTCGGAATGCCGGTCGGATCTGTTAAGAAATCGGTTGTCGACTCCCCGGTCGTCTTCTTTCCGCAGGCCGCGAACATAACGCAAATGCATGCCATACACAGTACAGGCAGGATTCGCCGCATGCCTGTCCTGCCTTCCGCTCTCTTACTTCTCATCTTTCTCTCCCTCTTATACATATTCTCCCTAAACTTCAAAATCAAAGCAGCTTCGCTGCGCGGTGAACGGGCGGACTTTGCCGTTCGCAACCGCCACATGCTCGGGATGCACGCTGTACCCCTTAAGCGCTGCCTCATCGGCAAATGCGGAATCAAGCATCAAATCTCCGTTCGAACTTGCAAGCCCCTCCGTGATGACCTCAATCGAGCAAAGCCCCGGGATGCGCCCCTTAAGCCCCTCGAGTCCTTCCTTGATTCCCTGCTTGATTGCCTCTTTCTCCTCCGCGCTGTACTCCTCTTTCAGCTTCCAAATAATGATGTGTTTAACCATTGGGTTCCTTTCTCTATTTGATTCTAATGGATTTCAGCAAAATGATTTTTGCTTGCAAACAGGTTTAATGAAGACATTGTAACATACCCGCCCCGGAAAGACAATGTTCCTCATAGTCGGTTACGTGATTTATTGGATTTGCATAATTGTGTTTAATAATCTCATTTTTCGTATGATCTGTAAACGGTTACTGTTTACAAATTGACATATTTCTGCTACAATGTAAACGCAGGAAAGGTGGTGAGTCACATGTTTGAGAAGAATTTAAGATATTACCGGCTGAGAAAATATATGAGTTTAAGGCAGCTGGCGGATGCGTGCGGCATAACGCCGATGGCTGTGTCGAACTACGAAAGCGGTAAGAGAAAGCCCGATATGGAAACCATCAAAAAGCTTGCCGATGCGTTAGGCGTGTATGTGGTTGACTTCCTTGCATCGCGAAATGCAAACCTTTCCTTTGATCATCGCGAATTCCGTAAGCATTCTTCCCTGACGAGGTATCAGCAGGAGTTAGTGCAGGCGTCGGTTGAAGAATACTTCAACCGCTTCTTCGATGCTGTAGAATGTATCGGAGGGGACCCTTTGCCGGAGCCTCCGAAATGCCATACGCTTTTTCATACGGGGAATTGCGAGGATGATGCGATGCTTCTTCGGAAATACCTCGGGTTGCAGGAACACGGCCCCATCGGCGAACTGGTCGGTGACCTTGAGAACAAGGGTATTATGATTATGGAACTGGAGGTCGCGGACAATCACTTCTTCGGCATGAACGGCTTTGTAAACCAATATCCGTATATCGTAATCAATATGGACATGAAACCGGAGCGGAAGCGCACCACGATTCTTCACGAATTGGCCCATCTGATGTTTGTATGGGATGAGGATACGGATGACGAAGCCGAAGCCACGGCTATTGCCGGCGCAACACTTATTCCCAAAGATGATCTCACGCGTGAACTCGGCTTTCGCAAGACGAAGCTGACGAAAGACATGACTCTCGTCTGCGAGGAATACGGGGTTTCCATGTTTCTTTTGGTAAAACGTGCATCCCAAGTAGGGATTATTTCGGATTCTTTGGCTAAGGAGTTTTACATTTGGGCGAATAAAGTAAACTGGAGAAAGGATGAGCCGAACCGCGTGAAGACCGACGAGAAGCCTATGCTGTTTCATCAGCTGGTGTATCGTGCCGTTAATGAGGAAGGCGTAAGCATGCAACGAGGTGCAGAATTGCTCCGTGTACCGGTCTCGGAAATGGAAAAGTTCTGCGGTTCGATGGAGGACTAGAATTGGATTACATCAGCAGCGATACGAATGTCTGGTTGGACTTTTTCGCAATCAATCAAACCGCTCTCCCGTTCCGATTGCCATACACATATATCATGTTTGAAGAAGCTCTTCGTAAGGAAATCCTTTCCCCTCCGGATCTGTTAATGGAACTGGGGAAACTCGGGTTAAAAGGCGTCGACATTACGACCGTTGAATTCTATTATGCCATGGATTTGTCGAGCCGTTATGTTAAACTCTCCGGCTACGACCGAATTGCTCTGGCGATTGCAAAACACAGGAATATCCCCCTGCTGACCGGAGACATGCCTTTAAGGGAGGCCGCCAAGGCAGAGGGTGTTCGCGTGTTTGGGACAATCGACCTCCTGGACACCCTGTTCTACGGCGGATACATCAGCATTAGTGAGTATCTGTCCTGCCTTGAGGATTTTCTCAAACATAAAGAGAGGCGTCTCCCTGCAGAAGAATTGCGAAGAAGAATTTCGGATATTTCAAATGCCAAAGAAACGGAATAAAGAAACATGCCTTCCGAATGGAAGCAAAAAAAACCCACGAGAGCTTGTCCTCGTGGGTTTTAAATTCACCACTATTCTTCTTGCTTTCTCTTCACGCTGATGGTGACATCCTCGCCGTTCAGGTTCCAGTCTTTGGAAACGGCACCTTCACAGGTCTCACCGCCGTTTAGGTATACAATCTCGTCCGCAAGAACCGTCTTCTTGATGAACGCCTCATTCCGCCTGCAGATCTCGGCAATCTTGTCGTTGCCGGCAAGGGAGAGAGTGATGTGGTCCATAACCTCGAAGTCGGCGTCCTTACGCATCGTCTGGACTTTGCTGATGACTTCGCGCACGTAGCCTTCCTCGATGAGCTCGGGCGTAAGCTGCGTGTTCATGACAACCGTAACCTTGCCGTCGGAATCGGACACGTAGCCCTCAACCTTCTTGGCTTCGATCAGCAGGTCGTCCTTTGCGATCTGCTCGTCAACTCCGTCAACATTAACGGTAACGGAACCGGTCTCGTTAAGCTCGGCCATGGCCTTTGCGGAATCAAGGGCGAGAAGGGCTTCCTTCACGGCGTTGATCTGCTTACCGAAACGCTTTCCGAGCGTACGGAGCTGCGGCTTGAAGGTATATCCGGTGAACGCGCTCAGGTCGTCACGGAAAGTGACTTCCTTCACATTCAGTTCATCCTCGATGATCTCTTTATAGAATTCATTCAAGGTAAGGTCGTTCTTCACATACATCTCGGACATCGGCTGACGCTGCTTGATGTTCGAAGCGTTACGGCAGGCACGGCCGAGTACGACGATGTCGAGAACCTCTTCCATGTTCTTCTCCAGCTCGGCATCGATCCAGCTCTCCTCAACCTTCGGAAAATCGCACAGATGTACGCTTTCCGGAGCGGAAGCATCGATTGAGCAAACCAGATTCCGGTAGATTGCCTCGCTCATGAACGGGATCATCGGAGCGGCG
>DBWJ01000048.1:2008-5769 GCA_002308955.1 Lachnoclostridium sp. UBA1241 | reverse complement strand
TTGATCTTGTCCTGCTCCATGCCCTTCGCCCAGAAACGCTCACGGCCGCGGCGCACATACCAGTTGCTCATCTCGTCAACGAACGAGTCGAGCGCACGGGCGGCCTCGGGGATACGGTAGTTCCAAAGGTCGTCATCGACTTCCTTAACGGTCGTCTCAAGACGGGACAGAAGCCAGCGGTCCATGACCGGAAGCTTATCGTATTCGAGCGTGTATTTCGTTGCGTCGAAGTTATCGATATTCGCGTAAAGAACGAAAAATGCATAGGTGTTCCACAACGTACCCATGAACTTTCTCTGGCCTTCGGTTACGGCCTTGTCATGGAAACGGTTCGGCAGCCACGGTGCGCTGTTGATGTAGAAATACCAGCGGATTGCGTCTGCGCCGTGGGTTGCAAGAGCCTCGAACGGGTCAACCGCGTTGCCCTTACTCTTACTCATCTTCTGGCCGTTCTCGTCCTGCACGTGACCGAGAACGATAACGTTCTCGTAAGGCGCTTTATTAAAGAGAAGCGTCGACTCCGCCATCAGCGAGTGGAACCAGCCACGCGTCTGGTCAACGGCCTCAGAGATAAACTGCGCCGGGAACTGCTCCTCGAAGAGCTCCTTATTCTCAAACGGATAATGATGCTGCGCAAAAGGCATCGCGCCGGAGTCAAACCAGCAGTCGATAACCTCGGGAACACGGTGCATCGTCTTACCGCATTTCGGGCAGGCAAATGTGACACCGTCGATGTACGGACGATGCAGCTCCACCTTCGCGTCATTCGGGTTTCCGGAACGCTCCGCAAGCTCCGCGCGGCTTCCGATACACTCGCGGTGGCCGCACTCGCACTCCCAGATATTAAGAGGAGTTCCCCAGTAACGGTTACGGCTCAATGCCCAGTCCTGAATGTTCTCAAGCCAGTTGCCGAAACGGCCTTTGCCGATGGACTCGGGGATCCAGTTTACGGTATTGTTGTTGCGCACGAGGTCATCGCGGACAGCGGTCTCGCGGATGTACCAGGATTCACGCGCATAGTAGATAAGAGGCGTATCGCAGCGCCAGCAGTGCGGATACTCGTGCTCGAACTTCGGCGCGTCGAACAGAAGCTTTCTTGAGGACAGATCCTTGATTACCTCGGGATCGGCACTGATCGCGCCCTTCTCCATCTCCGCGGCGGTAGGCTTGCAGCGCATGCCCGCAAAAGGCGTCACGTCAAGCATTACACCCTTCTCGTTAACCATCTGTACAAGCGGCAGGTCGTAGTTACGGCCTACGTTGGCGTCGTCTTCACCGAATGCCGGCGCGATATGAACGATACCGGTACCGTCGGACATCGTTACGTAATCATCACAGGTTACGTAGAAAGCCTTCTTGCCCTGCTTCTTCGCTTCATCGGCAGCGCACTGGTAAAGAGGCTCGTACTCGCGGCGCTCAAGGTCGGTACCCTTAAAGGTCTCAAGCACTTCGTAAGCAGCCGCACCGTCTTTAGAAAGAGGCGCAAGAACCGTGTCAGCCAAAGCCTCGGCAAGATAATAGGTATAGCCGTCTGCGGCCTTAACCTTAATATACGTATCCGAAGGGTTCACGCAGAGCGCTACGTTCGACGGAAGCGTCCACGGGGTGGTCGTCCACGCAAGGAAGTAAGCGTCCTCGCCGACTGCCTTGAAACGAACTACGGCCGAGCGCTCCTTAACGGTCTTGTAACCCTGGGAAACCTCGGCAGAGGAAAGGGGCGTGCCGCAGCGCGGGCAGTACGGAACAATCTTGAAGCCCTTATAAAGAAGGCCCTTGTCCCAGATCTGACGAAGCGCCCACCACTCGGACTCGATATAGTCATCGTGATAAGTTACATACGGGTTGTCCATGTCCGCCCAGAAACCTACGGTGCCGGAGAAATCCTCCCACATGCCCTTGTATTTCCAAACAGATTCTTTACATTTGTCGATGAAAGGCTCAAGACCGTATGCTTCGATCTGGTCCTTGCCGTTGATGCCGAGAAGCTTCTCGACCTCGATTTCAACCGGCAGACCGTGTGTGTCCCAGCCGGCCTTACGGGGTACCATGAAGCCCTTCATGGTGCGGTAACGCGGGATCATATCCTTGATAACACGGGTCAGCACATGACCGATGTGCGGCTTGCCATTTGCCGTAGGGGGACCGTCGTAAAATGTGTACGTCGGGCCTTCCTTTCTCGACTCCATGCTCTTTTTGAAGATATCGTTGTCCTGCCAGAATTTCAGCGTTTCCTTCTCACGCCCTACGAAATCCATATTGGCGTCCACTTTTTGATACATACTTAACCTCCTTATGCATTGCTTCAACAGGTATGCGAGGGCTTCCCGCCCGTTTCGGAATGACTTACGAAATAAAAAATCCCCCATCCAAAAAGGATGAGGGACATAGTTACTCATAACCACCTTTTTGCGTACGCTGCCTTGCAGAAATACGTTGCCCCTGTAACGGCGGGCGGTCCGGTGCGGACTACTCGGTAACCCTTTCGCTCACACGACTCGGGAGTGATGTTCCCCTTTCGAACTCACACCGGGCTTCCACCGCCCCCGGCTCGCTTTGGATCTGTTCTCAGGCTACTGTCTCCGTCTTCGTCTTTCTCTATTGTGATAATATAGTCTATTCGTGCGGAAAATGTCAAGACTAAATTGTACTCCGCTCGTACATGATGCGCGTCATTTTGTCGTCTTTCCGACCGCGCCTGAGCCGATTAGTATGATTAAATCCATGGTGTTTTCCCCTGTAGAATAGTTTCGGCCATGCCCTATGAGAATACGATCAGCGGTATCAGCATCTCGTCCTCCGTGAGGCTGCCGTGGTTGGAAACGAAATACTTTTCGCCGTAATAGAATATGGTTAAATCCCCCGTTGCTACGGCGAGGTAGTCGCCGAGCAAATCGCGAAACAGCGGGTGCGGCGTGCCGGTTCCCATCAGTTTCTTTTTTATGACTTCCTCCATCGGCATCAGAAGGAACCGGTCACCGAACAGACGGTTCCATTCCTTCTCGAAGAAGTCTTTCTTCTCTTCCTTTACAAAAAGATTCAATGCACGCGGTTCCAAGCTCGGAAGACGCTTTAAACAGTCCATCAGTTCCGGGTAATCCTGCAGCACCTCGTATTCCGTATCAATATGTCCGTGGTCCGCGGTTACGACCACAAGCGTATCGGTAAGTTCTGCTGCCAGTTCGGCAATCGCCTGCTCCATATAAAGAAGGTTTTCGTGCACGGAATCCGCGCCGCAGCCGTCGCGGTGGAGTAACCCGTCCGGCTGGTTCCAGTAAACATATTCATAGTGTTCGCCGGGTTCCGCGCAGTCTCTTCGTACACGGTCGCACAAATCGCGGATATCGTCGGTCTTCGGTTCCAAGAACGGCGCGTACATCACGGCCTTTCTGCCGGTCTTCTGAATCTTTTCGATGATGCTTTCATAAGCCGTAAAGGTAGCCGATACATTGAAATCCGCTGCCGGAATATCGGTTCCCTGTTCCAAATTGTAGAAACAGGTCACGTTCTTGTCGATCTGCGGATAGTAGCAGTCCCACCCGAGCCATCCGTGTTCGCACGGCTGCTTTCCGGACATCATCGAGGTCGTCGCCGCAACCGTTGTCGAGAGAAATGTGGATGTATAGATTCCGGCGAGGTTGCTCCGAAACGGACCGTCAGCCGCGAGATGCCTTTCTATAATCGCTTTTCCCATGCCGTCCAAAAGAAATACGACGATATTCCTGTAGCCTTTCTTCAGGTACGGCTTAAGCATCGGCAGCGTG
>DBWJ01000048.1:515-1969 GCA_002308955.1 Lachnoclostridium sp. UBA1241 | reverse complement strand
AGGTTCGCGATGCAGTTTTTGTAATCGGGATAGATTAGTTTATGCATTGTTTTGTTCTCCCATGCTCCACACGCCGCGCGGAAAGATTTCCGCCTTCGGTGGCGCAGTTTTTTTACTGTTTTTTTCTGCAGATATACAGAAGATGGTTCGTCATTCCGAGCAGTTCCCGCTTCTCGCAGATTGCCAGATACCACTTCTTAAATGCTTCAAAGTCTTCGTCCGAGATGGCGAAATCCTCCCGGCCCTCCAACGATTCCACCATGCCGTCAACACCCGCGGTCGTGATGTAGGTGACCGGTTTCGTTTCGAACAAAGCCTCGAATTCCGGCACCTCGTAGCCGGTGAACAGCTGCTCCTTGAAATGCCTGGTTTTGTAATCCGGGGTGAAGTTCTCCTCTTCGCCTGCGGCCCAGTTGCCCTGCAGATAGTTTGCATACATAATCCCATAGACCGAGATAAATGCGAAGAGGATCACGCCGCCCGGCTTTGTGACGCGGATTACCTCATCAATCGCCTTGTTGATTTCGGCCTTATCATACAAATGATACATCGGTCCGAAAACGAGCGACACATCGTACGTGTCGTCCGAAAAGCGAGAGAGATCCGTCGCGTCGCCCTCGAAGGCCTCAATGCCTGCGACGCCCTTACACCGTTCCCGGAGTACTTCGACATTGCGCGGAACCAATTCCACCGCGGTGACTTCCATGCCTTCTTTGGCAAGGGCTACGGAATACCGTCCGGTACCGGCTCCGAGTTCCAGAACCTTAGTTCCTTTGCCGGCAAATCTATGAATATACGCCATGGTGGTGGCGTATTCGAGCTGCCCGTGACGGCTCCTTTCTAGCCGGTCCTCCTCGTGGCAAGCCTCGTAAAATTCACTGATAATTTCCTGTCTGGTGCTCATGGCTGTTCTCCCATTCCTCAACTGTTTTTATGTGCATGTGCAAAGCTCTCTGTCTGCTCCGCACCGCGGTTTTATTGCAGTCCGGCGCGCCTCAAACGAGCGGTCTTGTGATGACCGTAACGTCTTCTTTCTGCCCCTTAACGGCAATCTGGAACTCGTCCTCATAAATGACTTCGCCGGGGATATCGATACATTCCGAAATGTAGAATTGCACATCGTATTTGTCGCCCATATCCCGGTAGAAAGTCATCTGCTGCCAGATTTCGTTGCCCTTTTCCGTATCCTTGAACCAGGTCACGGCGCCGTCCGGGTTGCCCTGTTCGTAATACGGCGGAAGCGGTAAAGTCTCTTCAAAACACTTGCGGTTTCGCCAATACTCGGCGGTTTCCTCTTCGGTTGTAACGCCTGCTTCGATCAGCTTCCAGACCGCCGTGAAGATGCCCCGCGGCTGCTTGGTAAGCCAGGCCACATCGGCGCTGTGCACGCGGTAGTATTTCGTCTTCGGAAGCTCTCTCTCGAGATACCCGCAGGTGAACGGGAAGAAGTCGAA
>DBWJ01000048.1:276-449 GCA_002308955.1 Lachnoclostridium sp. UBA1241 | reverse complement strand
ACGGTCTTTCCGAAGGCTTTCGCCCTAAGCATCGCATCGGTCATGAGCTTTGCCCCGATGCCTTTGTGACGGTATTCGGGGAGTACCGAAATGCTTCCGAGCTCCGCCGAACCGTCGTCCCGAAGAGCCAACGAATAGTACCCGACGATCTTCTTTCCGACGAGGTATACATA
>DBWJ01000048.1:0-169 GCA_002308955.1 Lachnoclostridium sp. UBA1241 | reverse complement strand
CACTCGGGAATCTCCTCAAGGGACATGCGGCGAAGATGCTCCGGGAGGGCACCTACGGCTTCTTCGTTTTCACCGTCCGATTCGTACCATTTTCCGGCTTCGGGCTCGAGATCAATCCAGTAACGCTGCTCAATCCCGCCGTCCACAACCGGCTCGTTTTCCAGGACTC
>DBWJ01000017.1:22092-27256 GCA_002308955.1 Lachnoclostridium sp. UBA1241 | reverse complement strand
AATAATTGACGATATCTTCTTTCTTAAGGCCGACGGCGCCCGCATCGAGCTTCTTCGGGGCATCCGGCGTCGGCGTCTCAGTCGGAACCTCGCTCGGCGTCGGCACATACGTCGGTGTCGGCGTTTCGGTCGGAACCGCGGTCGCAGTCGGCATGCGCTTCGGTCTGTTTGTTCCGGCCTCGGGTAAAGCCGTCTCGCCCGAACAAGAAACAAGAAGCAGGATGCACAGTAATAATAGCAATAAATAAGCACGTTTCATAAAAATGCCCCCAATCAAATCTATCCTATCACATTTTCCGAAATCGTTCAAGAAAGCAACTCTTTTTTCACATTTTCCCCGTGCCCGGGCGAAAAGTCTTGCATTCCGGGGAAAATGTGATATGATACGCTTGTAAATCTTATAAGAGCATCACAAGATGCCGAAGGAGGACATATGAAGAGATTTCTTTTCACGGTTCTTCTCCTTACCGTAGCTGCGGCTGCACTTTCCGGATGTAAGAAAGACGGCACAAAGGACGGGAAAAACGGCGGAGCGGTGGTGGTCGGAATAACACAGGATTTAGACAGTCTTGACCCGCATAAAGCAGTAGCGGCAGGAACTAAGGAAGTTTTGTATAACCTGTTCGAAGGTCTGGTGAAATCGGACCCGGCAGGCAATCTCGTTCCTGCAGTAGCGGAAAGCTACCGCATTTCCGACGACGGAAAGACATATACCTTCGTGCTTCGAAGCGATGTGACCTTCCACAACGGAAAGAAGCTTACTGCAGAGGATGTAGTTTATTCCCTTAAACGTGTCGCGGGCAAGCTTACGACTTCCGATCCGGAGGTCCAGGTTTTGGCCGCTTTTTCTGTTATTTCCGACATCACATCCGCAAAGGAGAATGACAAAGACACTGTTGTTGTTACTTTGCAGGAAGGCAACACCGAGTTGATCGGGTACTTCACGGCAAGCATCGTTCCCTGTGACTACACGGAGCAGAAGACGAAGCCCGTCGGAACAGGCCCCTTCAAGTTCGTTTCCTATACGCCCATGAGCGGCCTTGTCATGGAGCGGAACGACAACTATTACGGCAAGGCAGCGAGCCTTGAGAAGGTGACATTTTCCATCTCCGAGAGCACGGATGCCGCATTCCTGAAGCTGCAGGCCGGCGAGATTGACATCTTCCCGTACCTGACAGCCGACCAGGCCGCACAGTTAAAGGACAAATACTATATCGAAGTCGGCGAGATGAGCCTCGTTCAGGGCCTGTTCCTGAACAACAAGGTGGAGCCCTTCAACAAGAAGGAAGTCCGTCAGGCAATTAACTACGCAATCGACAAAGACGAAATTCTTACGATGCTGAACGGCGGCGGAGGAAAGAAGATCGGCAGCGGCGTATATGCCGGATTTACCGCATATTTTAATGAGTCCTGCGTCGATACCTATCCGTATAACCCCGAGAAGGCAAAGGAACTTCTGAGAAACGCCGGATATCCGGACGGTTTCACATTTACCTGTACGGTGCCTTCGAACTATACGTACCATGTGCAGACCGCGGAGATCATTGCTTCCCAGCTGAAGAAGATCGGTGTTACGATGAAAATCCAGACCGTGGAATGGGCCAGCTGGCTTTCGGATGTCTATCATGACCATAATCATGAAGCGACGATTATCGGATTAGATTCCCAGCTCGCGCCGAGTGACATTCTGAAGTATTACATCAGCGGTTCCGCCAAGAACTTCATCAATTACGAAAGCGAGGCATTCGATGCGGCTTATCGCGAGGCAGTTGCCACGACCGATACCGCGAAGAAGAAAGAGTTATACAACAAGGCGCAGCAGTGTCTTGCGGACGATGCCGCTTCGGTATTCCTGCAGAGCCCGTCTCTGATGGTTGCCGTACGGAACGGCTACGCCGGATACAAATTCTATCCGGTATACGTTCAGGACATGCAGAGCGTTTATAAAGTGAAGAGCAAATAATACCCGAAAGGAGAGCACCTATGAAGGCAGGAAAGAAAATCATATCGATGATAGCTGCCGTTTGGGTGCTCTCTTTTGTTACCTTTTTGGCATTTTCCGTCCTTCCCGGCGATGCTGCGGAGGCCCGCCTCGGGACAAATGCGACACCCGAGCAGATTGAGGCGCTTCGGGAGGAGATGGGGTTAAATGACAACCTTTTCGTCCGCTACGGGCGCTGGATCGGCGGTGTTTTCACCGGCGATTTAGGGTATTCCGTCCGCTACGCGAGGCCGGTCTCCGAACTGTTCGCGCAGACGCTTCCGAATACGCTTCTTCTTGCAGGGCTTTCGTTTGTTCTGATTCTTGCGCTGTCCTTCCCGCTCGGGCTTTTGTACGGAAGGTACCCGGGAAGCGTCGGGGACCGCGCGGGCGTCTTTTTAAACCAGACATTCATGGCGATTCCGGCGTTCTTCCTCGGAATCTTAGTTTCGGTCATTCTCGGAATCGGGCTCGGGCTTTTCGTACCGGGCGCTTTCGTGTCTTATAACGAGGGACTCGGCGCGTGCCTTGCGTACCTGTTCTTCCCCGCGCTCGCGATTGCGCTCCCGAAGGTCGCGATGACCGTCCGGTTCCTTCGAAGCGCGCTTCTTTCGGAAAAGCGGAAGGAGTATGTCCGCACCGCCCGCAGCAAAGGGCTCGGCGAGTGGGAGATTCTGTGGAAGCATCTGCTTCCGAACGCGCTCGCGGCGACCGTCACATTTCTCGGCGTTATCGTATCGGAGATTGTTGCGGGAAGCATCGTCATTGAGCAGGTGTTCGGCATCAACGGAATCGGCCGTCTGCTGGTCGGTTCGGTCGCGAACCGCGACTACGACGTCGTGCAGGCGCTTGTATTATACATCGGCATCGTCGTCATCGTGCTGAACGGCGTGATTGAGGCATTGGTGCAGAAGGAGGCGGAATCATGAAACGGTATCGCTCCTTCAATTTCCTGTGCGGCGGCATCTTCCTCGGGCTGACGGTTCTCCTCGTCATCTGGGGGCTGTTCCGTACGCCTTATGACCCGACCGCGGTCAATGCGGCCCTTAAGAATGCGGCGCCGTCCCTTAGGCATCCGTTCGGAACGGACCAGCTCGGGCGTGACGTTTTGAGCCGCGTCATGGTGGGCGCACGGACATCATTTTTGATCGGTGCCGCGACGATTCTCATCGGCGGCCTGTTCGGTACCGTGATCGGCGCCCTTGCGGGCTACTTCGGCGGCACCTTCGACACGATCCTGATGCGCATAAACGACTGCCTGTTAGCGTTTCCGAGCATTCTTCTTGCGCTTGTTCTTGTGTGCCTGTTCGGTACCGGCGAGAAGAACGTCATCCTTGCTCTCGGAATTCTGTTCATCCCGAGCATCGCGCGGGTTGTGCGAAGTGAGATCAAGAAGGAACGCCCCAAGGATTATGTGGCAAATGCCCGTCTTCTCGGCGCGGGCAGGCTTCGCATTCTTTTCGTACATATGCTTCCGAACATCCGCGCCACGCTTCTCGTGACGATGGCTGTCGGTTTCAATAACGCCGTGCTGGCGGAGGCCGGTCTTAGTTACTTAGGTCTCGGCGTACAGCCGCCGAACGCAAGTTTAGGACGCATGCTCTCCGAAGGGCAGAGCTATCTCCGTTTGGCTCCGTGGACCGTTGTGTTCCCGGGCCTCGTGCTTGTGCTTTGCGTGCTCGGCGTAACCTTAATCAGCGATGTGTATTCCGGCAACTCCGCCGATACGGAGGACCCGGTGAAAGCAAGAAGAAAGATCCGCGCAAGACTCCGTGCGAAGTATCCGGAGGAAGCTGCGAACGAGGCCTCCGAGACTGCAGGCGAGGCTGCGGCAAATGATACGGCTGACGGGACTGTTCCGGAGACCGGCGAACCTGCTTCGAAGTCTGCCGAAACTGCAACCGGCGCGGTCCTTGAGGTCTCGAACCTCCGCATCGCTTTCTCCACCGAAACGAATGAACCGAAGGAGGTCGTGCACGGCGTATCATTCTCCATGATGCCCGGCGAGAAGCTCGGCATCGTCGGCGAGTCCGGAAGCGGCAAGAGCGTGACCGCGCTTTCGGTGATGCACCTTCTGCCCGAGAACGGGGCGGCCATCGGCGACATCCGTGTTCGGTACGAGGACGAGAGCGGAGCGCACGATGTCGACATGTCGCACTACAACGCGAAGGATATGCAGCGCTACCGCGGCGCAGAGATTGCGATGGTCTTCCAGGAGCCCATGTCGTCGCTGAATCCTTCGATGAAGATTCGTAAGCAGATGGCGGAGATGCTTACCCACAGCGAGGAAAGACCGGAACCCGAGGCGCTTACGAAGCGTCTTACGGACGCCCTTTTAGAAGTTGATCTTACCGATACCGACCGGATCCTTTCGAGCTATCCGGCGAAGCTTTCGGGCGGCCAGCGCCAGCGGATCATGATCGCGATGGCGATGCTCAACCATCCGAAGGTGTTGATCTGCGACGAGCCCACGACGGCGCTCGATGCGGAGACGCAGGAGCAGATCCTTAACCTTCTTACAAGGCTTCAGAAAAAGTACGGCACGGCGATCCTGTTCATCTCGCATGATCTTTCGATCGTGAAACGGCTCTGCGACCGCGTGCTTGTGTTCCATGACGGTCTGATCGCCGAAGAGGGTAAGAGCGAGGAAATCTTCGAAAAGCCCGCCGAAGACTATACGAAGAAGCTGATCGCGGCATCGAAGGGCGCGGACTTTGCGTCCGCAATGACGGTTCCCGAAGATTCGGAAGAAATCGTAAAGGTGTCGCATCTTCACATGTATTTCGGAAAGAAGCGGGGCAGAAACCCGTTAAACTACCGCACCAAGGTGCTTGAAAACTATAACCTGACCGTCCGCCGCGGCGAGGTATACGGAATCGTCGGGCGAAGCGGCTCCGGCAAATCCACCCTCGCGAAGTGCCTCTGCGGCCTTCTTAAACCCATTGTCGGAACAATCGAACTCGGAGGAAGCGTCGGAATGGTCTTCCAGGATCCCTACGGGAGCCTGAATCCGTCCAGAAGCGTGCAGTGGCTTTTGGAGGAACCCCTCCGAATCCGGAAGGTTCCGAAGGAAGAAAGGAGCGCCCGCGCGAAGGAAATGCTTTCCGCTATCGGGCTTACCGAAGAGTATGCAGAGCGGAAGATTACCGATCTCTCCGGCGGCCAGAGACAGCGCGTGGCCAT
>DBWJ01000017.1:21288-22005 GCA_002308955.1 Lachnoclostridium sp. UBA1241 | reverse complement strand
AAGCTGACCTATCTTTTCATCACCCACGACCGGGATGTCATGAACCGTTTCGCGACGCGCGTCGAAGTATGGTAGGACATATCGGCAAATGCCACACTGCGGCGGGAGTGAAACGCTAATCCTTGCATTTCACGCAGATATCATATATTATTAGAGTAACCCGTTAAGGGGAGTTCGGTAAGGGAGGAAGCACCATGAACTTTTTCAACAAGAAGAACCAGGTGATCATCGTTCGGGTTCTTGCAATCGTTCTTGTACTGGCAATGTTCGTATGCCTTTTCGCAGCATTAAGGTAATCCTATGATAGAAGTTGAACACATTTCGAAACGATACGGAAAGAAGCAGGTTCTTTCGGACATCAGCTTCACCGCAAAGCAGGGCGAGTGCATCGCGATTGCCGGGGCGAACGGCTGCGGCAAATCCACGCTTCTGTCCATTCTTGCGGGAACGCTGCGCCCTGATGCCGGCGAATTCCGCGCGTTCGGACATAACATGTTCCGTGAACCCAAGGAGCGCGAGCGGATTGTCGGATACGTTCCGCAGGAGAATCCGCTGATTCCCGANNCTGACCGCCCGCGACAACCTGCGCCTTTGGTACTGCGACAGCCCGTATGACATGGATGAGGAGCTTGAGAACGGCGTTCTAGCGATGCTCGGCATCAAGGAATTCATCAACGTGAAGGTTTCCAACATGTCCGGCGGCATGAAGAAGCGTCT
>DBWJ01000017.1:3514-21270 GCA_002308955.1 Lachnoclostridium sp. UBA1241 | reverse complement strand
GCCTGTTCTTATTATGGACGAGCCGAGTGCGGCACTGGACCTTCTCTGTAAGGCTTCCATCCGCAACTACATGGCGGAGTACAAGAAACGGAACGGCATTATTCTGATCACGACGCACGACGAGCAGGAGCTCGATCTGTGCGACCGGATCCTGATTATGAAGCAGGGTGTATTCCACGAGGAGGATCCGTCCCTTCGCGGAGATGCGCTCTTGAAGGCAATCGTGTAAGAGAGGACGACCATGAACGAGCACAGCGTGCGGCCGCCTTTCGATGAGAACGGGTACGCCGTTTATGAAGGACAATCGAAACGAAAGAAAGCAACCTCGCTTTGGTGGATCATTCCGGCGGGGCTTCTTTTGATTGTTGCGGTGATTGTCCTTGTTATCCGTTTCCGTCCGAAGGAACCCGGGGCGTTCTGCCGCGCGGCGATCAAGGATGCCGTAACGGACAGCTTCGGCGGCGGGGATCCGCTTATTAAGTCGCTCGGTCTTGATGCGGTCCGAAAGACGCTTGAAAGTAAGGATTTCACGATCGACACGGTACTCGCAATCGACTCGATCGAAGCGGATGAGGATACCGACCTTTATAACCTCGTCGGGCTTGTCGGAATGGAGCCCGGGGATATTCCTTCGGGGGTAGGTGTGGGATTTACCGTCGAATCGAAGAAGGACGAGGGCTTCCACGCGAAGGTCGCCGTTACTTTAAGCAGCATCCGGCTTGTTTTGTTAAGACTCTGGGGCAATGAGAGCGAGATGACGCTTGCGTCCCCGAGACTTGCGAAGGAAGGGCTTACGTTCTCCTATCGGGAACTGTTCGATACCTGGTACGATAACGCAGGCTGGAGCCTTCTTCCGGAGGAGAGCCGTGACGGCACCCGTGACAGCGTCGACGGGGTGCTTACGAAGTATAAGATTCTTTCAATCCTGTCCCGTTTCATTGACGGCAATTCGCCGCTTCAGTACTTCGGCGAAGGCTACGACAAGGCAATGGACAACCTGCTTGCGAAGATCCGCTTCAACGAGGCGAAGAACGCTTCGGGGCGCCGCGTGCAGGAGAAATTCCATGTCGGCGGCGAATACATATTAAGCTACGGCTATCATGCCGAAATCGACACCGAAGAGATCTGCAAGCGCGTCCGTTCGGTGACCGGCTTCTCCGCGGAGGACTTCAAGCCCGCGGAAGGTTCGGAGGTCGTTGAGGCAATGCTTTATATCACGAGGCGCGGGGAGCTGATTTCCGTCTCCTTCGCGACCGAGATTGATTTCCGCGGGACGATCGTTCCTCTCACATTTGCCTATGAAGCAAGCGGCGATACCGACCCGCAGGACCGTTTTACGATCACGGCGGAGATCGGACTTCCGGAAAATCCGATCGCGCTTACCGTCAGCAAGAATACCGTGAAGAACGCGTACGGCATCCGTTCCCGCTGGGACGGTTCGCTTGCGCTTGACGGCTCGGAATACGCGATTCAGATTCAGAGCGATTACGACCCGAAGGGTAAGAAGCTTGACGTGGCGGCGAAGACATTTTGGAACGGCACTTCCGTCGGCGGAATGGAAGCAATGGGCGAAGTGAAGCCCGAGGAAGAATACGCGATGAATTTCAAGAAGATGAAATTCTGGGATACCTTCTCCGGCTCGACGCTGAATCTCACCTGGAGATTCACGGTTTCGCCGAAGGAGGATGACTTCACCACATCCCCGCCGAAGCAGCTGCTTGACGTGAACCATATGAGCAAAGAGGAGTGGGAAGCCTTCTACGAAGAAGTGAAGGATAATCTGGACAGCTATCTTGAATATATCGGGGATATGTTTTAGGGCCCCGAACGGAATAAACCGGGGACCCTCTTTGGGGACCTTAAGTGATTAAACCGGGGCATTGCGCCCCTAAGGAGCAGACGCCATGAAACTGACCGGGACACTGGTCCGAATGGAAGAAAAGCGAACGTTACGGATTCTGCCGCAATACTTTCTGGGAGTCTTTCTGCTGACGGCCCTGATCGGTGTTGTGGTGGTGTTCTGCGCCCTCGTGACGGACAAAAAGGTCGCCGAGCAGGATATGACGGTTGCCCTTGTTCTGCATGATAACGAGTTCCTCCGGACCTTCGGACTGGACGTTTTAGAATCCGCTTCCAGCGTGGAAGCGCTCTGTTCGTTCCTTGAGACCGACGAAGAGGACGCGGTGGCGGGCATGAAGGACGGCCGCTACGCCGGCGCCATTCTGTTTCCGGACCATTTCATCGGCACCGCGATTACCGGACACGAGGATCTGCACGCGCAGCTTTACATCCCCCGCGTGGACGGTTTCAGCAACCGCCTGATTGCAGGACTTGCGGACATTGCGGGAGGCCTTCTCGGGAAGACGCAGGCCGGAATCTATACCTCGACACTGATTGCGGGAATGCCCGAGGATTCGACCGAGCAGGACATTGACCGCGTGGAATACGATACGCAGAACATGTTCTTCGATTTCGCGATCTCCCGTGAGAACTTCTATGCGAAGGACTCTGCGTCGGGAACCGGCAACCAGACGGTTGTGCAGTATTATGTCTGCGCGGCGCTGGTGCTTCTTCTGCTCCTCGGCGGAATCAGCTGCGGCCCGCTTTTAAAGGGCGACCCGATTGCCTTTGAAAACCAGCTCGCGCTCCATAGGATCGGAACGGCGAAATTGCTCGCGATACGGTATCTTGCCGTGCTGACGCTGTTCACCGTATTGTACTGTGTCGTATTTGCCGCCTTCTTCGGCTGGTTCTTCGCGCATCCCGAAAGTTTCACCGCGATAATGGACCTTTCGACCGCCGGGGAGGTCGGCTACTGGTTTTTGTGCGGCCTTCCGGTATTGCTTCTGGCTGCGGCGATCGTCGTGTTTGTATACACATTTGCCGCCAATCAGATTGGCGGAATTCTGCTGCTTTTCCTGATCGTAATGATCATGGGCTACGCCTCGGGGCTTCTTGCTCCGGCGGCTTATCTGCCCGCAAAGATACGCGTGCTCGGAGCCTACCTGCCGACGGCACGGATGTTAAATGTGATGAAGAACGGAATGACACACGCCGTTGATTTCCGTCTCCTCGCAATCGTCATCTGCGAGGCGGCCGGTGTGCTCATCGCTTCGATGGCCATCTCGGTCGGAAAGAGGAGGTGGAACCAGTGAAACGAATGGGTATGTGGCTGCTTCTCATGACGAAGCGCCTTATGAAAAAGCCTTCCTTTGTGATCATTCTCGTGCTGCTCCCGGTAATCCTTGTCGGCTACCGGTTCATCATTTCGAAGGATGACGGAACGCTCCGCGCCTGCATTTACGTGCCGAAGGGGAGCGACGATTACGCGAAGCGCGTGGCGGAGCAGCTTGTGAATTACGACTGCGCCGCACGGTTTTATATGACGGATTCGGAGGAAGATCTGTACAGCGACGTCATTGCGGGACGCGCCGAGGTCGGCTACATCTTCCCGAAGGACATGCAGGAGCGTTTCTTAAGCCGCAAATGGGACGGCGCCGTTACGATGGTCGTCTCCGACACAAGCCAGTACGCGCCGTTCGTCAACGAATTCGTGACGGTTGCGGTGTACTCGGGAATCATGGAGGATTACATCGCCGATTATCTCGTGAACCGGAGCGGTCTTGAGCTTTCGGACGAGGAAATCCGGCCGATCATAAGAGAAAACCTCGCAAAGCAGGACGAGGCGGGCTCGCTGTTTACGGTTTCCTATCAGGATTACTACACGAACACCGAAGTCTCCTACGAAGAGGTGATGGAGGAGAATTACCTCACGAAGCCGATCCGCGGAACGGTTGCATTGTTCGTGCTTCTTGCCGGGCTTGCCGGCCTTGTGTTCTGGTTCCAGGACAACGCCGAGGGCCGTTTCAAGGTCATGAGCTACGAAAAGCGTCCGGTCATCAACTACGGCTCGATGTTCCTGCCGACGCTGCTTGCTTCGGTTGTCGGTCTTGTCTGTATTCTGATTGCGGGGCTTGCGGGGAACATCTTCAAAGAAATCTTCGTGATGCTTCTTTACGTGATCTTCGTCACGGGCGTCTGCGAGATTCTCCGCGTCATTGTTCCTTCGGTAAATGCCATATGCGCCGCGATTCCGATCCTCGCCGTCGCCAGTTACCTGTGCTGCCCGATCATTCTTGATCTGAAGAAGATTCTTCCGGTGGTGACATACCTTCGTAAAATCCTTCCGCCGGATTACTATCTCGAAACCTTCAACGCCACGCCCCTGTGGGTGATGGCAGCAGCCGCCGCGGTTGTGAGCGCGGTGACGGTGCTTCTCGAGCTTCGCGAGAGACGGTAGGAAAAGACACAAAAAACGCCCCGGTCACGCTTGTGACCGGGGCGTTTGGTTATCGTGAATGCTTACAGAAATCAATACTTCTTGAATTTCGAAATGAGTTCGTCGATGCCCGAAAGCGAATTGCTGGAGACGGCAATGATGCAGATACCGTTTCCGTGCACTTTACGGCCGTAGAAATCAATGTACTGGGTGATGCCGCCCGTTCCGAACGAAATCTGAACGTATTTGTAGGATTTGCCGGCAATCATCTTACTGGAAGTATCTTTGACGTCCATTTTGACACCGAGCTTCTGAGTGGTGGAGGACACGCCCATAAGCGTTGCCTTCAGTTCCTCAAGACCGCGGTCCACATCGGTATCCTGGTCTGTCGTCATAATCATGACGATATTGGAACCTTTGGTGAAGTAATAAAGCGTTTCGCCGTCCTGCACCTGCGTCCCGGACGTATATCCTTCGGGAGCCGTGAACTGAACCGCCGCCCACTTGTTTTTGTAGGAATTGTTCTCAAACGTACCGGGATCGTACTTTCTGGCACGGATGAAGAAGAACACGCCTACGCCGATTCCCACAAGCGCGAGAACGAATATAACTCCGACAATGGCGGAACCTCTGTTTTTCTTTCTTTCCATGGATGAAATCCCCCTTGGTGATGTTATGGTTTCATTATCGGAAAAAACACCCCGATTGTCAAGGACTTATCACATTTTTCGCAACTGCGCTGCATAATATACACGCAAATTATGTTGCAAATACTGCCCGCATATGATATGATACAATTGCAAGAGATTAATACGAAGGTAGGAGAGAGACTATGCCGACGATTTTGCCTGTTTCGGAATTGCGAAACTATTCGAATGTGATTAAAAAAGTGCGATACGGAAGTCGTGTTTATCTTACGAAGAACGGATATGATCAGATTACTCTGATTAATTCCAAAGAGCTGGATGAGCTTGAGAAGCAGCTGGCTTTATACCGCTTCCAGCTTGAGATGGCAAAAGGCGAGAAGTCGATTGCCGAAGAGGGTGCGATATCCGCAGAAGACTTAAAAAAGGAATTGGGCGTCTGAGACATGAATAAACTGGAGTATTCCCCGCTTGTGCGAAGAAAGTTAGTATCGTTAAGGAAATGGCTGACAGAGCATTTTGATGAAAAAACCGCACAGGATGTTCTCGGTGGAATCCTCTTGGATGCCGATATTCTTGCTGAATACGAAAAGAGCGGGACGAGTATTGCCGAAATGTATAATATCGGCACGGATTACTGGTATATATTTACGCATCAGCATTATCTTGTCTATCGCTTCACCCCCGGGAAGGTTACGATCATACAGATGTTCCATGAAAGGGAGGATTTCATGATGAAACTCTTCGGCGTATCAGGGCGAACCATGGAGTCAATCGAATACTGGGGTGAGTGAGTCTGACTGAATCATTCGGATAGGGCGTGTTCCGTTGGGAGCGCGCCCTTCTTTTTTCCTTGCGGGAAGGGAAACCGACACTTGATACTTATGCCCGAAATGTGATATAATGAATCGATAATGGGGAAATATCGGAGACGGAGGATTTATGGCAGTCGGAAGCATCGGTGCGGCGGAATTCGAACGGCTTGTTGCAAGGACCGGAAATGAGAAGTTTCTGGCACGTCCGTACGCAGGGCGGAAGGAAGGAATGCCGGTTTCGGAGTGTGTCCGTATGGCAGCAGCGAATGACCGCGCCATAGCCGCGGCCAATGCAACACTTAGTGGCAGGAATCCTCTGATCGCAAGACTTTCGGTGCTTCGGGCGTGGAACGTCCTCGCAGCCCGGGGAAGACAGGCGGAAAGCATGACGCTTTCGCTGACGGTACCCGCGGATATGCCGGAGAGCGAGCTAAGGGCGTACATGCGTGAAGCGTACGCGGTGACGGAGCTTTCGGACGTCTCGATCGTAAGAACCGACGCGAGCACGGTAACGGCGACCGCGACGGTGTTCGGAGGACCTGCGGTCGACGGAAACGCTGAGGAAGCCTCGGAAGCAGCCGGTGCTGCAAAAGACATTTCGGGGGCAACAGACGCAGAACCCCCGGCACCCGGACGGGAGTATCACATCATCCTCACCGGCCTTGCCGGCGGCGAGGAAACGCTCCTTTTGTACGAGGCGAATAAAGAGCGGCTTTCGTCGAAGTACCCGAAACACTTTCTTAATGAGATTCCGCAGTTAGCAGAGGGACTTGACCAAAGAAAAGCCTGCGAGACCGGGTATCGGAACGGTGTTTCGTATATGTACGCTTTAGGGGACGGCGGTGTTTACGCGGGGCTTTACGCGATGAGCGGAAGAATCCGGACCGGTTTATGTGTTAACCTTCCGGACATCATGATTTCCCAGAAGACGATCGAGGTTTGCGAGGAGCTTGACATCGACCCGTATCAGATCGGTTCGGGCGGATGCATCCTGATGGTAACCGATGACCCGGGGAAACTGCTTAGTGCCCTGTGGAAGGAAGATATCGAAGCAGCGGACATCGGACGCCTTACCGATACGAACGCGAAGGAACTTCATAACGGCGAAGAGGTGCGGTACCTGGAACCGTACCGCGGAGGCTGAGGATTCCGGAGAAGAAAATCACATTTTCCGGCGAAACGGAAAGAAAATTATAGAAGTCACATTTTCCGAAAGAACGAAAAGAAAGCGGAGGATTTAGTTATGGAATTGGCAATGCGGATTTTGGAGAGTTTAGATCAGAACGCGAGACTTACGGCGAAGGAGCTTGCCGTGATGCTCGGCGAAGACGAGGCGAAGGTGGCGGCGGAGATACGGCGCCTTGAAGAGGAGCTCGTCATCTGCGGATATCCGACGCTGATTGACTGGGACAAGACCGATAAGCACCAGGTTACGGCAATGATTGAGGTGAAGGTAACCCCGCAGCGCGGCAAAGGTTTTGATGAGATTGCCGAGAGGATTTACCAGTTTGACGAAGTGGAGGCGGTTTATCTGATGAGCGGCGGCTTTGACCTGACGGTGATGCTTCGCGGCTCCAGTCTGAAGAGCGTCGCGGAATTCGTTTCCGGGAAGCTTGCCCCGATGGAATCCGTGCTTTCCACCGCAACGCATTTCGTGCTGAAGAAATACAAGGAGCACGGGATTCCGCTTGTAACAAGACAGGAAGACGAAAGGATGTTGATTACCCCGTGAGAAACCCGTTAAACCCTGCCGTAGTGGGCATCAAGCCCTCCGGCATCCGTAAATTTTTCGATATTGTTCATGAGATGAAGGATGCCATCTCCCTCGGTGTCGGCGAGCCGGATTTTGCGACGCCGTACCACATCCGTGAGGAAGGCATCTATTCCCTCGAGAAAGCGAAAACGCACTATACCGGCAATGCGGGACTTCCCGAGCTCCGCACCGAGATTGCGAACTTCCTGAACCGCCGTTACGGGCTCTCCTACGAGCCGAAGAGCGAGATCCTGGTTACGGTCGGGGGAAGTGAAGCGATTGACCTTGCAATCCGCGCCATGGTATGCCCCGGCGAGGAGGTTATCATTCCGCAGCCGTGCTATGTTTCCTATGAACCGTGTGTCATTCTGACGCAGGGCGTTCCGGTGGTTATCGAGCTTCAGGAGAAAGATGAATTCCGCCTGACTGCGGAGGAACTCCGCGCGGCGGTTACCGATAAGACGAAGCTTCTCGTGCTTCCATTCCCGAACAATCCGACCGGTGCCATCATGACCGAGGAGGACCTTCGGGAGATTGCCGAAATCTGCGTGGAGAAGGACATTGTCGTTCTTTCCGACGAGATCTACAGCGAGCTGACCTATGAGCAGAAGCACGTTTCGATTGCTTCTTTCCCCGGTATGCGTGAGCGGACTATCGTGATCAACGGCTTCTCAAAGGGCCACGCAATGACCGGCTGGAGACTCGGCTACGCCTGCGGCCCTGCGGAGATTATTAAGCAGATGACGAAGATTCATCAGTTCGCGATTATGTGCGCGCCGACGATGAGCCAGTATGCAGCCATCGAAGCGATGAAGAACGGTGATGAGGACGTCGCGATGATGCGGGATTCCTACGACAAACGCCGCCGTTTCGTGGTACATGAACTGCGCGAGATGGGTCTTCCCTGCTTTGAGCCTTACGGCGCATTTTACGTATTTCCGTGCATCCGCGAATTCGGCATGACGAGCGAGGAATTCGCGACAAGACTGCTCTCGGAGCAGAAGGTGGCGATTGTTCCCGGAAACGCGTTCGGCGACTGCGGCGAAGGCTTCCTGCGGATTTCCTACGCGTATTCGCTTGAGAACCTGAAGCGCGCGCTTGACCGTCTCAGAGCGTTCATCACGAAGCTTCGCGAAGAGAAGAACGCCTGACGCAGAGAGTGTGAGTTCTGAAGTATGCGCGGCAAATGCGAACGCCTGATTGGAGTTTATTGTGAATATTGTTTTACTTGAGCCGGAGATTCCCGCCAACACCGGGAACATCGGCCGTACCTGTGTTGCAACAGGAACCAGGCTTCATCTCATAAAGCCGCTTGGGTTTTCGCTTGACGAAAAGCATCTGCGGCGCGCGGGGATGGACTACTGGAAAGAACTTGACGTTACGGTCTACGAGAATTACGAGGACTTCCTTCTGAAGAACCCGGGAGCGAAGGTGTTTTATGCCACGACGAAGGCAAGACGCGCCTA
Source organism: Lachnoclostridium sp. UBA1241 (assembly GCA_002308955.1). Classification (GTDB taxonomy): domain Bacteria; phylum Bacillota; class Clostridia; order Lachnospirales; family Lachnospiraceae; genus ISDg. The sequence goes on along the minus strand of DBWJ01000017.1, from coordinate 12,313 downwards.
TACAGCCGTTACATTTGACGCAGACTGCTTCCTGATGTTCGGAAAGGAAAGCGCCGGCATTCCGGAGGAGATTCTCAAAGACCATGAAGAGACTTGTATCCGCATCCCTATGATCGGAGAGACGCGCTCTCTGAATCTGAGCAACGCGGCTGCCATCGTTTTGTACGAGGCGTTACGGCAGCAGGATTTCGCCGGGATGAAGTGTACGGGGGAATTGCACCGCCTCACATGGTAAGGCGGTTTATGGGGATTTGTTATGAATGAAAAAGCATTAAGAACGCTTGAGTTCGACAAGATCCGCGAGATGCTTGTGCATCATGCGGGGTCGGACCTCGGGCGCAAACGCTGCGGGGAGCTGGTTCCCGCAGATACTAAAGAGGACGCGGAACGGCTGCAGACCGAAACGGCCGACGCGCTTAACCGGCTGAACCTGAAGGGAACTCTTTCCTTCAGCGGCATTCCGGATGTCGGCGAGAGCCTGCTTCGCTTGGATCGCGGCGGCTGTCTGCAGATTCCGGAACTATTACGCATCGGGTCGCTCCTTTCGGCGGTTGCCCGCGCCAAATCCTACGGCTGTCCCGGGGACCGCGGCGACGACTTTCCTGCGGACTCGCTTTCGGAGAAATTCGAACTCCTTGAGGAGCGGAAGGCGGAGGCACTCGAAATCAGCCGCTGCATTATCTCGGAAGAGGAGATTGCGGATGACGCAAGCCCCGGACTGAAGAGCGTCCGCAGAAAGATGAAGGCGACAAGCGACAAGATCCGTGAGCGCCTCGGTTCGATTCTTTCGGCGGCTTCCCAGGCGGGAATGATTCAGGACGCGCTCATTACGATGCGCGACGGCCGGTACTGCCTGCCGTATAAAAGCGAATACAAAAACCAGGTTTCCGGCATGGTTCACGACCAGTCCAGCTCGGGCTCGACATCTTTCATCGAGCCGATCGAGATCGTAAAGCTGAACAACGAGCTTCGGGAACTGGAGGTAAAGGAAACGGAAGAGATTCAGAAGGTGCTTGCCGCGCTTTCCGAGATGCTCGCTCCGTGGACGGAATCGCTCCGCTATGACCGCGAGGCGATGACCGAGCTGGATTTTATCTTCGCGAGAGCGCAGCTTGCAAGAGAGATGAAGGCCGTAAGACCGGATTTCTCGGACGACCGCACCGTGAAGATCATAAAGGGCAGACATCCGCTGATCGATCCGAAGAAGGTTGTCCCGATTGACATCTCCTTCGGGCAGACCTATTCGATGGTCGTGATCACCGGACCGAATACCGGCGGTAAGACGGTTTCCTTAAAGACCGTCGGACTGTTCGCATTGATGGGACAGGCCGGACTTCATATCCCGGCGCAGTCGGGAACGATTCTCGGAATCTTTCCGGAGGTGTATGCGGATATCGGCGACGAGCAGAGCATTGAGCAGTCGCTGTCCACATTTTCCTCCCATATGACGAATACCGTAAAGATACTCGAGGCGGCGCAGGAGGATTCGCTGGTGCTGTTCGACGAGCTCGGTGCAGGTACCGACCCGACCGAGGGAGCGGCGCTTGCGATGGCAATCCTTACGTTCCTGCACCGGTTTGACATCCGTACGATGGCAACGACGCACTATGCGGAGCTTAAAGTGTTCGCGATGACGACAGAGGGCGTGATCAATGCCTGCTGTGAGTTTGACGTGGAATCGCTTAGACCGACCTACCGGCTGCTTCTCGGAATTCCCGGGAAGAGCAACGCGTTCGCGATTTCGAAACGGCTCGGACTTTCGGATTCGATCATCAAAGACGCGGATTCATTCATCGGCATCCGTGACAAGAGCTTTGAAGATATGATTGCGGGGCTTGAGAACACCCGTAAGAAGCTCGAGGAGGAGCTCGCCGCCGCCAAAGCTGACCGCAGGGAAGCGGCCGTAGACAGGGCGGAGTGGGAGAAGAAGAACAAGGCTATCGAAGAGCGGCGCGACCGCATCCTTACGGAAGCGAAGAGCGAGGCCGGGCAGATTGTGCAGGAAGCAAAGGATTTCGCGGACGAAACGATCCGCCGGATCAACAAGCTCGGCGGCACAGGCAACATGGCGGCCCTCGAGGACGAACGCCGTAAGGCAAGAGAGAAGCTCAGTGAAATTGCTCCGAAGGAAACCCTTAAGAAGGCGGAGAAGAAGGCCGACCATAAGGCGGCGGATTTCCATATCGGCGATAACGTGCTCGTCTTAAGCATGAACGTGAACGGTACGGTGCATACGCTTCCGAACGCGAAGGGCGACTGCTTCGTGACGATGGGAATCATGACGACCAAAGTCAACATAAGCGACCTGGCGCTTCTTGAAACCCCGAAGGAGGACAATTCGAAGAAGGTCCACGTGGCTTCGGGAATTGCTTCCAAGGCGCTGACCATAAGTCCCGAGCTGAACCTCGTCGGAAAGCGCGTGGACGAGGCGGTTGCGGAGCTTGACAAATACCTGGATGACGCGTTCCTTGCGCACCTTGCGAAGGTGACGATCATCCACGGACGCGGTACGGGAGCCGTGCGGCAGGCCGTACAGAACCATTGCCGCAAGACCAAATACGTAAAATCCTACACCCTGTCGCCGGACTACGGCTCGACGGAAGTGGTGTTCAAAGAGTAAAGGAGGAGAGACATGGCGGAGAAACAGAAAATCCTGATTGTGGATGACGACAACAACATTGCGGAGCTGATTGCCCTTTATCTGACAAAGGAATGCTTCGAGACCCGGATTGTCGGGGACGGCGAGGAAGCCGTGAAGCAATTTGCCGAGTTTGAGCCGAACCTGGTGCTCCTCGATCTGATGCTTCCGGGAATCGACGGTTACGAAGTGTGCCGGCAGATCCGTAAGACATCCGATACTCCGATTATCATGCTTTCCGCGAAGGGAGAAATCTTCGATAAGGTGCTCGGCCTCGAGCTCGGCGCCGACGACTACATGATGAAGCCTTTCGACTCGAAGGAGCTGGTGGCGCGCGTTAAGGCCGTGCTTCGAAGAATCCGTCAGGAGAATCCGCCCACCGAGCCGCTCCACGAGCAGCCGCCGCATCCGCAGGTTACGGAGCAGCAGGGCGAGTACGTTGCCTACACCGACCTGATTATCAATCAGACCAACTACGCGGTTACCTACATGGGCAAGAAACTGGAGATGCCGCCGAAGGAATTCGAGCTGCTTTTCTATCTGGCGTCCCATCCGAACCAGGTATTCACCCGTGAGCAGCTGCTGGACCGCATCTGGGGCTATGAATACGTCGGCGATACCCGTACGGTGGACGTGCACATCAAACGTCTCCGTGAGAAGCTTAAGGACCACGAAGAGTGGCGCCTCGGGACCGTATGGGGAATCGGTTACAAATTTGAACTTCGGAATCAGCTGTAGAATCGGTTATCGGAATTTCAGAACCAGTTGCAGAAATCACACCGGGAGTAATCCATGAAGAACAAGGTTTGGCACAAATACGCCTATGTCTATCTGGCCGTATCCGTGTTTGTCCTTTTGGCAATCAACGTCGTGGCGCGTCCCATACACCGCCGCGATACGCTGCAGAGCCATAAGGAGAAGCTGTACAAGGAATGCGTTGTCATCGCGGACGAATACATAAACGAATATGCGCTGTCGGATTTTACGCTTGACACGTTTATGCTGCAGATGAAAGCCGTCCGCATTATGCTGGGGGCCGACATCTGGGTGGTCGGCGCGGATGGGGCGATGATTGCGGCAACCGGCAATAACCTCGAGAAGGTGCCGATAAATGTGAACGACCACGCGCCGGGGCTTTTGGACGCGCTTTATACGGAGAACGTGGATATCCCCGGTCTTTCTTCCGGCAAGGTTTTATGTGCCGTGGAACCGGTGCGAAGCGGCGTGAAGATTAAAGGCTATATCGTGATGGCCGAGTCGATGACGAAGATTCTCGACGAAGCCGACCGGTTTGTGGTCCGCATGAACCTGATTGCCGGCGTCGGACTGCTGGTGATTCTTCTGATCTTCTTCCTGTTCGCCGCATATCACACGAAGAACCTTTACAACATCCATAAAACGATCATCGCCTACACGGACGGTGATTTCACCGCCGATGCCGGAATCCGCACCAAGGACGAGTACCGCGACATCGCGCTTTCGGCGCACATGCTTGCGGAACAGCACGCGAACCTCGTGGATTACCAGAAGAATTTCGTTGCCAACATCAGTCATGACTTCCGTTCTCCGTTAACCTCCATCAAGGGCTATGCGGAAGCGATGAAGGACGGCACGATTCCATATGAGATTCAGGGCAAATACCTGAACATCATCCTGTTTGAGACCGAACGGCTGTCGAACCTGACGAACGACCTCTTAGACCTCAGTAACTTCGAGAATAAGGGTGTACGCCTTATCTGGGAGAGATTCGACATCGTAAAGATGTTGAAGCAGTCCTCCGCGACCTTCGAAGGAAAGTGCTCGCAGAAGAACATGAAAATCCGTCTCGTATTTCCCGAGAACGAATTATATGCCTACGCGGACAAGGGCAAGATCCAGCAGGTAGTGCATAACCTGATCGATAACGCCATCAAGTTCAGTAAGCAGGACAGCGTCGTGACGGTTGTCGTCGCGGAGAAACGCGACAAGGTTCTGGTTTCCGTCAAGGATACCGGAATCGGTATTCCGAAGGACGCCATCGGAAAGATCTGGGAGCGGTTCTATAAAACCGACCTCTCCCGCGGTAAGGACAAGCGGGGTACGGGCCTCGGCCTTTCCATTACCAAGCAGATCATTGCAGCGCATAACGAAAACATCAAGGTAATCAGCACCGAGGGCGAGGGTACCGAATTCGTCTTCAGTTTGCAGAGAGCGGATAGTTAGGAGCGTATATGAGCCAGGCAAAAGATAAAAACAAAGAACCCGAGAAGCTGAACAAGAAAGCGGAGACCGAGGAGAATTACGGCTTTATCAAAGAGGAGCGCGTGCCCCTCAACAAATGGACAAAGCGTAAGAAAATCCTCCGCTCCTTCCTGCTGGTAATCGCCGTTGCCGTTCTGTTCGGCGTCATCGCCAGATGTTCCTACGGCATCTCGGACTATGTCATCCAGCATTTCTTCACGAACAACGAGAGAGAGCAGGTCAATCTTCCGCCCACGCCCACGGTGGCCATCGAGCCGGGCGGAAAGGAAGCGCCGGTCATTGACAACAAGGCTTTTGAAAACTTCGAGGGCGTTATGAAGGGCGTACAGATTGCATCGGTTGCGTTACAGCCGAGTCTGGTTACCGTCTCCTATGTGAAGGAAATCGTGGATCCGGTTTTCTCGGATATCACGGAAAGCATGACCAACGTAAGCGGTGTCGTCATTGCGAAAAATGGCACGGAATTCCTGATTTACACGCCGTACTCCAAGATGGACGAGGCCAGCTTTGACAAGATTAAAGTCACATTTTACGGAGGGGTGAGCGAGACCGGCGTTGTTTATTCCTACGAGAAGGAAGCCGACGCGCTGATTCTTTCGGTTCCCTACAAGAACTTCCGGAAGAACGAGGTGGAAAGCATCGTTGAGGTGAAGTTCGGCAACTCTACGGATCTGACTTTAGGTTCGGCGGTCATTGCCCTCGGGTTCCCGGACGGGCAGGGACCTTCCGTGGATATGGGATTTATCACAAGCCGCGCGCAGAAGGTTTACATCTCCGATATGTCCTTAGAGATTCTTCGGACCAACATTCTCGGCGGCCGTGGGGAAAGCGGCATTCTCGTGAATACGAAGGGCGAGCTGGTCGGACTGATCACCAATCAGTTCCGCGACGGCGGTTACAGCGTTGAGGCCATCAGCCTTGAGAAGATTATGCCGCTGATGCGGTTTCTGACGAACCAGTCGGAGTATCCGAAGTTCGGCGCAGTATTCCGTGACATCGAGGATGACGTGCTTTCGCAGCTGAATCTGCAGAACGGCATCATCATCGAAGAGGTGAACGAAGGCTCGGCAGCTGCTTCGCAGCAGTTCCGTCAGGGCGACATCATCACAAAGGTGGGCGACGTTCCGGTGACCTCGGTGGAGGAATTCTTCACATTTTACACGAGTTACGAGAAGAATTCGACCGTGGAGATCACGTACTACCGGAATGGCAAGGAAATGAAGAAAAGTTTCAAGATTACTTTCTAGAAAGAGGCTTTTATGCGATATATCAATGAGCTGCACGAAGGCGAGCAGGTGACGGACGTATATCTCTGCAAGCAGAGTCAGATTCTCCGCGCAAAGACCGGCAAGAATTACCTTTCGCTTCTGTTGCAGGACAAGACCGGAACCATCGACGCGAAGATGTGGGAGATCGGGCCCGGAGCCGCCAACATCGAGGCGATGGATTATGTCAAGGTTGAGGGAGCGGTTACCACGTATCAGGGAAACAACCAGCTGAATGTGCGCCGCATCCGCAAGGCCGACGAGGGCGAGTACGACGTTTCGGATTACATGCCGGTGACGACGTCTGACCCGAAGGTGATGTTTGCGGAGCTTAAGAAGCTGATGGATTCCGTGAAGGAACCGCACCTGCATACGCTTCTTACGAACGTGTTCTCTGACGCAGAGCTAACGAAGAAGTTTATGAATCATTCGGCGGCCAAGGGAATTCACCATGCATTTGTCGGAGGGCTTCTGGAGCATACTCTGGGTGTTGCGAAGATGTGCGCATGCTTTGCGGACAATTACCCGATTCTGAACCGTGACCTGCTTCTTACCGCGGGAATCTTTCATGATATCGGAAAGCTCTTCGAGATTTCGTCCTTCCCGGAGAATGATTACACCGACGACGGAAACCTTCTCGGACATATCTTCCTCGGCGCGGAATTCATCGGAAAGAAGATTGCGGAAATCCCCGGATTTCCGGAGAAGACGGCCTCCGAACTCAGGCACTGCATTCTGGCGCATCACGGCGAGCTGACCTTCGGGTCCCCGAAGAAGCCGGCGCTTGCCGAAGCCCTTGCGCTCAGTATGGCCGACAACCTCGACGCCAAGATGGAAGCGCTCAAGGAACTGTTCTCGAGCGCGGAAGCCCAGTCGGGCGGCTGGCTCGGGTTCCAGAGGATATTTGAAAGTAATATCCGTCCAACCTCGAAATAGTAATAATACGCCTCGACAGGCGGCAGACTCCGGTGGTTCGTGCTGCGGGCTGTCTCAGCAGTCGAACGCTCCAGAAGGTCTTCGACAGTCTGTCGCGTCCGACTCTGGACGGCGCCCGCATACTAATGCTGTTGCCGCCTGTCGAGGCTCGTTTTTTCTGTGCCGCCCGTCGGGCGGTATTTTCAAAGGAGCAGACGGAGCTTAGAGGAATGTTTCAAAAGAATCAATTGATCGAATTGTCAATCGAAGATATCACCGATACCGGGGAGGGAATTGGGCATGCGGACGGAATAACTGTCTTCGTAAGCCGGGCCATTCCCGGGGATGTTGTGCGTGCACGGATTTTGAAGGCGAAGAAGACGTATGCCATCGGTAAGGTTGAGGAATTGCTTGAGGCCGCGCCATCAAGGGTGGAGCCGGAGTGTACGAGGGCCGCAAGGTGCGGCGGATGCCAGCTTTCGTATATGAGCTATGAGGAGCAGCTTCGGTTGAAGCAGAAGAAGGTGCAGGACTGCATCCGGCGGATCGGCGGGTTTACGGATTTTGAGGTTTCCCCGATCATCGGCATGGAGGAGCCCCGGGCGTACCGCAACAAGGGACAGTTTCCGGTGGGAGCTGACAACTTCGGAAGGCCGGTGCTCGGCTTCTACGCGGGGCGCAGTCACCGGATCGTGCCGACCGACGGCTGCGATATGCTGTGGTCCGGACATGAAGCGATTCTTGCCGCAGTCCGCAAGTGGATGGAAGAAAACCGCGTTACGCCTTACAACGAGGAAACCGGCAAGGGTCTCGTCCGGCACGTGTTGATGCGGAAAGGCTTTGCAACCGATGAAGTCGCGGTCTGCCTTGTAATTAACGGTGAGAAGATTCCCGCAGGCGAACGGCTTTGGGAGAAGCTTTCGAAGATTCCCGGCATGGTCGGACTTTCCTTAAACGTGAACCGCGCGCAAACCAACGTAATCCTCGGCGACCGGCTGATTCCGCTCTTCGGGAACCCGTGCATCACGGACCGGATCGGCGATGTATCCTTTGAGATTTCGCCGATGTCGTTTTATCAGGTGAACCCCGTGCAGACGAAGGTTTTGTACGATACGGCACTCACATTTGCCGGACTTACGGGCCGGGAGACGGTCTGGGATCTCTATTGCGGAATCGGAACCATCTCCCTGTTCCTCGCGAAGGCGGCGAAGCAGGTGTTCGGCATCGAGATTGTGCCCGAAGCCATCGAAAACGCGAAGAAGAATGCTGCGGCAAATGGGATTGCAAACGCCGAGTTCTACGTCGGCGCCGCGGAAGAGGTATTTCCGAAGCTTGTATCGGAGAGTGAGCGCTACCGCGCGGATGTAATCGTCGTCGACCCGCCCAGGAAGGGCTGCGAGAAGTCGCTTCTTGAGACAATGCTTGCGATGGCGCCGTCCCGCATCGTTTATGTTTCCTGTGACCCGGCCACGCTCGCAAGAGACCTCCGCGTTCTCGCGGACGGCGGCTACCGTCTCGAGCGCGTCCAGCCGGTGGACCAGTTCCCCGGAAGCGTGCACGTGGAAACGGTTGTCCGACTTTCCAAAGAGAATATATCGAAGAGGCACTAAAGGCGTTTCGGATGATATAAAACTTTTTTTCCATCCTTGTATTGAGGATGACACTTTGAAAGTTTTTGCCGGAGAAAATGAATTATGATTACAGAGTATACAAGAGTCAGAACGCTCGTATCAAAGAAAG
>DBWJ01000017.1:0-3508 GCA_002308955.1 Lachnoclostridium sp. UBA1241 | reverse complement strand
GGAACAGTGGGTGTTGTAGTGAGTCTTTACACCAGTGGACCTGCATGTGAAGTCGAAGTATGGGATGAGACAAATTACCCGGTAGATGTCGTCACTTATCTGTTAAGCGAAGTTGAAGCGATTTAAAGGAATCATCGATGATAATCGAAACGAAAAGACCGGTTTTAAGGCCGTTTGAAGAATCGGATTATGACGACCATGTGTACGCGGTGTGGAAGGAATAATGGCAAATCTCATAACCTGTATCAGAATCATTTGCAGTATAGTTTTGCTGTTCTGCCCCGTGTTTTCGCCCGCGTTCTATATTTTGTATCTCGCTGCGAATAAGGTGACGGGCGTAATGCTTTTTGTGCTTCCGCTGACGTTAACATTTATCGATTTGAAAATCAGCGGAACGATAGTCAGTATGGTGGCGACATTCGCGGCGATACAGGAAGGGCACCTGATCAGAACAGGGAATAACAATTCAACCGTTCATTGACTTGCATACTCCCGGAGATTAGTTTTTAAGCCGATGAAAATATCTGAGCAATCGTTGCAGGGTTGTGTCATTTGCATTCCGCACATCGTTAATAAGCTCAAATAAGAGCGGTTCATCTTTTCTGAAAATTCTTATTATATCAGGAGAAAAATCATCCGTTTCACCCAAAAGAAAGGCGACTGATGTTCCCAGTTTCTCTGCTATTGTCATAATGACTTGCGGAGAGGGACAGCGGTCGCCTGCTTCGTATCTGACATAGGATGTTGATGTCAGTCCGATTCGCCTTGCAGCTTCTGCTTTCGTAAGATGGAGCTGCTCTCGCGCGGAAAGCAGTCTTTCGGGAATAAGTGTTTGGGAAGAAGAATTCAAGAGCAGCTGACGTTATACGAAATTGGCTGCGAAATCGATCCACATTGGAATTCCTATCTACATGGGAGGAAATGTATAATCCGAGGTTTAAAGTGTTCGAATCTGAACACTTTAAAAAAATGCGGAACGCCTATCGGTGATCAAAGGTTTATATGGGTAGATACAGTTATAAAGGAATGGGGATTTGCAGATTTTGATTAGATACTTGTTTATAAAGGAGAAGATAAATGGTATAATACTATTACTCGGGTGCCGGAGGCCCCGGCATTTTTGAGATGGAAACAGAATAGTGAAAAGGAAATAACATGAATATATTTGAACGCTTTCCCGGCGTAAGCTGTGCCTACAGGGACGCTGCCGGAAGAGAGACTTTGAAATATTACGGATTGGCCGATGCGGAGCATACCATACCGGTGGACGGGGATACCGCCTTTCCGGCCTGTTCGATTTCGAAGTTTATCACTGCGATAACCGTGATGAAACTGGAGGAGCAGGGCCTTCTCCGAATCGACGAACCGGTCAACCGCTATCTTTCGGAGTGGAGACTTCTTACGGCGGACGGAACGGAAAGCGACGCGACGATACGGTCGCTCCTCAGTCATACCGCAGGAATTGTCGACGCGGAGGATTCCTTTTACGGACTTCGTAGGAGCGATTCCGAGGTCAGCCTGCTCGATGTTCTCGAAGGCAGAACCGCATATAATAACCGGCGGGCAGCGGCGGAAATGCAGCCCGGAACCGAATTTGAATACAGTGACGCAGGCTACTGCGTGCTGCAGTTGATGATTCAGGAAATCACGCACCGCAGTTTCGAAGAAGTTGTCGCGGACAATGTGCTTGAGCCGTTAGGCCTTAAGAATACCTTCTTTGCTTCGCTTCGGACCCTTGAACTTCGGGAACAGAGTCAGAAAATGGCTTCGGGATACGACAGTGACGGCGCATTAATTCCCGGAAGGTTCCCGCAGATTCCGGACCTTGCGGCTTCGGGCTTATGGAGCACACCCGCGGAACTGATGACGATTGCCGTGGCATTTGTCGAGGCGGCAAATGGCAGAGGCGCTCTCCTACAAAGAGAGTCGGCCAAAGAGATGATCAAGCCGACAGAGAATTTCTCGTGGGTGGGGCTCGGTATATTCCGGCGCGGCGATGACACGCTTGTGTCGCAGGGCTGGGGAGAGAACGGACAGTGCATGTTGAAGATGAACATCGTGACCGGAGAGGTTGCCGTCGTGATGACGAACAGGGATCCCGGGGTGGACCAGGCAGAGTCCGGCGTGGAAGCGCTTACAGCTTTATGCGATTGAGCAAAACACATGGAAATAAGCGTTTCTGAGCCCGGACAAAAGAGAGCATAAATTGACAGGATTTCTATTGCAACTCCGCGTAATATAGAATCATCAAAGAGAAGGAGTGTGACAGATGGAGTGGCTTACCTGCATTCGGAAAGCGATTGATTACATGGAAGAGCATCTGGAGGACAACATCAGTGCGCAGGATGTTGCCGATCAGGTCGCTATGTCATCGTTCTTTTTTCAGAAGGGATTTTCCGTGATGACCGGCTACGGGCTTTCGGAGTATATCAGAAACCGCAGACTGTACCGGGCGGCGCTGGACCTTCAGAAAACAGATGAAAAGATCATCGATATTGCATTCCGGTACTGCTATGAAACGCCCGAAAGCTTTACCAAAGCATTTTCCCGCTTTCATGGCGTGAACCCTTCACAAGTGCGGGAAGGCGCGCCGATCAAACCATTCCTCCCTTTGAAAATCGAAATTTCTATTCACGGAGGTAACAGGATGGATTACAAGATTAAAACTATGGCCGGCTTTACGGTGATCGGGTTTGCAAGGGAATTTGACGGAGAGACTGCTTACGTCGAGATTCCGAAGTTCTGGGATGAGATCCGCGAACAATACGCAAACAACGTCTGGAATGGGAATGCTCCGGCAAATGCCATAGAAAAGGCGATAGTAGATAACAACATCGGCGAGTACGGCGTTTGCGTTGATGATGTCGGCTGCGGCAAATTCCGCTATTTCGTTGCGGGCATTTACAAGGGCGGCGAAGTTCCGGAAGGCATGACCGTTTATGAGCTTCCGGATTCCGACTGGGCGATCTTTGATTGCTACGGTCCGAACCCCAAAGCGCTCCAGGATGTAAACACGAAAATCTTCAGAGAATGGATGCCCGGAAATCCGGATTTTGAATTCCCGGGCCGGGTGAACATTGAGTGGTACGGCGAGGAAGATCCGAATTCGCCGGATTATCACAGTGCGATCTGGATTCCCGTAAAGAGAAAGTGACCCACAGGGACGGGGGTGGCAGTTCATGGAACCGGCAGCCCCGTCCTCAAGAAACAAACGGGAGGAGTAGGATGAAACAGACAATTCTTGAATGGCTGCTGGAGGAACAGACTCCGGAAGTGCGGCTTCGGACGTTGAAAGAATACATGAAGCTTCCGGAAGACGACGAAGAAGTCGTCAATTGCAAAGGACTGCTGCTGCAGAGCAAAGCATATGAGCGCGGCCTTAAGAAGCTGAAGAAAGACAAGCCCTGGGACAAATACGATGCTATTATGGCATTTGCCGAATGGGGACTAACCAGGGACGATATTGGAAAGGATATCGACAACGAGGTATTCGCGCTCATCGAAAGCA
>DBWJ01000007.1 GCA_002308955.1 Lachnoclostridium sp. UBA1241 | reverse complement strand
CGGTCCAGCTGGGAATCCGGAAGCATCTGCGTTCCCGCAGCGCCGACCGGGTTCTGGGTCGCAAGTACGATGAACGGATCCGGAAGGCTCTTCGTTACGCCCTCAACGGTAATCTGTCCTTCCTCCATTGCTTCCAACAGAGCGGACTGGGTCTTACTGGAAGTCCGGTTGATCTCGTCCGCGAGATAGAGGTTACACAGGATGCTTCCCGATACGTAAACCTTCTTCTTCGCTTCCTTGTCATACATGCAGAAACCGACCACGTCGGAGGGCATAACGTCCGGCGTGAACTGGGTGCGCTTGTAAAGAAGGTTCATCGCCTTCGAGCAGGCAACGGCAAGCGTCGTCTTGCCGACACCGGGTACATCCTCAAGAAGGATGTGGCCGCCCGCAAGTATCGCCGTCAGAACGTGATGAATGACATCGTCCTTACCCTCAATAACCTTTTTGATTTCCGCTTCTACCTGATACAATTTCTCTGCAGTCATCTATTCTCTCCCAAAGCCGGCACCGATTCCGCCGGCAAATCTCATAGCATTAGTCAAAACAAGAAAAACCCCCATGCCGGCCTGCCGACCGGCACGGGGTACTGATGTTCGTAATTTACTTTCTTATGCTTCCGTTACAGGAGCATCCGGTGCGTTCTTCTTAACGCTCTCGATTCCGTTCAGGGCGCTTGCTTTGGACTTGTAACCCTCGCTGGTAGCGATGATTTCGCCGTTTCCTGCCTTCAGACGGAAACGAATCTCACCCTTCTTGTCGGTATATACTTCAAACTTCGGATGTTTAACCTTCTCAAAACCTTCAACGGTCTGATCCTCAATACCGGCTGCAACCGCATTCTTGCGAACGCTCTCAATACCGTTCTTGCATGCCTTCTCGCTGGAATATACTTCGGAAGTAGCAATTACTTCCCCATTGCCTGCCTTCAAATCGAACTTAATTCCGCTGGCAACCTGCTTTACAACAAACTTACCCATAATAACTTCCTCCGTGATTTCTTTAGTGGGTTCTCACCCTCTTATAACAGTATATTTCAAAGGAAAAGCCTTGTCAATCAAAACTTCCCGATTGACTTTTTCGGAAAATGGGATATAATGTCAGCATACACGGGGTATTAGCTCAGCTGGGAGAGCGCCAGGTTCGCAATCTGGAGGCCAGGGGTTCGATCCCCCTATGCTCCACTATAAAACAAGTGCCGTCACGCGGATGTGACGGCACTCTTTTTTTGTGTCATTTTCGGTTGTAAAATCCAGGAACCTGCGGAACCGGACTTCTTCCTACCACGTCTCGGCTTTCGCCTGGGAAAGAGTGATTCCGTTGTCTCCGAGCGGGATTGTGTGGTCGAGGCCGACGAACTTGCCGTTCTGCTGCCAGAGCACTTCCTTGACGAAGTTGTATTTGGCGTCGTCCCAGGTCTTGAAGTCGTCGAGAAGCAGGCCGCCGGTGTCGCCGGAGTTGGCGTTCAGGCACCAGAACGTATGGTTCAGGTGATAGGTCGCGATCAGCTTCCGCATGTAGGTCATCCAGGTCAGGTTCGGCTCGGTCATGAAGCCGCCCCACTCGCCGATCAGAAGCGGCGCGATGTTCTCCTCGTAGATGTAGAACCAGTTGTCCTTCCAGCAGTCCTTCATCAGGCTGTCGTAGGTAAAGGTGCCCTCAAACCACGGCTGCTTATAAACAGTCGGGCCGTAGTCATGCGGGGAGTAGACGATCTTGTTTTGGAATTTGCCGAGGTTGATCGGGTACTTCCGTACGGCGCGGAGATTGCCGCCCCACCAGTTGAAGAAGTAGTCCTTCTCGTCGGTGGAATGGTAGTCCGAGTTGGTCGTAAGGTCCTTCGGGAAGATCTCGGTGCCCTCGATGAGGATCAGTACGTTCGGGTTCTTGGCAAGCACCTTAAGGGCTGCGGTTTCCGCAACGTGCTTCCAGTTGTTGGCAGCCGTCGAATCGTTCCAGATGGCGGCGCCGGAGCCCTCGTAAGGCTTTCCGTGAGGCTCGTTCTTCAGATCGAAGCCGATGATCGTATCGTTGTTCTTATAGCGGTCCGCCATCCACTCAAGCGCCGCGTAGTAATCCTCCACCTTGATGCGGTCGGTGTACCAGAGGTTCACATTGTGACCGGACGCGTTGGTTTCCGCGCTGTGAATGTCCGGGATAACCTTGATTCCGCTCGCCTCGGCAAGCTTCAGGAAGTAGTCGAAGATCTCCAGGCTGTTCATGCTGTTGAGCGCGGTGTTGTACGCGTTGTTGTAGTTGGCGCGCGGATACTCGCCGCTCTTCCACTGCAGTATCAGCTCGGCGGAAATCGGCACGCGGATCAGGTTGAAGCCGTGGTCGGCGATTGCCTTTACCGTAGGCTCCAACTGGCTGTTCCACAGTCCGTCGAAGGTGTTCGTACCCGTGTTGTAGCCGAACCAGTTCACGCCGGTCAACCACACCTGCTTGCCGTTCTTGTCATAGATGCGGCGTCCGTCGGTGTGCAGCCAGTCATCACCCTGCACGGCCTTCTCCGAGCGCTTCAGAAGCGCGTCGACGTCAACCGATGCCTGTCCGTTGTTGCCGTTGTTGCCGTTGTTACCGTTATTCCCGTTGTTCTGGTTGTTGATGGCGTTCTGGTCCACCTTGCCCTTCTTCACGGTACACTCGGTCCCGTTCAGAACGGCCTTCGTAATCTTCAGCTCCGTCGTCGTTCCGAGGTTGCAACCGATTGCAACGGCTCCTCCTGCCGGGATGGCCGCATTATAATTCTCGTTGACGATGGTAAGTACGTTTTTAGAAATGGTGTAGGTGCCGTTCCAGCCGTTCACCTTGCTGAGACCTTCAATCGTAAGCTCCAGCTTCCAGCCGTCAACCGCCTGCTTCGAACCGTTCCGGATTGCGATGTCCAAACCGTACATATTCACACCGCTGTCGTTCCAGGTATTTCCGATTGAGTACTCAATCAGGAAGCCGTCCGGAAGGGGTTCCTGGCTCGGTGTGGGCGTAGGCGTATCCTTCGGTCCCTCTGTCGGTTCCGGTGTAGGTGTGCCGGTCGGCTCATCGGTAGGCGTCGGTGCCTCGGTAGGCGTCGGCGTGTCGGTGGGCTCGTCAACATCCGGCGTGATGACGATCGGGTCATGCTCGATAGCCGTAGGGGTCGGTGTCGGCGTTGCCTTGCTCTCTTCGCCGCGATTTGCAAGCACCGCAATCAGTCCGGCCGTCAGCCCGACGATCACGACTCCCATGACGATCAGGGCTACGATTACGCCCTTCGGGATTCTTCCCTTGTTTTTGTTCTCTTCCATAAATCCTCCATGATTACGCGCTTTATTTCATCCGGTGTCCCCGGCGAAATCCGATATAATACTTCAATTCTGTACCCAGAGAAATCCTGTTTAAACTGCTCTCACAGCTTACCGCAGAACCGATAGATTGCTTCCGCGACGCCGTCGTGGTTGTTGTCTTCTTTGGTGACATAGTCCGCGGCTGCCTTGGCCGCATCGCTCGCATTGGCCATCGCTACGCCGATGCCCGCCGTCTTAAGCATTGAGATGTCATTGCCGGCATCGCCTATGGCAAGCACATTCTCCATGGCGATTCCGTAGCGTGCGGCAACGTTTTTGACCGCCTCCGCCTTCGAGACGTTTCGGTGGAAAAACTCCAAAAAGAACGGCGTCGACGTTTCCACCGTAACCTGCTTTCCGAAGCGTTCGCGCATCTCGTCCGCATACACCTCGGCCCCGTTATCCGAGAAATACCACAGAATCTTCGAAACGCCCCGCTCGCAGAGCGCCTCGATGGACGGCACCTTCGTGGGCTCCATTCTTCCGAAACGGGTTCCGTAATCCGCGGACATCTCATTGATGCGGCTTGCGTAGCATTTGTTCTTTGACCAGACGATCTGCGTCACCGACGGGATTTCGAGACCGCATGCGTAGATTTCCTTCGCCTGCGCATCCGTAAGGCCGAGGTCGAAAAGCACCTCTTCGTTCGTCGGGTCAACGATCATCGAGCCGTTACTGGTGATCACCGGCGTATCAATTCCGAGGGCGTAAGCGAACTCTCTTGCTCCCGGCCAGGCTCTTCCGGTGGAGACACCCACGCGGATTCCCCGCTCCGTCGCAAAGCGGATTGCTTCCGCGTTCCCTGCGGAAACCCGCTTGTCGTCGGTCAGAAGCGTTCCGTCCATATCGATAGCTAACATGCTGATCGGTTTCTGTTCCAAAATATTACCTCATGACGCGGAGTTACACAGCTCTGCCTTCAGCTGCGGCTTACCGGTCTCTTCCTGTGAACGATAGTATTCTTCAAGGCGCGGGCGGGCGGCTACATAGTAGCGCTCAAGACCCGGATCAAAATGCTTGCCCATGCCTTCCATGATGATGCTGTCTGCTTTTTCAAATGACATGCTGTCCTTATAGACTCGCTTGCTGACGAGCGCGTCATACACGTCCGCGATTGCCATGATGCGTGCCTCGAGAGGAATCTGCTCGCCGACGAGTCCGTCCGGGTAGCCGGAACCGTCCCAGCGTTCGTGGTGGTAATGCGCCACATTTTCCGCAATTTGATGGAACGCTTCGTCGTCGGTACCCTGAAGGATTGCGTGTACGATTCTGGCGCCTTCCTTCGCGTGGGCCTTCATTTTTTCGAATTCCCAAGGCTCAAAACGGCCGGGTTTACGAAGCACCTGGTCGTCTACGGCAATCTTTCCGAGGTCATGCATCGGCGCCGCCTTGATCAGGTTCGCGATAAATTCATTCGACAGCTGTAGAACATTGTCTTTCTTGATTTCGTCGGTCAAAATCCGGACGCCTTCACTCGTTCTTCGGATATGCCCGCCGGTGGAATTGTCACGACTTTCCACCATCGTTGCCATGCCGAGAATCAGTTTGTCGTGCATCTCGACAATGTGTTTCGTCTTCTCTGCGACCTGCTCCTGAAGCTGACCGTTGAAGTTATTCAAAAGGGCGATGTAGTTCTGGCTTTCGGTGTCGTCCGTCACGAAGAACTGATAGCCCCGCTTGCGGTCACCGTCGAACAGATAGGTCACGGTAATCAGATAGATGCGGTCACCGTGCGGATAATGGAAGCTGTTATTCCTCTCATCGGCCGCGAATGCGTCGAGCCACTCGTTAATCTTCGCTGCGATCGGATTCTCCGAAGGAATCACCGTATCGACATTCACGTTCAAAAGCTCCGGGAAGATTCCCGCAGCCGTCTCGTTACAGCCGAGATAGTGTCTTCGAAAATCGAAGGAAAGGAAGCCCTTGTCTCCGGTCTGCACCAGAGAATCGATTCCGGAATCGGTGATGTCGTAAAGGCACACCTGCCGGATGATGATCAGGTACACCACCTGCGAGATCACATACGCAAGGGGCAGCAGCTCGATCTTATCGGTAATCTGCCGTCCGCCGAAGAACGAGATAACCGCGAGCATCTCCGGAATGAACAGCAGGACAATGATCTTCTTGGATACGTCCTTCTTACGGAAATAACTGTAAACCATTGCAGCTAAGCTAACCGCGAAGAACACGAGTACCAGCGCATCGAAAACGGTATGAAGCGGGCCGTACACCTTATTCACAAGCGCTCCGGCGCCGTCCCTGGTCGCGAAATCGCAGGATTTATAAAACCAGTCCGTGTGATCGATCGTCAGCGCGCTCAGATACATCAGGGAGCCCACGAAGAACATCACCATCCGGACAGCCCGGTGCAGCTGGATGTGGCAGAGGTTAAAGATGGCGAGGGCAATCATTAAAACGAGGAACGAGCCGCCGATATAGGCGATCTTAACCGCCAGAATCGCCTCTTCCCTTGAGCCGGACCACGCCATCATCAGGTTCCCGAGAATCGTGATCGGAACGAGCGTGAAGATCAGCGTGATGTGCACGTCGAAATGCTTGTGCCAAGACAGGATGTAAAGAAGCGTCAGAAACAGCGACGTAAGAAGAAGCGCCTCATAATAAATTGTAATCATGCGTGCCTCCTTAAAAAGTAGTCAAGCCCCTAATCAACCCCTGCAACCCCCAAAAGTTCATGCTCTCGTAAGTAATACAACACTCTCCACGTGGTGGCACTGGCAGAACATGTCCGCTGCGCACACCTTCTTAAGCCGGTAAGCTTTACCAAGAAGCTCCAGATCCCTCACGAGCGTGTCGGGATTACACGAGATATAGACGATGCGCTGCGGCATCATCTTCCGGACGGCCTTTATGAATTCCGGACTGCTTCCGCTTCTCGGCGGGTCCATGAAAAGTACATCCGCTTTCTTGCCCTCTGCGGCAGCCACCGTCATATACTTTCCGGCATCCGCGCATACCCATTCGGTATTCGCAACACCGTTCCGTTCCGCGTTGCTTCGGGCATCCCTAACGGCATCCTCATTCAGCTCCGCGCCGGTCACATGCGCCCCGGGAGCGCTTTTCGCAGCGAGGATTCCGATGGTTCCGGTGCCCGAATAGGCATCGATTGCGGTTTCTCCGTCTTTTAATCCGGCCGATGTGATCGCCGCCTTGAACAGTTTCTCCGCCTGCTTCGTATTCACCTGGAAAAACGACCGCGGTGAAATCCGAAATTCGCAGCCCAACAGCCGTTCCGTGATGTAGCCCTTCCCAAAGAGCACCTCCTCGCGCTCCCCGAGCACCATCGTCGTCGCGGCCGTATTGTAATTCAAAACAACCGTTTTCACCTGCGGATGCGCCTTAACAATCGCCTCCGCGAGGGCATTCTTCTTTTGAAAAATCTTCTCCGCGACAACCGGCACGACCATCGTGTCCCCGTTGTCGGCAATCCTTATCAGCACGTGCCGAAGCAGTCCCTTCCGGCGGTCCTCGTCATATACGCTGAGGTGATTCCGGTCCGCAAAATCGCATATCGTCTTGACAATCGCGCAGGCCTCCTCCGGCTCAATCCGGCAGCCGTCGGGAAGCGGCATCAGCCGGTGCGTGGACTCGGCGTAGAGTCCCCCGAAAACCTTCCCATTTGCCGTAGAAAAAGTGCTGTGAATCTTGTTCCGGTACCCGAAAGGCTTCTCCGAAGAAAGAATCGGAAGAATCTCCGGCCCGTCCGCGGCGATCCGCTTTTCGAGCGCCGAAAGCACATGCGCCTGCTTGACAAGAAGCTGCTTTTCATAGGTCATATGCATCAGGTCGCAGCCGCCGCACTGCATATAATACGGGCACACCGGGCTCACGCGGTCCGCAGACGGCGTCAGGATCTCCTCCATGCGCGCCTTCGTCTCTCCGCGGCCGTACACAAGGGAGATGGTGCCTTTTTCGCCGTCCAAAAAGAAAGGCACGGAGAACGTCCTCCCGTTAAATGTGACAATTCCCCTGCCTTCTTTGTCCAACTTTTTACACCCGACTGTGTACTTTTTACCCATATGTCCTCACGAAATAATCAATCGGTAAGCGCCGGTCCCTTCGCCTTCGTCAGAAGGAAGTCAACCGTTATGTCCCGCCGCATCTGCTTACGAAGTTCCTTCTCATTGTAATCTTTAAGAAAGAGTTCGCGCTCGGTGTAGCCGGCCATCTCCATGTACCGGTACAGAAGTGTTTCATACTGCATATCCGAAAGCGTAATGCCTTCCTTGTCCGCCACGGCGTCCGTCACGGCCTCTTCCTTCGCGACCTGCAGGGAAGAAGTCTCCACGTCCTTTTTGAAGTCTTCCTCGGTCGTTCCGAAGTAGAAACTGAGGTACTCCTCTAAGGTGACCTCCATGTAATTCGCGTTACTCTGATAGCGCTTTACGGTCTGCTCGGCGAGCTCCTCCGCATTCTTCTTCACAAGCCCTCCGAACCGGGAACGTTCCACCAGCTGGTCGACCACCTGCGTCCCCGCGTCATCGCGGTTCGTTGCCGTATAGGTAAGGTCCGAATAGTCTCCGAGACGGACAACGGACTTCTCACTTACGATATATTCCCATATCGCGAAGCCAAGAAGTCCGGTAAATGCGAATCCAAGCAGAACAATCAGGGCTATCTTCCATACTCTCCCGGGTTTGTTCTCTTTATTCATTCTTTTCTATGTTTACTGGCGAAGCAGCTGAACAATAACCTCCTTGCTCGGGGGCTTCGTTCCGTCGGTGGTGCAGGCGCCGCAGGATACGGCAATCGCGTAACGGATCACATCATGGAAATGCATGTTGGAATCCAGACAGTACGCAATCGCAGCCGTCATGGCATCGCCGGCGCCGACAGGCGAAAGCACGTCAACTTTCTTGGCCGGTGCGTAAATCGTTTCGATACCGTCGGTGAAAACACCGCCGTTCGCGCCGAGAGAAACGGCAACCATGCGCGGACCCTTCGCAAGAAGCTCAACGGCTTTCTGCTTCGTCCAGGCCACCATCGCCTCATTGCTTTCGAAATCATCGTGATAATCATACAGATCACGAAGCTCGCCGAGATTCGGCTTTATGTACTCAGGCTGTGCCTCAAGGCCATACTTCAAAGCATCTCCGCCGGCATCCAGGAATACCTTACAGCCGCAGGTATGCAACATCTCCGTCATGGTCTTATAAATATCGGCCGGAACGCCTTCGGGCAGGCTGCCGCTTAATACGAACATCGTACCGGGCTTAGCATGCTTCTTCAGCTTGTCCATCAACTGCTGAAGTTCCTCCGGGCTGACCTTCGGACCGGGCTCGTCAAATTCGGTCATACCGAAAATCGACTTCACTTTCAGGTTGCTTCTGGTCTCACCGTTCGCCACCTGAACAAAATCCGACATAATCATAGACTTCTGCAATGCAAGACGAACCGTATCGCCGTTCGGGCCGCCGAGGAAACCGCACGCCATGTTCGGTTTGTTCAGCACACGAAGCGTCTTCGACACGTTAATTCCCTTGCCGCCGGCGTCTATAATGACATTCTTAAGCTTATTGACTCCTCCGAGAACGAAATCGCCCAATTCGGCAGTCTTATCCACTGCGGGATTCATTGTAACCGTAATAATCATATAGCAATCCCCTCCTTTGGCAACTTCTCAATTTAAAGATATAATGAATTGATTTTTTTGTCAATTCTGATTTTCCCCATCTAATCGAAATGCAATAAAATTTGGCATTTTTTCATCAGAATAAATATACTTTGTTATTTCCTCGATCGCGACCGCCGCTTCGACGACGGCTTCCGAGAGGAGCTCCTTCAGCCGGGGCATCACAGGGATGCAAATTTCGCTCCGGTCAGGGGTCATGATCATGTTCGGAATCTTGTCGGCATATCCGGCAAATGCCATAACCTCCGACGCAACTTTCCGGTACGCTCTGATGCCTGAACGCCCTGCTGTGAAGGCCGCCTTCATGGCAACAAGACTCGCGAAAATCTGCGCTTCGCTGATGCCGAGATAGAACGGCGCGATGTTATGGGCGATCTCGCGGTCGATCGCGATGTGCGCGGCAACCGGATAGGTTACCGGATTAAGTCCGTCCTCAAGCATAAGCGTGCGGTCAAGCTCCGCTTCGAGCTTCCCGTGGGTGACGCCGACCTTCCGGTACAGATCCGGCAGTTCGGCGTGAATCCGGTAGTCCGAGAACAGATGGCACATATAGCCGTAGAAATATACGAGCTGGCGGTCATCCTCGGAATTCTGTAAAACCGTGCGGGCGTTCTCATAGAACCCCTTGAATGCTTCGTGATGAAGCTGCCGTCCGTACTTCGCCACCTGCGGCTCGCCCGGAATCGGATGATAGAACAGGATGTCCGGTCCGTGGAGTCCGATCAGATAGTACGGAAGGTACTTTTTGATCAGACGCTCCGTGTCCTTCGGAAGCGACTTATATACAAGAACTCCCATCTTTTTATGGGTATAACATGCAGGCACAAAAACACCTCCCTTTCATCGGTATACTGTCGCCGGATCCGGTTTTGGTTCCGGCAGCCGTCACCGAATCAGTTTCCGTGCGCCTTCGCAAGAACCTTCTCCACAAGCTTGTTCTGTGCAACGGTAACGCGGTACTCAAGCATCAGATAAGGCTGTCCGAACTCTTCCACGAGCTCGTCCCAGTACTTGTTCTTCTCTTCTTCGGTTGCTTCGGATTTGCCGGCCTGCTCGATCTCAAAGGCCTTAACTTCTTCAACCGTGCAGGAAAGCTGCAGCTCGTCGAATACGGCAAGCCAGATCAACGTGGTCTTGGTGCTTTCCTTTGCCTCTGCCTTCAGAGCCTTCCGGTATGCGGACTTGCTCTCGTAGTTGGCAAGAATGAAATCCTCGTAGGTCTCGTACTGGCTGTAGATGCCGTATGCCTGCCAGATTTCAAAGGTCTTCTCGGACTGTTTCTTCAGGACCTTTCTCTGGTTACGGGTAAATCCGTAAGGATACGTCTTAACTGTGGTGTGCTCATTCAGATAAGCGGAAACGGTGCTTCTTGCTTTGCTTTCCTTTTCCTCATGGGCAAGCTGCTTCACATACTCACGGAAGCCTTCCTCGGTATGCGCGTAATCCTCGCCGAGCTTCTCAGCGGCATACTTCTCAACCCACTCATCGTTAAGGTGTCCCTCGTAGTCGATGACTTCCGAGGCGTTCTCGCTCGTCTCCTCGCCGTCCTTGGCCGACTCGAGCGACTTAATCGTATTCTTCAGCTTGGTCTCAATCTCTTCGTCGGTAGGCTCGCAGTCCACCGTGATATCGTCAAGGTTCGGGAACTCCGAGAAGCATTCCTTCGCCACAACTCCCTGGATGGTTCCGTCCTTTGCAATGTACTTGCTGTAATTCACCGTCGTAACGGATTTATAAATCAGATAACCGATCAATACGCACAGTAACAATACCGGTACGATCAAAATAGCAGTCCATTTCTTAGCGGCTGCTTTTCTCCTTGCCTTTCTGCTTCTTTCCTTCGCGGCAAGTCTGCTTTCAATACTCATCGTAAGTGCTCCTCCGTCGGGATATCCCATCCCGGTTTTCTCTGCCCCGTTTCATTTCGGGCCTGAATGACATTTTAACACGAAACCCGCGGAAAGAAAAGGATTTTCCGAGATTTTTCCGAAAAATCACACACCTTCCCCGTCAAACACCGGAATATATCTTTCCCCTGCCGCGCTGCGCTCCTGAATATAGGCATTTTCAACTCCCAAAGAAAGCGCAAAATCCACGACTTTATCGTACTCATAGGTCGTAAGCCGGCGGTTCAGTTCCGGATACGGAAGCTTCTTTGCAGGCGGTGTGTACTGGTTTAGAAGACTGAGCCATATCCGATTCCCGTAGGTACCGTGCAGGTACGACACAATCTCCTTCGATTCCTCCGAGTGGCCGGGAAGCACAAGATGCCTGACGATGACGCCGCGTTTCATGTAACCTGCGCCGTCGGATACAGGTCTGCCCGACTCTGCGCCGTCAACTATCGCATTTTCGGATTCCGTGCCCACGAAAACAGGGTTGCCTGCAGTTTTCACCATGAAATCGATTGCCCGCTTCGCAACCTCGGGATAGTCGGCCGCATGGGAGAAAGCCTCCGCCGTTTCCGTCCGGAGATACTTCAGGTCCGGAAGCCAGATGTCAATCACGTCTGCGATTTCCGAAAGCGTTTCCACCCTTTCATAGCCGCCCGAATTCCAGACAACCGGAACCGTAAGCCCCTGCCGTTTTGCTTCCCGAACCGCCTCCGCTACCGAAAGCGCGTAGTGACCTGCCGTAACGAGATTCACATTTGCCGCGCCCTTATCCTGCAGCTCAAGGAAGATTTCCGTAAGGCGGGCGATTGAAACCGCCTTGCCCGCGTTTCTGCCGGAGATCGCGCGGTTCTGGCAGAAGATGCAGTGCAGCGGGCAGCCCGCAAAGAACACCGCGCCGGAGCCGGCTTCGCCGCTGATGCAGGGCTCTTCCCACATATGAAGTGCTGCCCTTGCCACCCGGATTTCGTCCGTGCAGCCGCAGACGCCGCACTTTCCTCCCGCGCGGTCCGCGCCGCACTGTCTCGGGCAGAGACGGCAGCCGTTTTCCTTATATGAACTCATAACGAATCCGGAAGGTTTTGCCCTTCCCCTCCGCTTCCGCGATTGCGCCGCATACCATCGGCATCGACGGCGACAGATGTCCGAAATCAAGCCCGTAGGCAATCGGAACGCCGAATTCCGAAAGAACGCTGACCGCGACCTGCTCCTGCGTCAGACCGTAATCTTCCCGGTCAATCAGCATCGGGCGCCCGATCAAAAAGCCCTTTACATGCCGAAACCAGCCGGTCTGCTTCATGGCCCACAGCGAACGCCGCACCGTCATCGGGTTCAATTCGCAGGACTCGAGGAACCAGATGATGCCGTCCTCCCTGTACTTTTCGCAGAACTCGGTAACCTTGTCATAGCCGGTGCCCCGCAGGTTATTGAGTACGTCTAGGCAGCCGCCCACCAGGCGGCCCTTCATCTTAACGCTCTTACAGGGCTTTCCGTCCGCGCCGTAGAAGGACGGCGCAAAGGGATGATTCGGCTGAATCGCCGCCAGCGGATTCTCCGTCGTCACAAGGCTCTCGTCGATCTTCTCAAACCCGTCATAGTTCCGAAACTCCGTCTGCTCTCCCAAAAGGAAACGGTACTCATCCGTAAGGGACTGATGTAACGGCTCCATGCCGAAGCTCGGCGCGTTCGGGCTGTAAAGGGAGGCCGTATCGTAAAGCGTCGTCAGCAGGAACGTGAAGTTCGTGTTGTCCGAATAGCCGGCGTACCACTTGGGCTCCGCCTTCGCGATCCGCTCCCAGTCCACAAGGGTGATCGTCTCGTTCATGAGCTCCCCGCCGCCGCACGCAAGAAGCACGTTGTTCTCGCGGGTGCAGTACATGTCGGTCAGTTCCTTTGCGCAAAGCTCCGGTGTGTTCGAGATGCCGACGCCCTCGCCGAGATAGCAGTTCGGTCCGAGCATGACCGGATGCCCGAGGCCCGTAAAGCGCTTAACGGCATTCTGAAAGCGGCTTTTGTACGGCTCAATGTTGCACCCGAAGCTCGGTGCGGCAAATCCGACGGTGCCTGATTTTTTAAGGAAACGCGGGTATTTCATGGCAGGAAGACCTCCTTTTGAAAAGTTCCGGGAAAAAGAACTGCGATCCATTTCTGAATCGCAGTTTGTGTGGGGGGAGAAATTACTTCAGAGAAGTAATGAACCAACTTATTAAGTTTTCGAACGGATGTG
Source organism: Lachnoclostridium sp. UBA1241 (assembly GCA_002308955.1). Lineage (GTDB taxonomy): Bacteria > Bacillota > Clostridia > Lachnospirales > Lachnospiraceae > ISDg. The sequence continues at coordinate 8,654 of DBWJ01000007.1, read as the reverse complement.
TTCATCTGTTCTGTCTATATATTATCACAACTTTTTTGATTTGTCATCATGCAAAATGAAAAATTCGGGCTGTGAAAACATCGGCGGAAAATGTAAAGTACTTTGTCATTTCTCGTCACACACCGATATTAGCCCAGGAGGAGGCATTTGTCAACACTAAATTTCGAAAGACCCCGATTGACGCAAAAGACCGAAGCCCGCAGTATCCGCAGCATACGGGTTTCGGTCCTCACAAATCCATCCGGTGATTCGGCTGCCTATCGCTATATAGAAAGGAGGGTTTGTCAACCCTCCTTTTCAAAAAATGTCTGCCGAAATACCGGTTACCGGAAACGAGCCGGCTACCTGCCGAAGCTTTCGGTCTCCTTATACGAGATGACATCGCTTGTGAAAGCGTACAGCAGCTCGTAGGACACATGCGCTTCCTCCGAATCCGTCGCCGGTTCCTTCCATACCGTCAGCTTTATCTGAATCCCGCCCCCGAGTGTTTCTTCGCCGCTGTCATACAGAATTTCCGTCCATTCCGTTTCGGAATCGCTTTCCAAAAGTCCCGCTATCTTCTTCCGGTATGTTTCGATATAATCCTTTCCGTCAACCAGGAGTTCTCCCGAAACCTGCTCATCAGGTCTTACCGGAAGATGCCCCATGGTCTTTATAAAGGGATATGTGATTGCCCGGTCACCGGGACTGTACCACCCGACCTTAACGTTATCGTAGCAGTTCCCGCTGTATGTTCCCTCTTCAATGAACAGTTGATTATTATTGATTCTTAAGAATACGTTTCCGACGGCATATACGGTATAAGAGAGCTTCGGATCCAATCCCGTTCCTTCGGTGTACAGGTTGAGCCATTCATACTTGACCTGCGGGCTTTCCCCGGTGCGGTCAAAAGTGTAATACCCTCCGCCGCCTTCGTGAACATACCAGTGCTGGTTTCCTCCGAGCTCCGGATCATACAGCCGCGCCCAGAAGCGGTCCGCCGGAATCACCGTGTCGCAGAACATCCAGTCCGTCATAATGTAGGAATCGGTCGCCGGATCATAATATACCTCACTGTTATCGATGAAGGGCTCGCGATCCACTCCGACGAAATCCCAGCTCTCCCGGGCTTCCTTCACATTTACCGTAATCCGGCCGTACGAATAGAACTGCGGTCCGACCTGTCCGGGCTCGTCCAGCTGATAGAGGATGTCGGTGGCGCAGACCATGAAGTACTGCTCGTTTACGCCGACGTCAATCTCCCGTCCGTCATACACGAAGCCGGATATCATGACGCCGTGGTACAGGCTGCTGAAGGGCATCCCGACGGGAATCGTAAAGAGGCCGCCGTCCGGAAGGTCCGAAAGGCCCTTCTTCTCCTTCGCCTTCCCGTTTATGAAGCATACGCCCTCCGGCGTGTAATCGTATACGGTTTCATATTCGTCTCCCTGGAAGAACATCGCGTCATCTACGTCAAATGTGATGTTCGGATACGCCGCTGCCCGGGCAATAATCTCCTCATCGGAAAGCTTGAACCACTCAAGGGCGTCTCCCTCCCCGACATAGTACACGGTGACGTCCCTGCCGTGCTTATAAAGCACGCGGTCCACAGTCTCCCGCTGATATAAGAGGACGTCGGTCTCCTCCTGCTTGGTAAGGAACCAGACACTGTCCGCATCCTTCAGAAAGATCATCGAGAATGTATTCGAAGGGCCCTCGTTCTTCACGGCCGGTGTCGGAGTGTTCGTCACCGTAGGCGTGTTCGACACCTGCTCCGCGGGAGGCTTATTCGGGTCGCCCTTGTCCACTTCCATTTTTCCTTTGCTGCACGCTGCGCAAAGGCCGATCGCGGCAATGCACAGAAGCAGCAGCCAAAACTTCTTCATAGAGAATCTTATCTCCTTAGTATTACGCTTTTCTTTATCATAACAAAGAGTTATTACAGAAATACTCCCGAAATATTACAAAAGTATTACAATAAAAAACCGCCTGCCTACCGGCAGACGGTTTTTTGAAACTCAGTTACTCTTTTTCAAGACGGGCCTTAACTTTACCGAACAGAACCATGAAAGCGATACCGAAACCGGCTGCGCCGAGTCCTGCGATTGCGGGAATTGCCTTTGAGCTGAACTGTACGGGCAATGTCCATACGGTAACGACGATAACGCCGCCGAGAATGATCAATACAATGGAGAGAACGTTCAAAAGCTTCAGTCCGGCCTTCGTTGCCAAAACGGCACTTGCGGACTTCTCGCCGCGCTCAATCTTGTCGGCATCCTTTAATTTCTTGCCGGCAAGCAGCTCCGAAACCTGGATCTCAAGGATCCGGCACAGGGGCTCAAACAAATCCGCGCTCGGAGTTGAATGTCCCTCTTCCCATGCGGCAATCGTATTCGGTTTAACACCCAGACGGCCTGCGAGCATCGCCTGTGTAAGCTTTACTTCTTCTCTGCACTGCGCAATAAACTTGCCAATTGCTTCCTGAGTCATGAAAAAACACCTCCGTGAATTCAGATTCTCTCTTTATTGTAGCATTTTCCGAACAATTAGTAAAGGCTAAATCTTTGTAAAATCTATAACAGTTTTTGCAGTTTCATCCACTCTTTGCAGAGCTCCGGCCACATCGCGACATCGCGGAAGTCGGGCATCGGCGGCATGGGCGGACGCTCGCCCTCGGGCTTCGGCCTCTCTTCGCCTTCGGGATTTCCGAAGAACTGAATCATCAGCTCCGTGCGGCGCTCCTCGGATACGCGGACACCCTTATGCTCCCTGACCGCCTGTACGGCAAGGTTCACCTGCTCCATCGTATACGGTTCGCCGAAGTCACCGGTCTTAAAGCGGTCACTGTACACCGAAAGACCGTGCCAGCCTGCCGGGAATGCGTAGTAAGCGTACGGTACGCCGGCCTTTCTGCAGGCTTCCGCGAACATCATGCTGTTCTCCACCGGAACGAGGTTATCGGTCACCGTCTGCCAGATAAAGCAAGGCGGCGTGTCCTTCGTCACCTGCTTCTCAAGGGAGTAGTAATTCATCTCGTCATCGCCCGCGTTCTGCCCCACAAGCGCCCACACCGAATAGATATGGGTAAACTCGCCGGTCGTAATGACCGGATAGCAGAGAACCGCGCCGTCAGGGCGGTTGCTTTGGGAAGCGTACTCCGGATCGGGGTCATTTATATCCGAAAAATGTGTGGCTACCGTTGCGCAGAGATGTCCTCCCGCAGAGGATCCGCATATCGTAATGCGCGACGGGTCAATGTGAAAGCGTGCGGCATTGGCCCTGATATAACGAATAGCGCGGCTCAGGTCCTTCATGGGCTGGTCCCGAAGCGGCACCGACATCGTGATATCGGTCGTATAGGTCAGAACGATAATGTTCATCCCCATCTTGTAGAAGACGTCGCCGACCGCCTCACCCTCGGTGTTGACGACCATGCAGTAGCCGCCGCCCGGTACGATCAGAAAGCACGGGCGCACCTCGTCATCGTCATGGAGATAGGTATAGATAAACGGCGTAAAGCCGTACGCAGCCTCGTATTTGTACTCGCCGTCCTTGTAGATTGGCTCCCGAAAACTTACCGCGGTATCAATCATGCGCCTGCTCCCTTCATGGCCTTTTTGTCTTTCTTCATATCCTTCTTAAAGCGGCGGAAATCCCCGAGGGCCTTCCAGCCGATGCCGAAAATCTTACGGATATTGATGCTGTTCTTGCCGGCCTGTCTCGGCTTGAAGGAGATGGCGCGGAACGCCTGCGTCTCGCCGAAGTAAGCATAGTAAGTCGTCATCATGATGTTCGGAAGATTGTAGTCCTCCTGCATCTTGTAGAGATACTTCTTCACAACGTCGCACTTCATAAGCCGGAATGGCGCGTTCGCATCCGGAACCTTGACACCGAAGTAAAGCCGGAGTAAGAAACATACGACCTTCTCGACGAAGGCCCGGCTCTTGCCGTCGCCGCGTACGGTACGGTTTCCGAAGATGCCGTCGTACTCCGTTCTGAGCTGCCAGAACGCGTCGAATTCGGCCGGATTCGTCTGTCCGTCCGAATCGGTCTGGAACACGTAATCAATACCGCGCTTGATCGCGAGATCATAAAGCGCGATTACCTTCGGTCCGTGATACCGGTTCGTGTCCGGAAGAATCTCAAGCTGCGGGAATTCCTTTTGCAGGTTCGTAAGCACCTCGTGGGTACGGTCCTTGCTTCCGCTGTCCGCGATCACAAGGCGGGAGTCTTCTCCTTTCCCCTCGAGAATCGGGTACCACTGGCGCACTACGCTTTCGATGTTGGCTTCCTCATTGTAAGCCGGCATAACGATATATAAAGAATCCATAAAAACCTCCGAAATAAGACTCTCTTCAGTATACCATCAGACCTTCGGGGAGTCAATGGGAACAGCCGACTTACGGATTCGCAGTCGAGGCGGAAACGTGCAAGAATTACTGGTTCAATGCGTAGTACAGGCCCTTCATGGCCATCAGCTCCTCGTGGCTGCCCTGCTCGGCAATGCCCTTGTTGGAGATGTAGAGAATGCGGTCTGCGCTCCGGATCGTCGAGAGCCGGTGCGCAACCATGAAGGACGTCTTGCCCGCAAGCAGCTTCTTAAGGGCCTTCTGAATAAGCGCCTCGGTTTCGGTATCGATAGAGCTCGTGGCCTCGTCTAGGATTACCACGGACGGGTTCTTCAGAATGATCCTCGCAAAGGAAAGCAGCTGCTTCTCGCCTGCGGACAGTCCCGCTCCGCGCTCCTCAAGCTTATGGTTGTAGCCGTCCGAAAAACGCTCGATAAAACCATTCGCGTAGATGCTTTCGGCCGCCTTTATGCACTCCTCGTCGGTGGCATCCGGCCGCCCGTAACGGATGTTCTCCATAATGGTGCCCTTGAAGATGAAAGGCTCCTGCATCAGCACACCCACTTCTTTTCGAAGCGAGTCAAGCGTCACCTCGCGGACGTCGTGACCGTCAATCCGGACGCTGCCCTCGGCAACATCATAGAAACGGGTCAGCATGTTAATGACCGTCGTCTTGCCGGCACCCGTCGGCCCCACAAGGGCAATCGTCTCGCCCGGCTTTACGTGCAGGTCGAAGTGCTCCAGAATGTTGACGCCCTCATCATAGGCAAATGTGACATCGTCGAAGTCTACTTTTCCTTCCACATGGGAAAGCTTCACGCAGTCCTTTTCGTCATGGATCTCCACGGGGTAATCGATCGTGTCGAATACCTGCTCGAGGTTGGAGCTCACCTGCGCGAGCTGCTGGATCAGGATCGCGATCATCGTAAGCGGGCCGCTGAACTGCGACATGTAGCTTGTAAACGCGACGACAAGTCCCGCGTTCACATACGTCGAGCCCTTGAGGATCAGGGAAAGCGCCATGCCGTAGAGGCATACGGTTCCGAGATTCCAGAACGTCTCAACGATAGGCGTATTCAGCTCGTTACGGCGGAATATGCGGAGCCACTGCTTCACGCAGCCGTCGTGGATCTCGCTGTAAATCTTCTCGCTGCTGTCCGTCCGGTTGTAGCTCTTCACGATCTTCTCACCCATGATCGTCTCCACAAGGAAGGCGGACCGGTTCGAGTTCTTCGCGCGGAGCTTCGCGAACTCCTTACGGATCACGTAGCGGAGCGTAAAGATGCAGACCATCATCGGTATAATTACGGCAAATACCATACCGGTCAGCTGCGGGCTCAGTCCTAACATGAAGAACGTCACGATGATCAGTTTCACCGCGTAGGAAAGCAGGTTCAGTACATAGTTTGAGAAGAAGTTCGCGAGACCGTCGACGTACTCGGTAACGCGGACGACAATCTTCCCATTTGGCTTCGAGTCAAAGTAATCGAAGGGCAGCTCCTGCAGCTTGTAGAAGACATCCTTTCTGACGTCACAGATGATCCGGTGTCCGACGATGCCCATAATCCGCTGATGGAAGAAGTTCACGGCAATCTCGAGGATTGCGATCGCCGCCATCGAGGCGATCACAAAGGCAAGCGTGCGGTACTCTTCCGTCACAACCACGTTGTCGATAATCTCCCGAAGCAGTAACGGCGTGATCATCGCAAGTCCTGCAGAAACAAGCATCAGAACGCCGACGAGAATAAAGGAGCCGCGGTAGGGCTTCATGTAGCGGAGCACTCTTCCGAACTGGCGGATATCAAATTTCTTACGGATGACTTCATCCTGGAAGTAAGTATTTTTCTTAGCCATGTTCTATGCCCTCCCTTCCGCGATCTTGTCGGCAAGGGCGTCGAAGTTCACGCTGCCTTCCTGGGTAATCTGAATGTTATAAATCTTGGCAAATGTGCCGTCCATCTTCATCAGCTCCTCAAAGGAACCGCGCTCTATGATCTCGCCGTCCCGAAGGTAGATAATCTCGTCGCAGTCCACAACCGAGGACAGACGGTGCGCGGAAATCAGAAGCGTCTTGTCCGGATAATATTGCTTGATGTCCGCAAGAAGCCGCTTCTCCGTACCGACGTCAAGGGCTGAAGTGGAGTCGTCCAGAACGAGGATCGGAGCATTCCGAAGAAGCGCTCTTGCTATGGAGACACGCTGCTTCTGGCCGCCGGAGATACCGAGTCCGCGCTCGCCGATGATCGTTTCATAGCCCTCCGTAAAGCTTGAGATAAAGCCGTGCGCCTGCGCATGCTCCGCAGCCTTCACAACCTGCTGCCTGCCAACCTCCGGTTCGGAGTAGGCGATGTTCGAAGTAATCGTATTCGAGAACAGGAACACGTCCTGAAATACGTAGGAGAACTGCCTTCTTAAGGAATCCAGCTCGTACTCGCGGATGTCCGTTCCGTTTAAAAGCACCTCTCCCTCGGTCATGTCGTGAATCCGGATCAGGGACTCAAGGAGCACGCTCTTTCCGGAACCCGTGCCGCCGACGATACCGATCTTCTTGCCGGGTGTTATGTCAAGATTAATATTCTTAAGGATCTTCTGGCCGCCGATTTCAAGGCTTGCGTTCACAACCTGAATATGCGCCTCGGAAAGAACGCCTGCCTCGGGAGCGTTCTCCTCGGCGGGGTACATGATGCCCTGCTCGGGGTTCTCACGGACACTCACGGAACCGCTTACGATCTTGCTTTCCGTGTTCATGAAATCCATCATTTTCCGCCCGGACACGAGCTGCTGCTGCATCTGGAACATACTGTTGTTGATCTGGGTGATGTGGTTCATGATACGGAATACATAGTCTCCGCTCGCCACGAGATAACCGATGAGAAGCTGCCCCTTCATGACGAGCACCGCGCTCACGGCAATGCTTCCGATGTACGCCGTCTGGCGGATCAGTCCGAAGATTGCCTCGAAGGAGGAGGACAGTTTAATCTGCTTGATGTGCGCGTCCCGGAGAGTGTAATTGGAGGTGTCGAACTTCTTCCGTTCCACGTCCTCATTTGTAAAGGAACGGACCAGGCGGACCGCCTCGATATTCTCCTGAACGGTAAGCGCCATGTTACTGTTGCAGCCGCGGATCGCGCGGAAATTCGCTCTTGCAAGCTTTCGAAAACGAAGCAGCGAAACCGCGAAGAACGGCGACAGAATAAGCGGGATCACAAGAAGTGACCGGTTGATTCCGGCAAGCATCACAATCGCCACCACCAGAACAAAGATGCTGTCGCAGATGTTCGGGATCATTCTGCAGAACAGTTCCTTGAACATGATGGTGTCGGAATTGATCGTCGTCAGAAGCTCACCGGTGTTGTACTCGGCGATGGTCTCCGAATCGAGCTCCATGAGCTTATGGAATGTAAGCTCCCTTAGGTCCGTCTCAAGCGCGAGACCGAGCTTTTGAAGAATATAGTTTTTGGCGTAAACGATGATATCCTTGAAGAGAATCAGACTGAGAAACACCGCCGACAGCGAGAAGAACAGCCGCATTGAGTGAATCTCGCCGTATTTGCCGGACAGAAGGAACGAAAACACGCCGTCCTCCGCCGGGTTATCCTTAATAATGTAGTTGATGAACATCGCGGTAAGAAGCGGCAGCATCAGGTCTGCCGTCAGCGCCGCAAAGCTCATCAGCTTTGTCAGAATGTCCAGTGGAAGATGCCTCTTCCACTGCCTGAAACCGAATTTGAAAACTCCCATTTTCCTTCCCTCCGCCGTCCTGCGGCACGTCTAAGAGAAACTCAATCTATAATACGATTGAATCATAACATCTTCATCCGCAAAGAAAAATGGACTATAATTCCCGCTTTTTACACTTTTCGATATTTTCACAACGGGCGGCTCGCGGACAACAAAAAAGACGGGCTGAATGATATGTACCCAGAATCCTGGACACATTATCTATGATCAACCGAAACACATGGATGCTTCCCTGTATCTTGCAGGGGGCATCCATTTTGTTTTCGCCTGGATCCGTTCGTTATTGTAGTAATCTATGTATTCTTTCAGGGAGTTCGCAAAGGCTTCGAATGTCGGATACTCCTTCTCGTAACCGTAATACAGTTCGTTCTTTAACCGTCCGAAGAACGTCTCCATGATGCAGTTATCATAACAGTTCCCTTTTCGAGACATCGACTGAATGATTCCGTGTTCTTTCAACGCGCACTGGTACGATGTGTGCTGGTATTGCCACCCCTGATCCGAATGAAAAATGAGGCCTTTAACTCTTGGAAACCTCGCAAAGGCGCGGTTCAGCATGCGATGAACTTGCTCCAGATTTGGGCT
>DBWJ01000055.1 GCA_002308955.1 Lachnoclostridium sp. UBA1241 | reverse complement strand
CTTAATCGAACTAGCTCTTCATACTCGGATTCGTTAGGTTTTGGTGGTTTTCTCGTTCCTACTTTTTTCATGTTGGAGTTCCTCGATTTACGGCCTTTCTGTTTTGGTACAAGACCATTATAACCGAAAACTTTATAATTGCGAACCCACTGATAGAGCATTCCCGAATTAATTCCTGCCTCGAGCGCTACCGATTGATTGCTTCGTCCCGCTAAAACCTGTGAAACTATCTCAAGTTTTGTTTCAGGAGTCCATTCTTTTTTAGTTCCTGTATGTTTGAGAACTTCGGGGCCATTACTGTCCTCAAGACGAACCCACCGTCGCACCATATCGCGAAAATTCTCGGGATCCTTAATCCCTTCCGGCGTCTCAGGCCACTGACCTTGACGATACAACTCAACACATTTTCTTTTAAACTCGTAGCTATAACGCATGAAAATACCCTCCTTACTGGTNNTCCAGTAAAGAGGGTACATATCAGAGATACCCCGTCTTTTTATAGTACAGTCACATCCTCCAATCGCACGCACCAGCCGTTTCCGTAGCCGGTTCCGAGACACAGGCCGGGCTTGGCCGTGCCGTGATAGTCTGAGCCGCCGCTTCGCTTCAGCTGATAGCGGAGCGCGAGAGACCGGAGAAGGTCCTCCTCGCCCCTCGAATATGCAGAATACCGGGTCTCCATGGCATCCAATCCGTATTCGCAGAACCGTTCAATCATCGCGCGCAATTTCTCCGGCGCAAAATGATACTGCAAAGGGTGCGCAAGCACGGCAATACCGCCTGCTTCGTGAAGAATCCGGATGACCCTTCCGGGGTCCAGAAACTCCCGGGTTACGTAGTAATAGCTGTCGGTTGTCAGAAACCTTGCAAACGCATCCGTGTTGCTTTTGGCATATCCTTTGTCGGCCAGAGCCTTCGCAAAATGCGCCCTCGTGATTTCGGTCTTGCGGCCTTCCGTGAGGTCTTCTTCGGTTATCATGAAGCCGTCCTTCTGAAAGCGGGAGAGCATTTCGTGATTCCGGACGTCTCTTGATAAGGCGGCCTCTTCGGTCAGCGCAATCAGCGGCTTATAACGGATATCCGGGAACAGCCCGAGCATATGAATATCCCGGTTATCATAGGAAACCGAGAATTCGCAGCCGGTCACAAGTCTGAGTGATCCGCCTTCCGCCTGAATCTTTGACACTTCATCCATGGCATCCGGAATGCCCGCAAGGGTATCGTGATCCGTCAGTGCGATGACCGAAAGCCCGACTGCGGCAGCCTTCCGCATCAATTCGCGCGGCGTATCCGACCCGTCGGAAGCCGTGGAATGCGTGTGCAAATCGACACAGCCTGCCGGTAATGTTGTTTCTTTCTGAAAATCCGTCATATCCGTCTCATTTTCCGCAATAAATGTGTACAACATATTTATTATAGCATATCGGAGGTGCCTCTGCAACGGCCGTTATTCAGCGAAAAATGGGATGACAAACTGGCTTTTTTATGCTATAATAATCAAAAGGAAATCATTCCTGGGGTGTTCGACAACTCCTGTGTTTTTGAACCTACAACATTTAAAAGGGATTCCTATATCGCTGAGTGGATGTCAGGCCTCCTTTGAGTGGAAGGCAGCAAGCTCAGTTGCGGTCACCCACCTAGCATTGGCTAGGAGTCAAGAAGCAGGAAACGGCATTCCGGGAATCAATCGCATGAAACGGGCTTCGCAACTGCGGAGCCCTGTTTTTTGGAGGAGAAAATGTCATTACGCTACATAATCGGAAGTGAAGGAAGCGGCAAGACCGAATGGATGTACCGGGAGATGCTTCGGCTTTGTGAGGAGCGGCCGGACTGCTCCGTGTATTATCTTGTTCCGGACCAGGCAACGTTACAGGCACAGAAGGACCTTGTAGCGCGCCATAAGAACGGCTGCGTGATGAATATCGATATTTTGAGTTTCAGCCGGCTCAAATACCGTCTGATCGAAGAACTCGGCGACTGCTTTCCGACGATTCTTACGGATATCGGAAAGAGCATGGTTTTAAAGAAGGTGCTCTGCGAAACCGATGACCGGACGGTTCTCTATAGCGGCAAGCATAAAAAGCCCGGATTTGTTTCTGAGATGAAGTCCATGATTTCCGAGTTCCAGCGGTATCTGGTCGACGCCGACAAGTTGCAGGAATTGGCGGAAGCGTCGGATGATTTGGTCCTTAAGGATAAACTGTCGGATCTGTCGATAATCTTAACGGAATTTCGGAACAGTCTCGGTGACCGTTTCCTTACCGAAGAGGATATTTATACGGCGATGTGCCCCCTTGCGGAGCGATCGAAGAAGCTTAAAGGCGCCTATCTCTTCTTAAACGGATTCACCGGGTTTACGCCGTCGCAGTTTCAGCTGCTTCGGAGTCTGATGCGGGTTTCCGGGCAGATGACATTTGCCCTTACAATGGATGAAGAGCTTTTCGGAAAGACCGTCCGCACGGAATCGATGTTTCATATCACTGCGAAGACGATTGCCTCGCTCGGAAAGATTGCAGACGAGGAAGGAATTCCCGTCGAAAAGCCCGTGCTGCTTTCATCGGGAGAAGATAAGGACGCGCTTTCCTTCGTGCAGAACCATCTGCTTCGAAACGACGGCATGGTCTACCGCGAGAACGCTGACGGCGTCGTCATCCGATCCGCCAGAAGCATCTCGGAGGAAATCCGTTTCCTGGTTACGGAAATCGAGCGCCTTGTCCGAAAAGAAGGGCTTCGGTACCGTGACATCGGCGTGATTGCAGGCGATGTTCCGACTTACGCACAGGAGCTTTCGGACGCTTTCTTCGAGGCGGAGATTCCCTGTTATATTGACTATAAGCCGGATCTGATGAATGACCCGCTCATTGATCTGATCCGAAGCGCTTTAACGTTGTTCGTCACGGATTTCCGCGCCGATCGGGTTGCGCATTATACGAAAAATGTGATATCCGGGTACGATTATACGGATGCCTGCCGGTTTGAAAACTATCTGCTGGCGAAGGGAATCCGCGGTTTTTCTGCCTATCGGAACCCGTTCAACTATAAGTATTCTTCAAAGCACGAGATAGATCTTTCGGAAATCAACCGGATCCGCGAGACGCTTGTTTCGGACATCGCCCCGCTTTGGGACGCCCTTAAGGAAGCGAAAACCGGCGCGGACTTCGTGCAGGCGCTGTATGATTTTCTGCTTCGTCACGAGTGTTATGAGCGGATGAAGGAGCTTTCGGAGAAAGCACAGGCAAGCGACTGCCGCGGCGCTCTTCGGAAGAGCCGGGAATTCGGCGCCGTGTACGCCTCGGTTATCGAGGTCCTCGATTCATTTTATCAGCTGCTTGGCGAAATGCCGCTTTCGGCCGCCGAGTTCGTTGATATTCTCGATGCCGGTTTCTCGGAATTCCGGCTCGGCATGATTCCGCCGTCGGAGGATTCGGTAACGGTCGGGGATCTGAAGCGTTCCCGTATCCATTCCGTTAAGCATCTGTTTTTCCTCGGCGTGAACGAAGGAGTCGTTCCGGGAGGCGGACAGCCGTCTTTGATCCTTACGGAGAAGGAAAGAGACCTCCTTACCGCCATGCAGGTGGAACTCGGAGATACGCCGAAGGACGGTCTGTCCACCGAGGAGTTTTATATCTATCTTGCCTGCGCCAAGCCGACGGAGGGGCTTACCCTTTCCTACACGAAAAGCGGAAGCGGCGCAGCCGAGAAGAAGCCGTCCTATATCCTGTACCGAATTCTCGGGCTGCTGCCGAAGCTGCAGATTACAAGTGAACAAAACGACACCTCTTTGTTTTCAAAGGTTGCCGCTGACCGCGGCCGCAGATTATTCCTCAGTGCGGAAAGCGGCGAGGGAGAAGTTTCGGAATACGCGAAAGCGCTTGCGGAATGGTTCCTTAACGGAGAGGGCAGGAAGTATCTTTCCGAGGATGAGGCGTGGATCAAACGCGCAAGAAACGGCGAAATCCCTCCCGAGGCCATTTCGGAGGTGCTGTCCCGCGCCCTTTACGGCAATGTCCTGAAGGGCTCCGTAACAATGCTTGAAAAGTACGCGAGATGCCCCTACAGCGTGTTCCTTGAACGTGGTCTCGGCCTTGAAGAACGGCCGGTATACGGACCGACGAAAGCCGACTCCGGAACGCTGATCCATGACGCGCTGTGGCATTTTTCGGAGCGGGTGAAGGCGAGCGGCCAGACATTCCGGCTGATTTCCGATGAGGATGCGGTGCGGATCATGGATGAAACCATTGACGGGCTTCTTAAGGAAGAAGGAAAGGAAATCTACCGCGCGAACGAGCGGTATGCCTATCAGGCGTACCGTTTAAAAGGCATACTTTCGCATATGGTGGAAATTATCCGTAAGCAGCTTAAGGCTGGGCGGTTTGAGCCGGAAGAGTTTGAGAAGGAGTTTGCCTTCCGTTCGGAGCATATGGACCTTCACGGAAAGATTGACCGGGTTGACGTATGTCATGAGGACGGGCGGAATTATGTAAAGATTATCGATTATAAGTCCGGGAAAACCGAGTTTTCCTACGGCGACCTCTATGACGGACTGCTCCTGCAACTCCCGGTTTATATGAAGGAACTGATCCGGGAGGATGAAGCGAAGAATGTTCCCTCGGCAATGTTTTATTCGAGAACCGACGATCCTTTTGTAGAAGCCGGAAAGGATACCGAGGTGAAGCGTCTTGCGGCGCTGAAGCCCTCGGGTGTGATCCTTGATGATTCCACGATGATTCCTTACCTCGATAACGGTTTCTTCGCAAACGATACCTATACGTCCGATATCGTTCCGCTTAAGAAGAAAGACGGCATCTACGAGGATACGCTTTCCGATGAGGAATTCCGTAAGATCCTTGCATTTGCCGAAGAGAAGATGGAAACGGAGGCAAAGGAGATTCTCGACGGCAACATCCGGCGCCGTCCGATTAACAACGGGAATTCCAAGAACTGCGATTACTGTGATTTCCGGGAACTCTGCAAGGACTTCGGAAGCGACCCACGCGAGAGATTCCGCACCGCAACGAAACTGAAGAAGCCTGAATTCTTTGAGAAAATCGACGGAAAGGAGGAATCGTAATGGCATATACTCCGACGAAAGAGCAGCAGGCCGTCATCGACGCGAGAACCGCCGACATTCTGGTTGCCGCGGCGGCAGGCTCCGGAAAAACCGCGGTTTTGGTGGACCGCATTATGAAGAAGATTACGAATCCCTCCGATCCGGTTGATATCGACGAGATTCTGATCGTGACCTTTACGAACGATGCCGCCGCCCAGATGCGCGAACGCATTCATAAGGCGATTGACGAACGGCTCTCTATGGAACCGGATAACGAGCGGTTGATCCGGCAGTCGCGGCGTGTCGGATTTGCGCCGATCATGACCATCGACAGCTTCTGCCAGAGCGCTTTGAAGCGCTATTTCCATGTGCTGAATATCGATCCGGCGTTCCGTGTCCTTGACGGCGCGGAGGGGGAAATTCTGTGGGGACGCGCGGAAGAGGAGGTCTACGAGGAATTCCTTTCGAAAGGTGACGAGGCTTTCCTTTCCATGCTCGACCGCTACTGCCCGGGGAGCGATTCGGAAAGCATCTATGAGATTCTCTCCGAAATCCGCAAATTCTCGGACAGCGCTCCGTATCCGGAGGAGTGGATTAACAGTGCAGCAGAAAGGCTCGCTTCCATTGAAACCGCGGACGACCTTATGGATTCGCCCTACGCAAAATGGGAGCACGCTTATCTTTCGAAATACTTCGGAAGCTGCCTTAGTAGAGAAGAGGAACTTCTCAGGCGCTGCGACCTTCCGGACGGTCCGGACTATTACCATGACGGAATCGCCAAGGACTGCTCGTATCTTAAGAGCCTCACGGAAACCGCCGATTTCCGCGCAATGCTTAAGATTCTCGAGACCTGGGCAACGGACAAATACAATATCGGCTCCAAACCGAAGTCGGTCGTTGCGACGGAAACATCGGAAGGCATAAAGAACAGCCGAACGGCAATCCGTAAGAGTATTGCCGGTTATCTGTCCTACAGTGAGGTTTATTTCGCGCAGCTTGCGGCCGATATCAAGGCCTGCGCGCCTTCCGTAGCGAAGCTTTGCGAATTTGCCGTTGCCTGCAGAAAGCGTTTCCGCGAGCTGATGGATGAAGCCGGCGGGTACACATTCGCAGAGATTGCGCATATGACGCTCGAATTGTTTCTTAAAAAGGACGAGGACGGCAGTCTGCATTGCACCGACGCTGCGAGACAGTGCCGCAAATGCTACAAAGAAATCATGATTGACGAATACCAGGATTCAAACCTGGTGCAGGAGCTTTTCCTCTGGGCCGTATCCACCGCTGAGGACGGCGTTCCGGACACCTTCCGGGTCGGAGATATCAAGCAGAGTATCTACCTGTTCCGTATGGCAAGACCGGACCTGTTTACGGAGAAATTCGATTCCTATTCCGATGCGGAGGAAGCTTCGCAGAGGCGGATTCTTCTTAACAAAAACTTCCGTAGCCGTAAGACGGTACTTGACGGAATCAACAGCATCTTCAGAAGAATCATGAAGAAAGACCTCGGCGGCGTCGAATACGACACGACAGCGGAACTGGTGTACGGCGCGGACTATACGCATCCGTTTACGAAAGCGGAGGCCGTTAACGAACTGCTCCTCGGAAGGCGGGACGAAGCTTCTGACAACGAGGAGCGCGACCGCATGTCGATTGCCGCGGTGGTAAGACGCATCCGGCAGCTGACCGATCCGAAAACCGGACTTCAGATCCGGGACGGAAACGGCGTTCGCACGGCCGGATACGGGGATATCGCGGTGCTTTCGAAAACCGGAACGAAGCTGATGTACCCGCTCATAAAGGGGCTGCTTGCGGCCGGAATCCCCGCATACGCAGCCGACATGAAGGGCTATTTCGAAGCACCTGAGGTGCGTTATGTGCTTGATTTCCTGAAGATTCTCGATAATCCGCTTCAGGACGTGGCATTTGCCGCCGTATTAAAAAGCCCGATGGGCGGCTTTACCCAGGAGAATCTTGCGGAGCTTCGCGTGTTCTCGATGGAATGTACCAAATCGAACAAGTCCGTCTATCTGTATCACGTGCTTACAAGACTTCGGGAGGCGGATTTCGTGAAGGAATCGTTTCTGCCGCTTCGTGCGAAGGCGGAAGCGTTCCTTGCGCTTTATGAGTCTCTTTCGGAGAAGAAGCTTTACCTTAATGTGCCCGAGCTGCTTACGGAGCTGTACCGCGAGACGAACTATGTGTCTTACGTTACCGTTGCGCCGGGCGGAGATGTTGCCGCGCGAAATCTCAAGGTTCTCGTTGAGAAAGCAAAGGAATTCACAAACGGAATCTTTACGGAGCTTTCGGATTTTGTCCGCTATATCGACGACCTGATCCGTTACGACGTGCAGCCGGACAGCGCCGGCGAGGGAACGGACCGCGCGGTTCGGTTTATGACGATTCACGGCAGTAAGGGATTAGAGTATCCGATTGTGTTCCTGATTGACGCGGAACGGCAGCTTTCGGGCGGAAGACCGGAAGGAAGCCTTGTATTCAACAGTGATTTAGGCATCGGCTCGAAGTGTTTCTTCCCGAAGGAACGCATCGTGAAGTCTTCCTATCCGTATGACGTGATCAGGAAACGGAAGGAAATCGATGAGAGAGGCGAAGTACTCAGGCTTTTGTATGTTGCGCTGACGCGTGCCAAAGAGAAGCTGATCGTTGTCGGAAACCTTACCGCCAAGGAATTTAAGAAATACCTGGAGAGCGTTCCGAAGGCGAATGAGCCTTTAGGCATGGACCGTGTCATCGGCGCGAAAAGCTTTCTT
Organism: Lachnoclostridium sp. UBA1241; assembly: GCA_002308955.1. Taxonomy (GTDB): domain Bacteria; phylum Bacillota; class Clostridia; order Lachnospirales; family Lachnospiraceae; genus ISDg. Next base: position 22,535 of record DBWJ01000055.1, on the reverse strand, counting down.
GATCTGATGCTTCCGTGCATGCTTTCCGATATGGATGAGGACGCAAGGAAAAAGGCGCTCCCGATTGATGAATATACCTGGACGGATTTCTCGCTCGAAAGCGATGAATGGACGATTCTTCCGTATGGGGCGGAGGTACTTTCGGCGCTTACGAAACGGACTCTTGCGGCGATTGAGCAGAAGCAGGAGGATACGGACGTTACGGAGGAGCTCCGGCAGTTTTTCGAGTACCGCTATCCGTATGTTTCGGATAACCGTCCGGTGAAGGTGTCGGTATCCGCGCTTAAGATGAGCGCGATGGAGGAAGAAGCGGAGACCGCGCAGATTCCGGAAATTAGGATTTTGCATCCGGAGGAGGAGAGGCCGGTTCCCGGTTTCCTGACGCCGAAGGAAGAAGGCAATATCATGGGCGCCATGCGCGGTACCTATTATCACCGTATTCTGGAGCTGCATGATTACGGCCGGGACGGAAGCGAAAGCGACAGCCTTTCGGAGGCAGAGGAGCTTGCAAAGCGTAAATTCGTTCCTTCCGACCTTCCGAAGGAGGTTTCCCATAAGAAGCTGTCAGCCTTCTATCAAAGCGATATCGGTCTTCGCATGAAAGCTGCGGCGCAGCAGGGAAAACTGAAGCGCGAGCAGGCATTTGTCATGAGCGTTCCGGCCGATACGGTCGACCCGTCGTACGATAAGAAGGAGACGGTTCTCGTGCAGGGAATCATCGACGCAATGTTCCTCGAAGAGGGCGGCTACGTGCTTCTTGATTATAAGACCGACAGGGTGCCCGAGGGCGATGACGGAAGCTTTCTCATAAACCGCTACAAAGCGCAGTTACGGTACTATGCGGACGCAATCCGGCGCGGAACCGGGGAAAATGTAAAAGATATATATATTTACAGTTTTGCTCTTCAAAAATCCATCCGATTGTAGTATAATGTTACCCGTATGAGTTTGCGCACCTTGGGAATACGGCATTCCGAAGGAACGCGGAGGGGATTTTATGCGAGAGAAGATTGTATTTATTTACAACCCGAATGCCGGTAAGAGGAAAGTTCAGGTAAAGCTGAGCGATATCGTGAAGGAGCTTTTTGACGAAAACTGCGATCTGGTGCTCAGTCCGACCAAGAAGCACGGCGACGCGCAGGAGAGTGTCAAGACATACCTGAAGGAAGGCCTTTGCAAACGGATCATCTGTTCCGGCGGCGACGGAACGCTTCATGAAGTGATCAACGGAATGCTTTCCGTAAGCACGCTCGGAAACCGGGTGCCGCTTCTTTATCTGCCTGCCGGAAGCACGAATGACTTCGGTAATTCCTTAAAGATGCCGAAGGATATGGTGGAGGGCGCGAAGCTCGGCAGGGAAGGCATGGTTTTCCCGTGTGACATGGCCGTATTCAATACCGAATACTTCGTTTATACAGCCGCGTTCGGCATGTTCACCGCGGTTTCGTATGCGACCAAGCAGAGCATGAAGAACGTGTTCGGGCATCTGGCTTATGTTTTGAACGGAGCCGCGTCGCTCGGAAATATCCAGAAGTACGATATGAAGGTCTCGTACGACGACCATTATACCGAAGGACGTTTTGTATACGGAATGGTTGTCAATTCCGAATCCATCGGCGGTTTTAAGGGAATTACCGGAAAGGACATTTCGCTGAATGACGGCATGTACGAGATGCTCCTGGTCCGCGAGTTCAAGGCGTTTGAACTGCCGGATATCATCAACTGCATTATGCATGCGGATTATTCGAACCCGAATCTTCTGTATGCCCGCGTAAAGCACGTACGCTTTGAATGCGACCGTCCCGTTTCCTACACATTGGACGGCGAGTTCGGCGGCGAATGCAAGGTGGCGGAGATCAGCATCCGTTACCGCGCCGTGGATTTCCTGATTCCGAAGTCATTGATCGGTGTATGGGAAGGCGCGGATAAGCTGAAGGATTGAGTCCGAAATCCCGGATGGTGTCACATTTGCCGGAGGGATTTGAGATAAAAAATATTACGTATGGAGGTTGTTTATGTACTATATCGGTGTGGATCTGGGAACATCGTCCGTCAAACTTCTGATGATGGATGAGAAAGGGGAAATCAAGAACATCGTGTCCCGCGAGTATCCGCTGTTCTTCCCGAAGACCGGCTGGTCCGAGCAGAAGCCGGAAGACTGGTGGACGCAGATGAAGGACGGCGTGAAGGAGCTTATTAAGGGCTTTGACGCAAGCAAGGTTGCCGGAATCAGCTTCGGCGGTCAGATGCACGGCCTTGTAATCCTCGACGAGAACGACAAGGTGCTTCGTCCCGCAATCCTGTGGAATGACGGCCGTACCCAGGAGGAATGCGATTACCTGAATAACGTAATCGGCCGCGAGAAGATCAGTTCCTATACCGCCAATATGGCACTGACGGGATTTACCGCTCCGAAGCTTCTGTGGGTGAAGAAGCACGAACCGGAGATCTTCGCAAAGATCCAGAAGATCATGCTTCCGAAGGATTATCTCGCATACCTGCTTTCCGGCGTACACTGCACGGATGTATCCGATGCTTCCGGAATGCTCCTCTTTGATGTTAAGAATAAGTGCTGGTCCAAGGAGATGATCGACATCGTCGGCATCAAGGAAAGCCAGCTTGCCAAGATTTTCGAGAGCTACGAGGTGGTCGGAACGATTCTTCCCGAGGTTGCCGACGAGCTCGGCCTTCCGAAGACCGTTAAGATTATCGCAGGTGCCGGCGACAACGCTGCAGGCGCAGTCGGAACCGGAACGCTTGAGCACGGCATGTGCAGCGTTTCCCTCGGTACAAGCGGAACCGTATTCATTGCTACCGATGAATTCGCGGTTGATGATAAGAACGCAATGCACTCCTTCGCACATGCGAACGGACGCTATCATTTCCTCGGCTGCATGCTTTCCGCCGCATCCTCCAACAAATGGTGGATGGATGACATTATCGGCACGAAGGATTATGCGGCAGAGCAGAAGAACATCAAGGAAATCGGCAAGAACAACGTTTACTACCTGCCTTATCTGATGGGTGAGCGTACTCCTCACAACAATCCCGACGCAAGAGGCTGCTTCATCGGTCTTTCGATGGACACGAAGCGTGAGGACATGACGCTGGCGGTTATGGAAGGCGTTACCTACGCACTTCGCGACGCGCTTGAGATTGCCCGTTCCTTCGGCGTAAAGATCGAGCGTATCCGTGCCATCGGCGGCGGTGCCAAGAGCCCGCTCTGGTGCAAGGTGCTTGCCAACATCATGAACGTGAAGGTTGACAAGATCAACTGCGAAGAAGGTCCCGGTTACGGCGCCGCGATTCTTGCGGCAGTCGGCTGCGGCGAGTTCGCTTCCGTTGAGGAGGCTGCCGGCAAGCTGATCCGTGTCGTTGACACGATTGAGCAGGATCCGGCAATCGTAGCAAACTACGAGAAGCGCTATCAGATTTTCCGCGGACTGTATCCCGCACTTGTACCGTCCTTCAAGGCAATGGCAGAACTGAACAAATAATGAACAGACGGCGGACTCTCGCCGGGTGAGCTTCATCCGGCAGGAGTTCGCTTTCTGGCGTATTAGAGAGACGAAGAAGGGAGCGCAAAATGGACGCCTACACCGCCTTTGCAGAAGTGTATGACCGCTGCATGGACAACATTCCGTACGATGAATGGGCGGACAATATCCGTAACCTGCTTCGTAAATACGGCATCAACGACGGAATCGTCTGTGAGCTCGGATGCGGGACCGGCGAAATGACCGAACGGCTTTCCGCGATGGGCTACGACATGATCGGAATCGACAGTTCCGAGGACATGCTCATGGAAGCGCGTGAGAAGCTGTACGAGAGGGAAGAAGACGCGCCGGACATTCTCTACCTTGAGCAGGATATGCGCGAATTTGAGCTCTACGGAACGGTTGCGGCCTTCGTGAGCGTCTGCGACAGCATGAATTATCTGCTGACGAAGGAGGATCTGCTTCGGACCTTTAAACTGGTCAACAATTATCTGGACCGGGACGGTGTGTTTTTGTTCGACATGAAGACCGAAGCGTGCTTTGCGGCAATGGGGGATGAAACCCGTGTTGAGCAGTTCCCGGGCGCGACGGTCATCTGGGAGAATTCCTACCGGAAGCGTAAGAAGCAGAACTGTTACCGGGTTACGATGTTTCTTAAGGATCACGGCAGTATGTATGAAAAACTGCAGGAGGTTCATGTGCAGCAGGCCTATTCCGTTGATACGGTTAAGAAACTGCTGATTGAAGCAGGCATGGAATTTGTCGCCGCCATTGACGCGGAGACCTTGGAACCTGCAGACAATTCGTCCGAGCGGATTCTGTTCCTCGCAAAGGAAGGTTTTCAGCCCGGCAAATGCTACGATGCTCCCGGAGAAACCGGGAAGTAAGAAAGAGATTCTATGAGTGATACATTAGTGAGAGCGTATGCTGCGGACGGATTTGTCCGCGCATTTGCCGTTTCCGCAAAAGATATCGTGGCGACCGCCAAGGAAGCCCACGGCACGAGCCCGGTCTGTACCGCGGCGCTCGGGAGACTGCTAGCGGCGGGATCCATGATGGGTTCCATGATGAAAAGCAAGGCCGATGTGCTGACACTGATCATCCGCTGTGACGGTCCCATCGGAGGCCTTCTGGTGACGGCCGATGCGGACGGCAACGTTAAAGGATATGTCAATGAGCCGCTTGTGATGCTGCCCGCAAAGGCAAATCATCATTTTGACGTCGGAGGCGCGCTCGGTAACGGAATTCTTTCGGTTATCCGTGACCTCGGACTGAAGGAGCCGTATGTGGGCGAGGTTGAGCTTCAGACCGGAGAGATAGCAGAAGACCTTACGTATTATTTCGCTTCTTCGGAACAGACGCCGTCGGTGGTCGGATTGGGCGTTTTGATGAATAAGGACAATACCGTTTCCCAGGCAGGCGGCTTTATTATCCAGCTCATGCCGGACTGTCCGGAGGACGTGATCGAAACGTTGGAACGTAACATAAAAGATATCCCGAGCGTTACCGAGATGCTTGCATCCGGAATGGGTCCGGAGGATATTCTGAAGCGTACACTCGACGGGTTAAACCCGGAGGTGACGGATACGCTTCAACCGAAATACGAATGCAACTGCTCGAAGGAGCGTTACATAAAGGGGCTTATGAGCCTCGGAAAGAAGGACCTCGATTCGCTGATTCAGGGCGACGAGGATATTGAGATTGTATGTCGCTTCTGCGGAAAGAAGTACACTTTCTCCGCGGAAGACCTGCGCTGTATGCGTGACAGCGCGCAATAAAAGAGGATTTTTTGGAGGCGAACATGGCAGTAGAAGTAAACAAATTAACAACCAATGCATGGCTCAAATACGACCGCAAGACAACGCAGGCCGTAATGGAATTTGCCGAGGAGTACCGGCAGTTCCTTTCACAGAACAAGACCGAGCGGGCCTGCACGGAGAGCATCATCAAAAAGGCAAAATCCCTTGGATTCAAGGACCTTGCAAACGTAAAGAAAGTGAAAAAGGGCGATAAGGTATACGCTTCCCTGATGGGAAAGACCGTAGCGCTTTTTCTTGTGGGCAGCGAACCGCTTGAACTCGGAATGAAGATTCTCGGCGCCCATATCGATTCCCCCAGACTTGACCTGAAGCAGATTCCGCTTTATGAGGATATCTATTCGGACGCGGCGCTTCTTGATACCCATTATTACGGCGGCATCAAGAAATACCAGTGGGTAACGATCCCGCTTGCAATCCACGGCGTTATCTGCAAGAAGGACGGAACCGTTGTGAAGGTCAATATCGGCGATAACCCCGGGGACCCGGTATTCGGCGTAAGCGACCTGCTCCCGCATCTCGGCGCGGACCAGATGCAGAAGAAGGGCAGCAACGTTGTGGAGGGCGAGGCGCTCGACATCACATTTGCCTCAATTCCGTTAAAGGGTGAGAAGAAGGAAGCCGTCAAGAAGAACGCGCTCAAGATTCTTGAGAAGAAGTACGGCGTAACCGAGAGCGACCTGATGTCCGCGGAGCTTGAGATCGTTCCGGCCGGCGAGGCAAGAGACATGGGCATTGATTCTTCGCTGATCATGGGCTACGGACACGACGACCGTGTCTGCGCTTATCCTTCGGCGGAGGCGCTGTTTAGGCTTACGGAAACCGACCGCACGGCGGTATGCCTCCTTGTTGACAAAGAGGAGATCGGAAGCGTCGGCGCAACCGGAATGCATTCCCGTTTCTTTGAGAATACGGTTGCGGAGCTTATGGACCGCATGGGTGATTACAGCGAGCTGAAGGTTCGAAGAGCCCTGCAGAATTCCGTAATGCTTTCCTCCGACGTGAGCGCTGCATACGATACGCTGTATTCCTCCGTAAGCGAGAAGAAAAACTCCGCATACTTCGGCTACGGCCTTGTATTTAACAAATATACCGGCTCCCGCGGAAAGAGCGGTTCCAACGACGCGGCTCCCGAGTTCTTCGCGAAGATCCGCAAGGTCTTCGACGATGCAGGCGTAACGTATCAGACGGCCGAACTCGGAAAGGTTGACCAGGGCGGCGGCGGAACGATTGCCTACATCATGGGCAACTACGGAATGAACGTTATCGACAGCGGCGTAGCCGTTCAGAACATGCATGCGCCGTGGGAGGTTATCAGCAAGGCGGACCTTTACGAGGCGCTTCAGGGTTACCTCGCATTCTACCGCGGCATGTAAGGAGAAGACATGGTATCAATCAAGGTACGCTATATCAGCAAAGAAATCGAAAAGCTTCGTTACATCGACGGCAAATCGGACTGGGTTGACCTCCGCAGTGCCGAAGACGTTGATCTGAAGGCCGGAGAGAGCCGTCTGATCCGTCTCGGAATCGCGGTGGAGCTTCCGGAGGGCTACGAGGCGCATATCGTGCCGCGTTCCAGCACATACCGGAATTTCGGGATCATCCAGACGAACCATATGGGCGTTGTGGACCACAGCTATTGCGGTGACAACGACGAATGGATGTATCCGGTGCTTGCGATGCGCGACACGCACATTTCGGTCAATGACCGGATCTGCCAGTTCCGGATTATGGAAAACCAGCCGGCGCTTAATTTTGAAGAGGTTGAGCACCTTGCCGGAAAGGAACGGGGCGGCTTCGGTTCCACCGGAGTTCATTAACTGTACAGTTTAAGCTGGCCGGTGCCGTTACAGGCGCGTCACCGGGAAATTTCAGCCTGTGAAAGGACAAAGACATGATTAAGATTGACATTTTCTCCGGATTTCTCGGCGCCGGCAAGACGACGCTCATCAAGAAACTCCTGGCAGACGGTTACAAGGGCGAGAAGGTCGTTCTGATTGAGAACGAGTTCGGCGAGATCGGCATTGACGGCGGATTCCTGAAGGAAGCCGGCGTGGAAATCACCGAGATGAATTCCGGATGCATCTGCTGCTCGCTTGTCGGGGACTTCGGTGAAGCCCTTGTGAAGGTAAAGGAGCAGTTCCGGCCGGACCGCATCATCATTGAGCCCTCCGGTGTCGGCAAGCTTTCCGACGTTGAGAAGGCGGTTGAGCGCATCGGTGATCCGGATTTCGTGATCAGCGGTCTCACCACCGTCGTGGATGCCGGCAAATGCCGCATCTACATGAAGAACTTCGGCGAGTTCTTCAACAATCAGGTTGAGTATGCGCATACGATTCTTCTGAGCCGTTCCCAGAACGTTTCCGAGGAGAAGCTTCAGGCATGCGTAGCGCTTCTTAGAAGCAAAAACACCGAAGCGGTTATCGTAACAACCCCTTGGGACGAGCTGACCGGAGCGCAGATTCTTGAAGCAATGAGCACCAAGGTTGACCTTGCGAAGCAGCTTCTTGAAGAGGAGGACATCTGTCCCGAGTGCGGACACCATCATCACGACGAGGAGTGCTGCCACGAGCATCATCACCATGATGACGACGATGACGATGACGACGGGCACGAGCATCACCATCACCACCACGATGACGATGACGACGAGCATGAGCACCACCACCATCACCACCATGATGACGACGATGACGAGCATGAGCACCATCACCACCACGATGACGATGACGACGAGCATGAGCATGAGCATCACCATCATCACCATGACGGCGAGTGCAGCTGCGGCCATGACCATCACCATCATCACGCCGACGAGGTATTCACGAGCTGGGGCCGTGAGACGCCCAAGAAGTTTGATAAGGACGTCCTTGACGACATTCTTGACAAGCTGTCCGATTCCGAAGATTACGGTATCATTTTACGCGCAAAGGGCATTGTTCCCAGTACGGACGGCAAATGGTATCACTTCGACCTCACTCCCGGTGAATATGAGATCCGCGAAGGCGCATCCGACATCATCGGCCGCCTGTGCGTGATCGGAAGCAAGCTTAAGGAAGAGGAGATTGCAGCCCTCTTTGAGGTATAAGAAAGGCTAAACTATGGAAAAACCGGTATTTATCATAAACGGGTTTCTGGACGGAGGCAAAACGACGTTCATCAAGGAAACGCTTAACGACCCGCAGTTCCTTTCGAACGGAAAACTCCTGATCATTCTCTGCGAAGAGGGCGAAGAGGAGTACGACGAGGCGGCGCTCGCGAAGAAGGGCGTCTCCATCATCTCCGTCGAGGAGCAGTCGCAGCTTACGGGCGAATTCCTGAACGGGCTCGAGCTTTATTACAACCCGAATATGATTCTGTTCGAAATGAACGGCATGTGGAACATGGACGAGATGATGGAGATGGACTATCCGGAGAGCTGGGTGCCCTCGCAGGTCATCTCCCTGTTCGACGGTTCCACCCTCGCCGGGTACCTCACGAATATGAAGAAAATGGTACTCGACCTTGTCCGTTATTCCGATATCGTAATTGTAAACCGCTGCGATGACAACACCGACAAGACGCTGATCCGTCGCAGCATCAAGCCCGTAAACCGTAAGGCTCAGATTATCTATGAGCGCGCCGACGGAAAGGAAACCGGCCCCGAAGAGGAGGAGCTTCCTTACGACATGACGCAGCAGTATCTTGAGATTACCGACGAGGATTACGGCATCTGGTACATGGACTGCATGGATAACCCGAAGGCATATGAAGGCAAAACCGTGCATTTCCTCGGAATGCTCTACCTCTCGCAGAAGTTCCCCGCCGGGTTCTGCGTGCCGGGACGAATGGCAATGACGTGCTGCGTGCAGGACATCGCATTTATCGGACTGATGACGAAGATTCCTGCGGTTGTGGACCGGTCGCTGCTTCGAAACCGCACATGGGTTTACGTGACTGCAACCGTCAAAGTGGAGTACCAGAAAGAATACCAGGGCAAGGGACCGGTGCTTTATGCGACCAAGTTTGAGCCCGCGCCCGAGCCGGCGGAGAAGACCGTTTATTTCACCTGATAAGGGGAATTTATGAGACGATTAACACAAATGGAATTCGGAGACGTAAAAGTGCTCGGCAGGACCTCGAAGCAGAGCCCGTTTGTTCTTTTCTGGACCGGCAGCCGCTACGAAATGAACGTGCGTGCGGCCAATCTGAGCGTTGTTGTTGCCGCATCCTTCGGAATGCATGAGCAGTGGATTGTCGTTACCGTCGACGGCGCTCCGGTGATCCGTATGCCGCTTTCTTTCGGGGCAAATGAGATAGCAATCTTAAGAAACCGGAACCCCGAACGCGAGCACAACATCCGGATCATCAAGGAAACGCCCGTTATGCCGAATGACGGCGATCCGTATATTGAGCTGACGGAGATTCTTACCGACGGGGAGTTTCTTCCGGTTCCCGAAAGAAAGCGGAAGATTGTATTCATCGGCGATTCGATTACCTCCGGAGAGGGTGCCTGCGGCGCCGTTTCGGAGGAGGACTGGGTATCCGAGTTGTTCTCTGCATATGACAACTATTCGTATCTGACCTCGGAGCTTCTTAACGCGGATTATCAGGCGCTTTCCCAGAGCGGCTGGGGCGTTCTCTGCGGCTATGATAACGACCTTCGGCATAACCTTCCGGATCATTTCAAAAAGGTGTGCTCGATTGCGTATGCGGACGGTCCTGAGCGGCCGGTTAGAGGGGCGGAAGAGGATTATGACTTCGCCTCATTCGATGCGGATGCGGTCATCATCAATCTTGCTACCAATGACGGAAACGGCCTTACCATGCCGCCGTTTTCGAACCCGGTAACGGGGGAAGCATTTCAGATGAAGCCCGGCGAAGGAACGTTTCTTTCGAAGGAATGTACGGAGATGTTCTGCAGGAAGGTTGTCACATTTGTCTCGGATATCCGCTGCGCCTACCCGAAGGCGAAAATCTTCTGGGCATACGGCATGCTCGGAAATCCGATGGAGACGGTGATCAGAACCGCGCTTACTCTGTACCGGGATGTTACGGGCGACGAAATGCCCGAATACATTGCGCTTCCTGCCGCAACCGAAGGGTCCTACGGCGCCAGATGGCATCCGGGACTTCCCTGCCATAAGCAGGCTGCACAGGTTATCTCACGTCGCCTTTCGGCGATGTTTGAATAAAAAAGGAGGAGAAATTACTGTCATGGCTTTTTTACAGCTGAAAAACATCGGTAAGATTTACGTTTCCGAAGGCACAGTCGCCGTCGGTATCCGCAACGTAAATCTTTCCTTTGAGCGGGGGGAATTCGTAGCCATCACCGGCGCATCCGGTTCCGGTAAATCCACCCTTCTCAATGTCATCAGCGGAATGGACACGTATGAGGAAGGTGAGCTTCTGATCGAAGGCAAGCCCACTTCCCATTACATCCAGTCCGACTGGGAAGAGTACAGGGAAAAGTACATTTCCTTTATCTTCCAGGATTACAACATCATCGACAGCTTTACGGTTCTGCAGAATGTAGAGCTTGCTTTGATGGATATCCGTAACCCGCTTGAGCGGAAGCGCCGCGCGATCGAACTGCTTCGCCGCGTGGGTCTTGAGAGCCACCTGAAGCAGAAGGGAAGCCGTCTGTCCGGCGGCCAGAAGCAGCGCTGCGTTATTGCCCGCGCCCTCGCGAAGGACAGCCCGATCATCCTTGCCGACGAGCCGACCGGTAACCTGGACGCGCAGTCCTCAAAGGAAATCGTCCAGCTCTTAAAGGAAGTATCAAAGGACAAGCTTCTGATCGTCGTAACGCATAACTACGATGAAGTGAAGGACCACGCGAGCAGACACATCCGTGTGTTCGACGGAGCCATCGAGTCGGATGACCGTTCACTTCCGGAATCGGCTGAGCCCATTATGAATCAGGGCCACGAGGGAGTGAAGGAGCAGCCCAATGACCGTGTGTATGACCTTCGAAGCGGCCTGCGTCTCGGCTGGGCATCGTTCCTTGCGAAGCCGAAGCTTACCTTGTTCATCTGCTTTATCCTGATGATCGGCGTTTTAGGGTCGGCATTTATCACCGGCGCCCTTGAGGATGCCTTTGCCATGTTCGGCAAGTTCTACATGTTCCAGCCCGCAAAGGGACGCGTTATCGTCTCGAACCATGAGGCGAAGGAATTCACCGATGCGGATCTTGAAAAGCTGGTGGAGGAGTACGGCGCGAAATCCTACTTTCGTTATGACGCGATTCTGGATACCGCGGCGGTTAAGGAGGAGAGCATCGAGTTTACCGTAAAACGGTTTACGAAGACGAGAGCGGAATTCCCGACGCTTAACTTCGGCGCGACCACGAAGCAGTACGGCAAGCCTTCCGTCGGCCGTTACCCGGAGGATGACGACGAAGTCCTTCTGTATGTGCCGCTCGGCTGTAAGAATTATTACGGCTCGGATTCGATATCGACCAAAGCAAACGACATACATATCAATACGTTTCATTATGATGTTGTCGGCGTCAAATACTATATCGACAACACCAAGCAGCCGATGATCGTCATGACCGATGCCGCTTATAAGAAGCTTTCCGAGCATGTTTCGAAGAACTGGAAGAAGTTCCGTGACCTCGGACGTGATTCCAATTCCTATACGGTGCTTTTCAACACGATGATTAACATGATGGGCAGCAATGATAACATTTACAATCAGGCGTCCCTGTTCTTCTCATCGGAGGCGAAAGCGAAGAAAGCGGCCGCCAAGCTCCGTGAGAACGGCTACCTTGCGGCAACCTCGAAGGCAACCTACAGCCCGGACATTTTCTCACTGATCATGCGTGCCGTTGCCGGCGGCTTCAGTTTTATCATCTGGATCATCGCCATTGTATTTTTGATCTTCTTCGTAAATCTCTGCACGCACAGGTCTCTTGATGTGATAAAGAGTGACCTGACGATATTCCGCTCCATGGGCATTTCGGTGCGGGTGATTAAAATCAGCATGTTCTATCGGATGTATATCTCGATTCTTCCGGGGCTTTTGCTTACGTTGATTACTTTTACATTGATTTACATCTCTCCGAACTATAACAGCATGATCCGGTTCCTGCACTGGTATGAGTATCTCTTCATCATCCTCGGAATCGTTGTGATCACGACGCTTGTAACGAGAAAGCAGATTCACCGTCTCTTCGAAGACAGCGTTAAGAAGACGCTGAAGGGAGGTGCGGAAGCATGATCAGACTGGAAAAGATTCAGAAGTATTTCAACAAGGGAAAATCCAACGAAATTCATGTTATCAACGACGTAACGCTTGATTTTCCGGACCACGGCATGGTGGCAATCTTCGGCCGGAGCGGCTGCGGAAAGACAACCATGTTAAATGTCATCGGCGGTCTCGACAAAGTCCAGAAGGGTTCCGTGTTCATCGAAGGCCAGAAGATGAGCGCCAACCAGGATGAACTGCGCAATCAGTACATCGGTTATATCTTCCAGAACTATTGTTTGAACGGCAACGAAAGCTGCTTTGATAATGTTGCGACGTCCCTCCGCCTGTGCGGAATGACCGATGAAGAGGAGATTTCGAAGCGCGTTCATGTAGCGCTTTCCGCAGTCGGCATGGATACGTTCTACAAGCGGGTTCCGAACTCCCTTTCCGGAGGCCAGCAGCAGCGTATCGCAATCGCCCGCGCGCTTGTAAAAAATCCGCCCGTTATTCTCGCGGATGAACCGACCGGTAATCTCGATGAAGCCAACACGGTTGTCATCATGGACATCTTAAAGCAGCTGTCGAAGACGCGTCTCGTGCTTTTGGTAACGCATGAGGAGAACCTCGTCGATTATTACTGCGATTCCGTGATCGAGCTTTCCGACGGCCGGGTTGTCGGTTTTCGAAACAACGAGGAAAGCAACGGCTACGTAGCGAAAGACAAGAATACGATTTATCTCGGTGAATTCGAGCGGCAGAATTTCGAAAACGATGCCGTGAATATGGCTTATTACGGTGACCTTCCGGAGACTCCCGTCAAGGTGCGCATGATTAACCGGAACGGCGTTCTTTACATGAAGGTGGAGACCCCCGGCGTGCATGTACTTGACGAAACCAGTGAGGTGCATCTTGTCAAGGGCCGTTTCGAAGAACAGCGGAAGGCTGCCGAAGATGAAGAGAAGATCGATCTCAGCGCGCTGACCGCTTTTACGGGAAGTCATTACGGCAGACTGTTCTCCTTTAAGGACGGCGTCAAATCCGGCATTTCGATGATTTCGACGATGAAGAAGCGGAAGAAGATGGCCAAGAGGCTAAGAAGAGTCATGGCATTTTTCGCTATAGTACTTGTATTCGTTGTTGCGCGGTTCGGTGTCGGAATCAAGGAATACATTGAGGCAAAGAACAACTACAATCAGGATGTCGTGATGGTATATCTCGATGTCGACGACGGCAGTTCGTTAGCCGTTGAGAAGCTGTTCGAGGCGGAGAAAGATCCGGACAGCGGAATAAAACGGGTTGTCGCAGATGCCTTCTATTCCTTCTCGGACGGAATGGCCAATTTCGATTTCGTTCCGGGAGCATTCGAGACCTACAGCAAAGGAATGCTTTCCTTTATCTCGAATGACAGCGACAGCTTTAAGGCAGCGGTGCTTCCCGAGTCTGACCGTCCGCAGGTAAGGGCTCTTGCGGGAAGCGCGAAGACCGAAGACACTTATGAGATTCTGATCACGAGGAACTGTGCGGATAAGCTTCTTAAGAACCCCACATTTTCCTTCATCAAATCGTATGAAGATCTGATCGGCATGTATTGTGACAGCAGTCTTCTGGCTGCGAAGGCAAATTACACGCGGCTGTTCCAAAAGGCAACGAATCAGACTGTAACAAAGAAGAAAGAATATATATATGATCCGGATCTGGATATGTATTATTGGTATAACGCTGAAACGGATAACTACGAATATGTTGACGAGCTTCCGGAAGATGCCGATACGATGAAATATTACTTCCGGATTGCCGGCATTCTGGATTCGAATGAGGTTGTTGTTTATCTGAACGATGACATGTTCGTGCAGTCCACACTTGCGGTTAGTCTTCCGACCTCCGAGATGCGCCAGTATTACCGTAACGCAATCGTGTTCTCCGATCAGCCTGAGCGGACGGCTCGGTATCTGAAGGACAAGAATCTCTATGCGACGCCGGTTCTCGAGGAAATCCGGCAGGATCTTGACAACGCGAAGAGCGAGATGTTCGGATACCTTACCACGATGGCCGTGCTGCTTTCGGTGCTTTGCCTGTGCATGTATTTCATTATGCGTTCCATTTACATGAACCGCATGAAGGAGATAGGTACATACCGCGCCATCGGCGTTTCCAGACGGAATCTGATGTTCCGCTCGTTCGTGGAGACCGGCGTGATGACGACGCTTTCCGCATTCATCGGATATCTGCTGACCACAGGATTCTTGTTCTACCTGAGAAACTTCTCGGCGAAGACGGAAGAGCTGTTCTACTTCCCGTGGTGGCTTGCGCTTATCGTGCTTGTGCTGATTTATGTAATCTGTCTGTTCACCGGAACCCTTTCCGTTCGAAACGTGCTCAGAAAGACGCCGGCGGAGATCATGGCAAAATACGACATCTGAGAATTCTCGGAAGAGGCTGTTGCACAAAGCGGCAGCCTCTTTTTTGTTGCAAAGCTGCTGCGGCACGTTCCCGGACGAATTTCCGGTTGAAAAATAAAACGAATTTCCTGTTGACATATGAGTTTTCCGGGTGTATAGTAATGACAGTAGTTTTTTACTACCATAATTTCAAGCGAAGAAAGCAGGAAATTATGTATGGGAAGACGGAGGCAAGACCATGGCAGAGAAGCGAAACGCAGACGGACTGAATGAAGCGGAATTTCTTGCCGCATACAGTCCCGGGGATTATGAACGTCCTTCCGTTACCGTGGATGTGCTTCTGCTTCGGATGAAGAAGGATCTGTCGTGTCTGCAGACGCTTTTGATAAGACGGCGGAATCATCCGTACATCGGTTGCTGGGCACTTCCGGGCGGATTCATCGAAATGAATGAGTCGGCTTACGAGTCAGCCTGCAGGGAGCTTAAAGAGGAGACCGGTATTGACGGCATCTACCTCGAACAGCTTTACGCAATGAACCAGCCGGACCGCGATCCGCGAATGCGGGTAATCGATATCGCCTATACGGGACTGATTCCGTATGACGAGCAGAAGGAAGCGGAAGCGGGAGACGACGCCGAGGACGCAGGGTGGTTTGATATCACATTTTCCGATAAGAAGATAAGCCTCGACGGCGCGGAAAGGGATGTTCACATCGAGTATTCCCTTACCGAGAAGTCCTTCCGAAACGGCAACATCGTTGTTCGGAACTACGTGCCGAAGCCGGTCAGCGAGGAACGGCTCGCCTTCGATCATTCCGAGATCGTTCTTGAAGGACTTACGAAGCTTCGGAACAAGGTGCTTCTTTCCGACTGTGCTTTCAATCTGGTTCCGAAGGAATTCACGCTTCCGGACCTGCAGAAGGTGTACGAGATTATCCTCGGAACGGACCTTTATAAAGCCAATTTCCGCGATAAGATGGCCAGCAAGATCGAGGCGCTGCATTATGTGGCGAAGCCGATATCCGGCAACCGCGTCGCGAACGTATACCGATACAAAGAATCATAGGAGGGGAAAGCCATGAAAGAATTACTTGTAGTTGTTGACATGCAGAAGGATTTTGTGGACGGCGCACTTGCAAATCCGAACGCGCAGGCGATTGTTCCTGCCGTTACGGAGTTTGTGAAGAACTGGAAGGGCGACATCGTTTTTACGAGAGATACGCACGAAGCGGATTATATGGATACCCTTGAAGGGAAGAAGCTTCCGGTGCCGCACTGCATTAAGGGAACGGACGGCTGGGAAGTGATTGACGAGCTGAAGCCTTATGTGAAGAAAGCTATCGACAAGCCGGTATTCGGTTCGACGGAGCTCGGCGAATTCGTTCGAAAGGGCGGCTACGATGAAGTTACATTAATCGGCGTCTGCACCGGCATCTGCGTTATCAGCAATGCGGTGATCGTACGCGCCGCAAGCCCCGAGACCAATGTGAAGGTGATTGGAAACCTTTGCGCATGCCTTACCGCGGAGACGCATCAGACCGCGCTCGACGCGATGAAGACGTTCCAGGTGGATGTTATATGATTTGTGTGGCATTTGCCGCAAATGCCATAATAACTTATGAAAAAAACCGATATTGGAGGATATCAAAATGAAACTCAAGCAGATTGTGAATTCCCTTTTGGAGACCGACCTTTACAAGTTTTCGATGGGGCAGGCCATCTATCACCAGTTCAGCGATTATAAGACAACGTGGACGTTTAAGTGCCGGAATACGGATGTGCATTTTACGGATGAGATGGTGCAGGAGATTAAGGAGCAGATTCAGGCGTATTGCGGACTTCGCTTTACCGAGGAGGAACTCGAGTACCTGCACAATATCCGCTGGCTGAAAGGCTCTTATGTGGATTTCCTGAGACTTTGGGAGCCCCGTTATCTGGATTTTGAAATCACCACCGATGCGGAATGCGGCCTTGCGATCGAGACCCGCGGAACCTGGCTGAACACTTCGATGTATGAGATTCCTGTCCTGGCCATTGTCAATGAAGTTTACTTCCGCATGGCGCATGACTATGATAAACTGATGGACAGCTTCCGCGAGCATCTCAATGCGAAGGTAAGAGGTTTGATCGACGGAACATATGAGCTGGGCGCATTCAGTGAATTCGGCCTCAGACGCAGACTTTCGGGCGAAGCGCAGGCACTTGCTATTGCTACATTAAAGAAGCATGTAGGAGAGTATGAGAATTCATTCTTTGTCGGTACTTCCAACGTATATCTTGCAAAGCAGCAGAATGTAACGCCGGTAGGTACAATGGCTCATGAATGGATAATGTGTGTCGGACAGGGCAATCACAAGCACAATCCCGCATACTCGAACTGGTATGCACTCGATGCATGGGTAAAGGAATACGGCGTTTTGAACGGAACTGCGCTGACAGACGCAATCACTACCGACTGCTTCCTTATGGATTTCCAGCTGACCTATGCAACATTATTCTCCGGTGTTCGTCACGACAGCGGCGATCCGTTTGTATGGGGAGATAAGATGATCGCTCATTATAAAGAACTGGGCATCGATCCGATGACAAAGACGCTTCTGTTCAGCGACAGTCTGGACTTCAAGCGCGCTACCGAGATCTATAGATATTTCAAGGGAAAAGCAAAGACCGCCTTCGGTATCGGAACCTTTATCGCAAACGATACGGATGTTCCCGCTCTTAACATTGTCATGAAGACGACCGCGTGCAACGGAATGGATGTGGCGAAGATATCCGATGTTGCCGGCAAGGGAATGTGTAAGAATCCTGACTACGAGAAATATCTGATGAGATGTATCAACTGGAGAATGGAACACGAAAAGGTGAACTCCCTCAGAGTTTGAAAACTGAAAAAAATAAGTTTACTAAAGAGACAGGCCATAATGGTCTGTCTTTTTTATGCTACGTTCCTGATTTTGGGTCACTCATTGCACCTTCTGACTCGTTCATAAGAGAAAAGTAACTCGAAAAAAACAAAACAGTGTTATTTACTTGTTATATAATAAAATAATTGCATTAAATATTCATAAATATGTTTCAAAATACACAAAAACATGCTACAATCATACATGTTTCACTGTGTGTAATGACCCAAAAGGAGGTCCTGATGAATAATGACAATAACATGGAAGAAAAAAGCCGGGTGATGTCTCTTAAAATCATACTCACGGGCCTGGTATTTGCATCGTTGCTTCTGGTAGGCGGTATCATTACTTTGATCGCTGTTGTCAATCTGAGACATGGTATGGAAGATGAAGTTGAGCAGGGTGTTAAGGCTGCATGCCAGACTTATGCCATGGTGCTCCAGTATACGGCGGATGATGATTCGGCAAACAGTTTGGAATCGGATATGAAAAAGAATACCGGATATGACTATACTTACTTTGTCGGAGACACGCGAGTACGTTCCAGTATCAGCGGAGTGGTCGGTACCAAGGCAGGAGATGCTGTTATTGATGCCGTTTTAAACAAAAAGCAAAGCTATAAAGCGCAGAATGTAGTCATCAACGGAGAAAAGTATTACGTTTCCTATGAGCCCCTGTTTACCGAAGGTACGAAAGAAGTATACGGAATGGCTTTCGTAGGACTTAAGAAAATAAATATCAGTACATACATTACCGACCGTGTAAAGACGATGATAACGCTTGCATTTATTGCTATCTTTGTATTTACTTTTGTTACGATAAGGTTTGTCTTAAGTATAGTTCGGGCTCTCGACGAGAATGTTAAGGCTGTAAGGCAGATGGCTACCGGTGATCTTACAATCCACCTTAGTGATAAGGTTAAGAGGCGCTCGGATGAACTTGGAGAGATGTCAAACGCACTGTTTGAGATGGCTGAAAAGATACGAAGTGTTATCGGCAACGCCAGAACTTCATCGGATGAGGTGGATAGTTCCGCAGAATATCTGTATGAAACCGTAAAGAATATCTCGGAAACTGCGGAGAATGTTACCACGGCAGTTTCTTCGGTAGCTGATGGAGCAAACAGCCAGGCGTCATCATTGCAGGAAGCGGTAGTAAATGTAAATGATATCAATGACGCGATCCGCATAATAATCGAAAATACGAATGAGATGCAGAAGACTTCCGATCTGATGCAGGATAATTCAAAGGCGAGTCAGGATAAGCTGAATGAACTGAGAACTTCGACCCGGGAAAGCATTGCAGCGATTGACAGTATTGTGCAGCTGATCGGTAATACAAACAATGCAGTTACGACGATCAGCGAAGCTGTTGCCATTATCGATGCGATCGCCGCACAGACGAATCTGCTCTCTCTTAACGCAAGCATAGAGGCAGCAAGAGCGGGAGACGCCGGAAGAGGCTTTGCTGTTGTAGCTGATGAGATCCGTCTGCTTGCAGACCAGTCGGCAGACGCGGCAAAGAATATCCAGATTGCTATGCAGGGACTGGCTTCGGACTCGAACAGGACTATGCAGGAAGCGGGAAATGTTCAGGAAGCGATAGGAAAGCAGCGTGAGACGATCCATAGGACCATTGAGCAGGTTGATATGCTGATCGAAGATATCAACAAATCCGTGGCTATCACTAAAGAGATCGTCAAGAACGTTGACAGATCGGAGAAGGCTAGCTGCAGCATCTCGGAGACGATCACAAGTCTTTCCGCTATTTCACAGGAAAATGCAGCAAGCTCGGAAGAAACTCAGGCTTCTATGCTTGAGCTTTCAAAGACTATGGAAATCCTGTCAGAGAAGGCAAGCAACCTCAATAATATTGCCAAGGAACTTGACGAAGAAATGGCATTCTTCAGATAAAAGCTTAATAGAATTGAAACATATAACGGTTCTTATATCCGGTAATGCGCCGGATATAAGAACCGTTTGTGTATATCAGAGCATATCGCAGAGTGTCTCGAGTACAAAGTCGGTTGCGGCCTGTCTTACTTCATTTCTGCTCATACCTTCGTAATGTTTGGTACAGGTGGTAACTTTGCCGTCAATATAGAATCCAAAGCATACCGTGCCCATGGGGATATCGATCGTGCTGCCGTCGGGGAGAGTCTGTGTGGCACCTCCGGAAGGTCCCGCGTATCCTGTGGTGGAAGCTCCGACTTCACTGCCTGCGGCAAGTGCCCGGCCACGTGCCATTTCTGCGGCAACTTCTTCGCTTACGACATTGTAATTATCGATCGTTTCGGCTTTGACTCCGGCGTATTTTATCTTAGCCTCGTTTGAATAAGTTACTACAGATTCGCCTATAACCTTGGACGCATCGGCAACATTGACAATTCGCGCCGGAAGCATTCCTCCTGTGCATGACTCTGCAAAAGAAATGTGCCATCCCTTAGCAATCAGCTTCTCAACAACACGATACTCCGCACCCTCATTCATTCTTGTCATACATTGCCTCCTTTTAAACTGTATTATACTCTCGTTGCAGCCTACACCGTCACTAAGTCAGGTAACTAAGCTGCTAACTAAATCCATTATAGAGAATTTAGCAATATATGACAAGAAAAGTCCATTAAGTACAATTGCACGCTTTAACGCAATAGTGTATTATCATGTGGTGGAGGGGAAGATATGCACTTGTTGGATTTAAGTTTACATACATTTCGAAATCGCGGCGCGGCGCTCCTTATAGCCGTATGCACCGCTGTTTTTGCAGGTTCCTGCGGATTGATCCCTACTGAAGAGAAGGAACATAAGTTGAATATAGTGACCGAAGATGTCAGCAGCAGATATGATCTGGCTATGGCGCAGCTGGCTGATGTGGAACTGACTAAGACCATTGTCTGCACTTATTCACAGCTGAATGAGATAAAGGTCTATTTTTCGATAGGCGGATATAAAGTAAACAGCATCTACGTGAGTGAAGGCGACAGAGTTTCGGCGGGCGATCCGCTGGCAGCACTTGATATGAGCGCTCAGGAGCAGGCGATCATTTCCTTTGGGGAACAGATCAGGTCGGCGCAGCTGGAGATCTCACAGAATGAGGAAATGATCGATTTTTATCAAAAACGTATCGACTCTGCGGGCGTAAGTCTGCTGGACAAAGAGGATTACGCGCTTAAGTCGCAGGAATGCGAGGAAAATATAAATAGATGCCAGAAAACTATCGAATATGCCGAGAAGAGGACGGAGGAGTATAAGGCTCTTATTGAGCAGTCGGTCGTATATTCGGAGATAGACGGAACTGTTTATTTTGTAAGAGATGACCTTTCGGGATCGACTTCAAATCCCGAAACCTTTATCATGAAGATCCTCGATTCGAGCGAATGCGCATTTACGGCTGAGGATAAGGCTGCATGCCCGTATCTGAAGGTCGGGGACCCCGTACTTATTGAGCGTTCTACAGGTGAGAGTTATGCGGCTTCCGTCACTTCGATCGATCCAGAGAGCGGGAAAATGGTTTTTGATCTGGATGAGCCGGACTTCTCGATCAGCGTAGGCACCAGGGCAAATATCAATCTTCTTGTGGATTCACGCGAGCAGGTGCTTGCGATCCCCAGGATCGCGCTCTACGGCAACGAGGATGAGCATTATGTCTACGTGCTCACCGAGGACGGAGTTCGCGAACCTGTGACGGTGGAGGTCGGACTGATAGGCAATACGAATGCCGAGATTCTTAGCGGGATAGAGATTTATACTTCTGTGATCGTCAGATAAATATGCGATCCGGAATGCGGGAGAAACATAAATGACAGGAAATAGTTTTTGGAAAAGGATCGGAAGAGCAGCCGCAGCATTACTGACGTGTGCGGTATTACNNCTATTAACGGCATGCTCGTCTGCCGAGGCAGCAAGACCCGAACTTTTGGAACCGGTAAATGCGAAGCTTGAGTCGGCGCTGGTCGAGCGGCGGGACCTCAGCGATATCACACTGTATAACGCGCAGCTTTTGCCTGAGATAGTAGAAATGGGATTTGAGTCCGACGGATACCTCGAAGGACTCTATGTGAGTGCCGGAGACAGAGTGGGAGAAGGCACTGTTTTGGCGGCGCTGGTAGGGCATGATCATAATACGATCATTAATCTGCAGAGTGAGATAGAAGAACTGCGCAGTGAGTTTGATGAAAAGTTTGAGGAACTTTCGATAGAGATCGAACTGCAGAGACTTGCGGGCAGGGACACTGCAGAACTGGAGCTGGAGCTTAAGCATCAGCGTGAGCGGGAAGAACTCGAACTCGAAGAGAAGGAAAGCAGACTGAACAGGCTTTTGGAAGATGATATCGGATATGTTTATATCACGGCTCCCTTTGACTGCACTGTCATGGCGGTGACTAATACCCGTACCGGTGGTTATGTTGCTGCTGGTACGCCGGTTCTTGCTATCGACGGAGGCGGAGACTTAAGCCTTACCTGCGATTTTATCAGCGAAAACGCGATACATCGTGCATATTCATATTATGCCGAGATAAACGGAACTGAGTATGAACTTGAATATCGGCCTTATTCTAAGGATGAAATGCGCGTCATGTCGGCAAACGGAGTGCCGCTTGTTTCGAGATTTAATATAAAAGATGCCGCAGATGGCTTAAATGCAGGAGATTTTGCGCTGGTAGTCTATGTTTCGGGTATGCGCAAGGATGTCCTTGTTGTGCCTGCAGGTGCGGTATATTCGGATACTACGGGCAAGTTTGTTTAT
>DBWJ01000057.1 GCA_002308955.1 Lachnoclostridium sp. UBA1241 | reverse complement strand
AAAGGAGGAATGACATATGTTGATGCCTGCAATTTTCGGTGAAGATTTATTTGATGATTTGTTTGATGATCTGTTCGCTCCGGCTCCGGAACGCGCAGCAAGACCGATGAAACCGATGGGAAGAGTGGGATTCCCGGTGAACGGTTTGATGAAGACCGATATCAAGGAGACTGAGGGCGGTTATGAGCTCGATATGGATCTCCCGGGATACACCAAGGACGATGTTAAGGCCGAGCTGAAGAAAGGTTACCTTATCGTACACGCTTCTAAGGAGAAGAAAGATGACGAGAAGGGCGAGGACGGCAAGTACATCCGCAGAGAGCGTTACTACGGCTCCTGCAGCAGAAGCTTCTATGTCGGCAAGGACGTAACCGAAGAGGATATCAAGGCGAAGTTCGATAACGGTATCCTGAAGATTACGGTTCCGAAGAAGGAAGAGAAGCCGCAGATCGAAGAGAAGAAGTTCATCTCCATTGACGGTTAATGTATCATCTCTCATATACCCCCGTGTAATAATATGAGACAAGCCCGGTGCGGTTTTCGCATCGGGCTTGTTCTTGTTTTATGCTTTTACGGCCGGTTACCGGATGTCATCCGGCTTTTCAGGGTGTCGTCTCTTTCTTCGGCAGTCATCGGTTTTTCTTCTCAATTGAGGTTCCCCGCTTCAGGCTGCCTCTTCCGAAACGGTCCAGAATGTCATCCATCGTCCGGTCCATGCGCTGGTTCTTCTCGCGGCGCACGTTCTCCTCTTCAAAAAGGGATAACTGGGAGACGCCTTCTTTGGTGACGTCCGAGAGGGCGATTCCGATCAGACGAAGCGGAGTCTTTCCGTCCCAAAGCTCCCGAAGGAGCTTTCTTCCCGTCTCGTAAATCTCCTGTGAAATATCGGTCGGCTCGGGAATCCTATGTCCGTGGGAACGGGTCTTGAAATCGAGATAACGTACCGTTACCGTGATGTTGCCGGTCAGTACTTCATCCCGCCGAAGCCGCTTGGAAACCCGGTCCACGAGCTCTAAAAGAAGCCGGTCTGCCCGTTCGTAGGAGGAGATGTCCTCCTCTTCGGTAGTGACGATGCTGTAGCTCTTAGCGTCGTCGAATTCCTCACGGACCTCACTGTCATCCTCGCCCGTCGCGAGACGATGCAGACTGAGTCCGCCGCGTTCGCCCATCAGCTTCTGAAGCTCCGTAAGGTCCATTGCGGCGAGTTCGCCGATGGTGAAGATGCCGGCACGGTTCAATGCCTGCGATGAGGATTTGCCGCAGTACAGAAGGTCCTGCACGGGAAGCGGCCACATCTTTGTGGGAATCTCTTCGCGGAATAAGGTATGGACTTTGTCGGGCTTCTCGAAATCGCCTGCCATTTTAGCAAGAAGCTTGTTCGGACCGATGCCGATGTTGACCGTGAAGCCGAGGTCGTCTTTAATCTTGTCCTTTATCTCGTAGGCGGTTTGAATCGGGTCGGGGTAGATGCGGTTCGTCCCCGTCATGTCAAGAAAGCACTCGTCGATGGAGTATTCCTCAACCGACGGCGCATAGCTTCTGCAGATATCCTTGAACGCCTTGGAGCATTTCTTATACCACGCAAAATCAGGCGGTTCCACAATCAGCGACGGACATTTCCGAAACGCCAGCGAAACCGGTTCCGCAGTCTCGATTTTGAATTGTTTGGCAGGGATGGATTTGGCGAGAACGATGCCGTTTCTCGTACCGGCATCGCCGCCGATCACGGAAGGCACAAGGCGCAGGTCGGACAGTCCGTTCTGCAGGCGCTTCACGGATGTCCAGGAGAGAAATGCGCTGTTGACGTCCACATGGAAGATGAGTCGATCGGCCATGGCAACCCCTTACTGTTTGACCGGGCTCTTTTTGAAGAAGCTGCGGATGATGCCCGGATGGAACAGAAGCAGCATCGGGAACAGTTCAAGACGTCCTGCAAGCATGTCAAACATCAGGACAATCTTGGAGAGCACGCTGAAATGCGCATAGTTCGTTGTCGGTCCGACCATGTTGAGTCCGGGACCGATGTTGTTGAAGGTTGCGATAACCGCCGTGAAATTAGTCACAAGATCCTTGCCCTCTAAAGATACGAGGAAGATTGACGTTGCAAAGATCGTCATGAAAGTAATCAGATATACGTTGACCGCGCGGACCACTTCGTGCTCCACGGGCTTGCCCTCAAACTGCACCTTCTTGACCGCCTTCGGATGAATGTAACTGTTGAGCTCCTTGAGAACGGTTTTGAAGGCGATGATGATACGGGACACCTTGATGCCGCCGCCGGTACTTCCGGCGCAGGCGCCGATGAACATGCAGGTCACGAGAACCGTACGCGCCGTTGCGGACCACTTATCAAAGTCAAGCGTCGCAAATCCGGTGGAGGAGATCAGCGAGCCGACCGTGAATACGGAATGTCTTAACGCGTCGCCGAGATTGCCTACGGTTGCGAGAATATTCGCGCAGATGATTCCGATCGCGCCGAGCGTGATGAGAAGATAATAACGGACCTCCTCACATTTCAGGGCTTTCCGTACCTGCCCGAACAGGAGCAGATAATACACGTTGAAATTGACGCCGAACAGGATCATAAAGACTGCCACCACCCACTGGATATAAGGGGAGTAGCTCAACAGGCTGTCGTTCTTGATTCCGAAGCCGCCGGTTCCGGCGGTCGCGAGACTGGTATTGACAGATTCGAAAAATGTCATGCCCCCGAAGAGAAGGAAGACAATCTCTAAGATGGTCATGCCGAAGTAAATCATATAAAGGATCTTCGCGGTGGAACGCACCTTGGGTACCAGCTTACCGACGGAAGGTCCCGGGCTTTCCGCGCGCATGATGTTCATGTGGGAGCTGCCGCTTGAGGGAAGAATCGCAAGCAGGAAAACGAGAACTCCCATGCCGCCGATCCAGTGCGTCAGACTTCTCCACATCAGCGCGGTATGGGTCAGTTCCTCAACGGCGGGAACGATGGAAGCACCGGTTGTCGTAAAACCGGAAACCGTCTCGAAAAGAGCGTCTTCGAACCGCGGAATTTCACCGCTTGCAAAAAGCGGAAGGCATCCGAAGAAGGACAGAAGAATCCAGCTGAGTCCGGTGATGACGCAGCCTTCCTTCAGATAGAATACCGTATCCTTAGGCTTTCTTAGCTTAAAGAGAAAGCCCACAAGGAAACAGAGCGCGGCGGCACCGAGATAATACCAGCCTACGCTCTCGCGGTAGAAGACGGCCGTCAGAACGGGGATGAACAAAAGCGCTGCTTCAATCTCCAGAACGGATCCCAATATGTTTCGAATCATGGCGCGATTCATGAACAAAAACTCCTGAAATAAAACAGATTCATATGCGGAAAATCATATGGCTTCACACAAAAACTCTCACGCTTCAAGGCATCACGCCGGATAAAACGTTAAGCAAGAATATCCTGCAGGCCGCGGAAGCCGGAATGCGTCGTGACAACGGTTACTTCGTCACCGACTTCAATGGTATCCTGACCGGAAGGAATGATGATGCGTCCGTCACGGTTGATGCAGGCGATGACGAGGTTGTCCTTTTTGTTTAACTTGTAAAGAGGAGTACCCGTAACCGACGATTCCTCGGTCACTTCAAATTCCAGCGCCTCAACGCGGTGGTTTGCAAGGTGATAAAGCGTTTCGATATTGCTGTTGTTGCGGGACTCTTTCTTCGCGCGGACATAGGCGACAATCGCCTCGGCGCATATATAACGCGGGTAGACGACGCTGTCGAGTTCGAGCGAACCGAGCACGCTTTTATAATTCAGGTGGTTGATCTTTGTGATGACCTTCGCGTCGGAGATCTTCTTCGCATTTAACGTAAGGAGAATGTTCTCCTCGTCGCTTCCGGTAAGCGGAACGAAGGAATCGGTGGAGCGGATGCCCTCCTCGATGAGCAGGTCTTCATCGGTGCCGTCACCGCAGATTACGGTTGCCTTCGGAAGAAGAATGCTTAAATCCTCGCAGCGTTGGCGGTTTTTCTCGAGAATCTTGACCGAAACGCCCTGATGCAGGAGCGCGGAGGCAAGATAGTATGCAGCCTTACCGCCGCCGATAATCATTGTGTCCTTCGCCTGGCGGGTCGGGATGCCGATCTGCTGCAGGAAGGAAAGGACGTCCTTTCGGGACGCGATAAATGAGAGCGTGTCGCCGCCTTTTACAACGAAATGACCGGAAGGAATGTAGACTTCGTCGCCGCGTTCCACGACACAGATAATCATGCTCGCGATAATCGACTTACCGAGCTCCGCCACGGAGCGGCCGTCAATCATGTTGCCGTCCGGAATCTTAAACTTAATCAGTTCGGCCTGGCCGTGGGCAAACGAGTTGACCTCAAGGGCAGACGGAAGGGAGAGAATACGCGAGATTTCCTTTGCGGTTTCGTACTCGGGGTTGATAACCATCGCAAGGCCGAGCTTCTCACGGAGATAAGGGACCTCCTTACTGTAGTCCGGCGTACGTACACGGGCGATCGCCGAACAGTGTCCGACCATCTTCGCAACCGTACAGCACAAAAGGTTCAGCTCGTCGGAATCGGTCACCGCGATTAAAAGGTCCGCACTTTCGATGCCGGCCTCCATCTGAATCGTGTAGCTTGCGCCGTTTCCGCAGATTCCCATGATGTCATAGGAGTCCGTCAGCGACTGGATGATCGAAGCATTCTTGTCGATTACGGTGATGTCGTGCCCTTCCTTGTAGAGCTGCTCGATAAGGGTGCTTCCGATCTTGCCGCCGCCGACAATCAGTATATTCAATCCGTCCTTGCCGGAAGATGTCTTTCCCATAAGAAAACCTTTCCCCAAAATGGATAGCATTATTCATATATTTTACACTAAAACCTAAGGAAATACAAGTGTTTGCAATCCGTTCGGATTTTTCTTCATTTTTTCACAAAAGTATGATATAATCCCGAATGACAGCCAGAAGACGGAGGAAAGAGCATGGAAGTTTGCAGCGTATGCGGTCGTAAGAATCCCATTGAGGGCGCGAATTTCTGCTATTACTGCGGAGCTTCGCTTCGTGAGCACGGAGTTGAGAAGGAAGAATTTAAACCGGAAGCGGAGTCCGTTCAGGCGGAGACTGCCGCGGCCGCCGAAGGAACCGATGTAACCCGCGTTAAGCGGCCTTTTACGACGCTTCACTGGCTCGGGTTATTGCTCCTTCTGTTGATCCCGCCTTACGGATGGGTGGCATTTCTCGTTATCGCGCTGATCAGCGCTTTCGGAGCCAATGCTACCGAGGAACGCCGCGCCTTCGCGAAAGCGTTTCTGATTTTCGCGGTGATTGCGATCATTCTGGTGAGCATCGTTATCTATTCGAATCCGCAACTGATGGACCAGTATATGGAGCAGTACAACAAGATGCTCTCCGAAATGCAGACGGGCGGCAAATAATCTCTGCCTCCTACAACATATAAAGAATAATGATTCTACTGATGTAGAACAAAGGAAATATACAATGCATATCTACGACTTTCATGCACATATCTACCCGGCGAAGATTGCCGAGAAGGCGACCGCCAGTGTGGGTAACTTTTACAACATCAAAATGAACGAAACCGGCACGGTGGAGCGCCTTTTGGAGCTCGGCGACGAGGCCGGGATTACGAATTTCATCGTACACTCCGTAGCTACCGGCGCGCGCCAGGTTGAGAGTGTTAACGATTTCATTGCGGCCGAGGTTAAAGAGCACCCCGATCGGCTTGTCGGGTTCGGCACGATGCATGCGGATTACCCCGGCAAATGTGACGAAGTAGAGCGAATGATAGCGAATGGGCTTTCCGGTGTGAAGATTCATCCGGATTCCCAGCTTTTTTATGTAGACGACCCGCGGATGTTCGAGCTGTACGAGTGCATCGAAGGAAGACTTCCGATTCTCGTGCACTGCGGTGACTACCGGTACGATTTCGATTCGCCGGAACGCGTGAGGAAGGTGCTTATGCGGTTCCCGAACCTCACATTTATCGCGGCGCACTTCGGCGGCTGGTCGGTACAGGATCTGGCCGCGGAATATCTCCTTGATACCGGCTGCTACCTGGACTGCAGCAGTTCGATGATGTATCTCGGAAAGAAGCGTTCCGCGGAGCTTATAAGGATGTACGGAGCGGAGCGGTTTTTGTTCGGTTCCGACTACCCGATGTGGAGCCCGGTTTCCGAACTGGAGAGATTAAAAAGCCTCGGACTTACGGAGCGGGAGATGTCCCTGATGCTCACGGAGAATGCCGAGAAGATTTTGAAAAGACAAGGGTAACGCTGCGGCGTGCCCTTTTTTGGTTGCGGTTTTACAGGTTGCTCTTTCCTTTTCGCCGAAAATATGATACAGTAAATGGAAAGATTGTTCCTTAAAGAGGGGGTCCTTATGAAACTCGGGAAAGAAAGGTTGGCTGTCTATCTGATCCTGCCGTTTTTACTCGGCGCGCTGCTTTTAGTGGCGTCGGTCGGAGAGTATTTCGTGAGCCGTGAGGCGGGCACGCTGTGTCTTGTCATCACCGTGATTTACTACGGCGTTGCGGTCTTTTTGTTCCTCTACCATAAATCGAACATCTTACGGGACTACACCGATTTCGCGCTGGATTTCAACAAGGTGCAGAGAAAACTCCTTGAAGAACTGCAGGTTCCTTACGCGCTCCTCAATTCCGAGGGGTCGGTCATCTGGAACAACGAGCAGTTCCGTGAGGTCAGCAAGCGGTCACACCGCGGGTATTCCATCCGGGAGCTTGTGCCGGATGTGAAGGCGTTCTCCCTTCCGAAGCAGGCGGGAGACGAGCGGAACTACCGCGCGGTCATCGGCGACCGGCAGTACCGGCTGTTCATGGAAATGATTGATACGCCCGAGCTGAACGAGGATCTTGAGGCACAGAAGATCTTCGATTCCAAGGGCAAGAAGATTGACAGTCTCGTTGCCGTGTTCCTTTTCGACGAGACCGAGATCCGTCTCTTAAAGCAGGAGAACTACGACAACCGTCAGATTTGCGGCCTCTTATACATCGACAACTACGATGAAGTGCTTGAGGCGGTGGACGAAGTAAAACGTTCCCTTCTGACCGCCCTTGTGGACCAGAAGATTAACAAATACATGCAGACCATCAACGCGCTGATCAAGAAGATCGAGAAGGATAAGTACTTTTTCGTCTTCCAGAACCGGTATCTGCCGGAACTGACCGGCAAGAAGTTCCCGATTCTCGAGGAAGTGCGTTCCGTCAACCTCGGTACCGCAGAGTCCGTGATTACCGTCAGCATCGGTCTCGGTGTCAATGCCCCGAGTTATGCTGCCGGTTATGAATATGCCCGCGCAGCCATCGACCTCGCCCTCGGCAGAGGCGGTGACCAGGCAGTCGTCAAGGACGGCGACAACATTACCTATTTCGGCGGCAAGAGCGAATCCGTTGAGAAGAGCACAAGGGTTAAGGCCCGCGTAAAAGCCCATGCGCTTCGTGAGATGATGGAAGCCCGCGACGTCGTATTTATCATGGGACATGCCAATATCGACGTGGATGCGTTCGGCGCCTGCATCGGCGTATACCGGATTGCGAAGCATCTCGGAAAGAAGGCGCATATCGTCATAAACGAAGTCGGCAGCTCTGTGCGTCCGCTGATTTCGCAGTTCTTTAACAGCAACGAGTACGAAGAGGATATGTTCATCAGTAACCTGAAGGCACAGGAACTGGCGAGACCGGAAGAGGACCTTCTTGTAATCGTCGACGTAAACCGTCCGAGCATTACGGAGTGCCCTGAGCTGGTTGACCTGATGCATGACATCATCGTGCTCGACCATCACCGTCTTACGACGGATTCCATCGAGAACGCGCAGCTCTCCTATGTGGAGCCGTATGCGTCCTCGGCCTGCGAACTCGTTGCGGAGGTTCTGCAGTACATCGGCAACGGCCTGAAATTAAGACCGCTTGAGGCGGAGGCAATGTACTCCGGCATCATGATCGATACGAACAACTTCCTTACGAAGACCGGCGTGCGTACCTTCGAAGCCGCCGCGTTCCTTCGCCGAAACGGCGCGGATATTACCAGAATCCGTAAGGCCTTCCGGATGGATATGAACGAATACCTTGAGAAGGCTAAGGCAATTGCCGGAACCGAGATTTTCCTCGATTCGTTTGCGCTTGCAATCTGCGATGCCGAAGGCGTGGAATCGCCGACGGTACTCGGCGCGCAGGTGGCGAACGACCTGATGGAGATCAACGGCATCCGCGCGTCCTTCGTCTTCACACCGTTCAAGGATAAGATTTATGTCAGCGCGCGCTCGGTTGACGAGGTTAACGTGCAGGTAATCATGGAAAAACTCGGCGGCGGCGGTCATATGACGGTGGCCGGAGCCCAGTTTACGGATATTGACGCGCAGGAGGCAGTCCGCAGAGTGAAGGCTGTCCTGAATGCGATGAAACGAGGAGGAGAACTTTAATGGACATTATCTTGATACAGGATGTAAAATCCCTCGGCAAGAAAGGCGAGATTGTGAAGGTCAGCGACGGCTACGCCCGCAACTTCATCCTTCCGAAGAAGCTCGGTCTTGAGGCCAACGCGAAGAATCTGAATGACCTTAAACTGCAGAAGGCGGCGCAGGCTAAGCTTGAGAAGGAGCAGCTTGAGGCTGCGCAGGAGCTCGGCAAGAAGATTGACGGAAGCGCCGTTACCATCCGCATTAAGACCGGCGAGAACGGCCGCGTATTCGGCTCCGTATCGGTTAAAGAAATCGCCGAGGCCATGCAGGAGCAGCTCGGGCTTACGATTGACAAGAAGAAGATTTCCCTCGCGAATCCGATTCGCAACGAGGGCACATTTACCGCATCGGTGAAGCTGCATCCGCAGGTCACCTCGGAGCTTACCGTTAAGGTGGAAGGAAACTGACAATGGATGAGACTTTGATCAAACGCGTTCCCCCGCACAGCGTCGAAGCAGAGCATTCCGTTATCGGTTCGATGATCATGGACAGGGAAGCCATCCTCGCGGCAACGGAGATGCTCACGAAGGAATGCTTCTACGACAAGACGATGGGAACCTATTTCGAAACCCTCAGCGAACTCCAAAACGAGGGGATTGAAGCAGACCTTGTTACGGTGCAGGACCGGCTCCGCATGAAGCAGATGCCCGAGGAACTCTGTTCCGTTGAATATATCGGAAACCTTCTGGATGCCGTGCCTTCCTCGGCAAATGTGAAGCATTACGCCCAGATTGTTCGCGAGAAAGCAAGACTCCGCTCCTTCATCAAGGTATCCGAAGAGATGTCCGGCGCGGCTTATCTCGACAAAGAGGACACCGGAGAACTGTTCCAGCGCGCGGAGGCGGAATTTTTCCGGCTTTTCCAGGAGCGAAGCACCGGTGACATGACGCCCATCGGAGAAGTGGTTGTAAAGGCCATTCAGAACGTGGAAAGCGCATACAAGAACCGGGGCGCGGTAACCGGTATCGCAACCGGCTTTCTGGATCTCGATTACAAGACTGCCGGCCTGCAGCCGTCCGATTTGATTCTGATCGCCGCAAGACCTTCCATGGGTAAGACGGCATTTGTACTGAACCTTGCGTCGCACATTGCGGTGAAGAACAAGATTCCTACTGCCGTATTCAGTCTCGAAATGAATGCGGTCCAGCTGGCGAACCGTCTTCTTGCAATGCATTCCGGCGTGGATGCGCAGAAGATCCGTACCGGTAATCTGGAGGACAGCAACTGGAACGACCTCGTAAACAGCGCGAGAGTGCTCGGAGAGTCGGCGCTGATGATTGATGATACGCCGGGGATCTCCATACAGGAGCTTCGTTCCAAGTGCCGTAAGATGAAGCTTGAGAAGAATCTGCAGCTCGTAATCATTGACTACCTGCAGCTGATGTCCGGCGGAAAGAATTCCGATTCCCGCCAGCAGCAGGTTTCCGAGATCAGCCGAAGTTTAAAGGCTTTGGCCCGTGAGATCAACTGTCCGGTCATCGCGCTTTCACAGCTGTCCCGTGAAGTGGAGAAGCGTGACGATAAGCGCCCGATTCTTTCGGACCTCCGCGATTCCGGCGCTATCGAGCAGGATGCCGACGTGGTTATGTTCTTATACCGCGATGAGTACTATCACAAGAATACCGATAAGGCGGGCATTACCGAGGTAATCATCGGTAAGCAGAGACAGGGTCCGATCGGTACCGTGGAACTTGGATTCGTTCCGCAGCTCACCAAGTTCGTCAACCTGGACAAAAACCGCGAACGCAAGGAAGAAAAGAAAGAAGAGTAAAAAGGAAGGGCTGTCGCACCAAGCGACGGCCCTTGTGTTTTCCCGGGCACGCTACAGATATGTCCCCAAACGAATTGCGCGGCAACGCCTCGCCAAACTTCCTCTAAGAGCAGCGAATAAGCCGCTCGGTGGCGTCCTCGCGCCTTGCTGCTCTAAGAGGTGATTTCGGCTCGGCTAAGAGCGCCTTACATGCAATTCTTTTCGGGGACACATCCGCAGCGTGCCGTCACAAAAAAGAGGGGGCCGTCGCTTGGTGCGACAGCCCCCTGTAATTAATTGCTATGATTAGCCTTCGGAAATTGCAGACATCGGGCACTGAGCTGCGCAGGAGCCACACTCCAAGCAAGCGTCAGCGTCGATTTCATACTTTCCGTCGCCCTCGCTGATAGCGCCAACAGGGCAAGCGTCTGCACAAGATCCGCAAGCAACACAAGCGTCGCCGATTACATATGCCATATTACATTTCCTCCTCAAACGGTATTGACGTTCTCGCCGTCGCCATTATCATATATCATTTGTGTGTCAAATGCAAGCGAAATTCGTGTGAACGTCGGTGGTGTGTCATTTTACGCATTTTTGACAAAGAGATTGTTTGTCTCTCTTGGATTGACGAATAAGGCACTCGAAGGCCTTGATCATGGCGGGCGAAAGGTCCGGGCAATCTTCATCTGCCACGTCCGCTTCCTCAGGACGGTTCGCCAACTCGTCGAGCATTCTTTCCTGTTCAGGTGTCAGCTTGTCATCTTTTCTTACAAATGTTCTCTTGATCATATAGCCTCCTTTCCAGCGCTTTCGCCTTTCGTGCGGAAATCAAACGATAACAGTCTCTTCTTGGGGTATAGACTACATACAGGTATATATTTCTTACAATACCGATTGCAATATATCGATCTTCATATACACTGTGATCTGCGTCATACATTTCTATATAAGGATTGTTAAAAATATGTCCGGCTGTTTCAAAGTCAATTCCGTGTTTTTCAAAGTTGATCTTATTCTTCTTTATATCCCATTCGACCCAGATACCATTGAAATACTTAATCATTTTGTTTCTCCTATTATCGTATCACAAGAGGAACCCAAAAACAAGGGTTTCGCCCGAAAAGCGGTCCCGCACGGACGGAAAGAGGGAGGAAAACACGGTGTGTGAGGCAGTGACTTCCAATCAAGATTCTCTTTCCGGCCGAAGGGTACCCTGTCGCAGGTGCCGTGTACATTTACGCGTTACAACTATCCGCGCAAAAGATTCCGTTTCAGATAAGAGATTCACCCCGCAGTATAATTTCCCACATTCCCGGATTCGTTTTTTATTAACGCCTCGGCTTCAGAAACCCGCCACGTATTCAGTATAGGTGAACCTGCGTATCGAATCTATCGGCAGGGTGTCCGAATCGGAGGAATTCTTTATGACGAAATGCCGACGGATGACGCATATCACGGCGTTTGAGCCTTGGCATTTTTCACAAAAAGTTCATTGACTTTACAGCACATTTACCTTATACTTTCAGTACCAAAATGGTATAATGGAATTACCAAAAGAAAGGAGTCAGGCATATGAAGATTGAAAAGATCAACGAAAATCAGATTCGCTGCACATTGAATCCTCAGGATTTGAAAGACCGCCAGCTGAAGCTCAGTGAGTTTGCCTATGGCTCCGGCAAGGCAAAGGAACTGTTCCGCGATATGATGGAGAAGGCCTCGATTGAGTGTGACTTTGAGGCAGACGATTCTCCGCTGATGATTGAAGCCATACCGACTTCTGCGGAATCTCTTGTTCTGATTATCACAAAAGTAGACAATCCCGAAGAGCTGGATACCCGTTTTTCCACCTTCACACCTTATAAGAAAGACCCGGATGCCGAAGAGGATATGGAAGAGACCGATTCCCAGGCAACCGGACTGAATATTTTGGATAACGGCCTTTTGGATCTGATCCGGAAACGGATGGGAGAGCTTAAGACCGAGAAGACGGAAGCATCCGACAAGCCTGCGGTTACTTTGGAGGAGGCGAAGGCCTTCTGTTTTAAGAGCTTCGATAACCTTGTGGCATTTGCCCGGTCGGTGAAAGACTTCTACAGCGGCGATGCCATTCTGTACCGGATTGACCGGGACCACACTTACCTGCTTTGCTTCTTCCTGTCGGGAACGTCCGCTAAGGATTTCAACCGCGTATGCAACATCGCATGCGAGTACGGGGAGATGCTTTCGAAGGCGAACCTGTCCTTCTATAAGGAACACTATTCCTGCCTGATGACCAAGGACGTCATAAAGCAGCTGGCAGAGTTTTAATACGCTTTGGAGGGACAATGGACAAGAAACGTCCGATTTTGAACAAGAAGATATTCCTGTATCTGACTGAGTTTTTCGCGGGAATGTCCGTAATGGCGGTTGAACTTGGCGCAAGTCGTTTGCTTGCGCCATATTTTAGTTCTTCGCAAATCGTATGGACCATTATCATCGGCACCATCATGATCGCAATGGCACTCGGCAAT
The DNA here is from genome assembly GCA_002308955.1 of Lachnoclostridium sp. UBA1241. GTDB lineage: Bacteria > Bacillota > Clostridia > Lachnospirales > Lachnospiraceae > ISDg. Next base: position 5,367 of record DBWJ01000057.1, on the reverse strand, counting down.
ATCTACGGCGGCCGCAGCGCGGATAAGAATCCGAATCCCGACCGGCTGTATGTGCGGATTCTGATTGCAGCCCTCTGGATCGCGCTGATCCCGGTTATCGGAAAGTACATCATTGTCGGTATATCCGCGTTTCTGATCCTTTCGGTCAACAACAATTTCCTGATCATCGCGGGCTTTGCGGCCTGCATGGTCATCTTCGTATTTCCGCTGTTTCTTCTGGGGACGGTTACTCCCTCCCTCGTCAAATACACGATGGACAGCTTAAATGACAGCGGACGGACCGTCGGAAACCTGAACGCCTTCAACACCGTGGGAAGCATTATCGGAACCTTCGTTCCGACCTTCATCAGCATTCCCGCAGTGGGAACCGCATGGACGTTCCTGATCTTCGCGGGGATCCTGCTGCTCCTTTCCGTGGTGTATTTCGTCAGTTCAAAGATTGCCTTACGGCAAATGAAAAAGGTACCGGCCGCGATGCTCCTCTTCATCCTGTGCTGTATCTTCGGGCACAATGACAGCTTCGCGTTCTGGGAAGATGACCTGACCTACGAAGGCGAGTCCGTATATAATTACCTGCAGGTCAGCGATGACGGCGAGGAGGTCGCGCTTTCGACCAACGTGCTCTTCGGCGTGCAGTCGGTTTATGTTAAGGAGAAACGCCTTACCGGATACTATTATGACTACGCGATGGCTGCGCCTTTGATGGCCGGTCTCAACGAAAAGGACGGACTTGATATTCTGGTTCTCGGAATGGGGACAGGCACATTTGCCACGCAGTGCAACCGTTATTTCGACGGCATTTCCTGGACCGGTGTGGAAATCGATCAGAAGATTACCGACCTTGCAAGAGAATACTTCAATCTGTCGCCGGACATCCCGGTGATCACCTATGACGGAAGAGCGTTTCTGAACGCCGACGACCGCTGCTACGACGTGATCATGGTGGATGCCTATCAGGATATCACAATCCCGTTCCAGATGTCCTCCGTGGAGTTCTTCCGCCTCGTAAGGGACCGTCTGAATGAGGGCGGCGTCATGGTCGTCAACATGAACATGCGCGGGGACGGAGAGGGAAGCATTAACGAGGCGCTTTCCGACACCATCGCGTCCGTGTTCGACGAGGTGTACACCGTTGACGTTCCCGGAAGCACGAACACCGAGCTTTTCGCATCGTGCGGAGGCGGGCTTACCAAACGGTTTAACGATAACATTTTACGCGAGGACGATGCGGAGATTGTGGAACTGATGAACCGGGTTCGGGAGCAGATGACACCGTACCGGGCCGGGGATCACATCATGACCGACGACAAAGCCCCTGTGGAGCTGCTCGGGATGAAGGTCATAGACGGACTGATTTCCGAGGAGGTTTCCTACTACAAAGACATCTACCGTGAACAGGGCATTAAAGGTTTAATCGATGCCCTGAGCGGAGCGGAATAGAAAAAAGAATGCCCGTCGCTACGTGCGGCGGGCTTTTTGCGTGAAATCTTATGCCTGGCTCTTCTCGAACTGGTTGATTTCTTCAACGAGGTCATCTACGTCGATGCCGTGTACCATGCATGCCTGCTCGAGGGTCTCTCCCTGTGCGGAGGGACATCCGACACAATGCATTCCGGCACCCATAAGAATCTCTACAATGTTGAAATCGGCACGAATGATGTCGCCGATCTTCATATCTTTTGTGATGATCATGATTACGCTCCTTTCCTTCGGCCATAGCCCCGGACCCGTCTGTCCGTCCGGCTCTGTACCGACACTCATTATATCGGTTTCCCGCCGGTTCGTCAAGAAAGGAGAAATTCTTTTTCTTTCTTTTCCCATAGGATTGTGATATACTATGTTTGTTAAGCAACTTTTCGGAGGGGAAAATGAGACAACGTTTAACACTGCTTATGTGCCTCGTCCTGCTTCTGGGGCTGACGGCATGCGCGATAGATAAAGGCGCCGGAGGCGACAAGAACGAAGGCGGAGCGAAAGCATCCGAGGAAATGGCAGACCAGGAAGAGTATTACAAGCTCTCCGAGGATCTGTTCCTGCTTGTCATCAACGGCGTGGTCAATGAAGACCGCTCCATTCGGAGCGACGGGCAGATTTACATTCCGTATTCCGTAGTGAAGAGTCTGGACTCCCGGTTTTATTACAACCGTTCGGAAGAGCAGATGATCATCACGACACCGAATACGATCCTGTACTACTGGCCCAATAACATGAATCACCGTGAGGGGGATGAGAATAAGGCGGACCGGACGGCGATGTTCCGTACGTTCGAAGGAAAGCTTTATCTGTCCACTGAGGTGTTTGTGAAATACTCGGACGTGAGCACGCGGATTCTTTACGAACCGCGCCGTGTCGTTCTGTTTAAGAACGGCGTCAGATTCCCGTCCATGACCGCGAATAAGGATACGGCAGTCCGTATCGGCGCTTCGCTGCAGAAGGACATCGTCGTAAATCTTCAGGCGGGAGATTCCGTCATTATGACCGGCAATTCCGAGAACGGATACTACTCGGTTTCCACCGAGGACGGGCAGACCGGTTATGTGGCAATGTCGGATCTGAGCAGCGAGAGCGAGATGATGATTCACGCAAGCATCAAGGATTATCCGCGCACCTCGACGATTTCCCACGTACATCTCATGTGGCACCAGATCTGGGCCCCGCAGGGCGGAGAAGAGCTCCGTGCCGCGCTTTTGAATACGAATGGCATCAATGTCATTGCTCCGACCTGGTTTGATTTCAAGGACGTAACCGGTGAGATCACAACGCTTGCCAATGCCTCCTATGTCGAAGAGGCGCACCGCCAGGGCATTCAGGTGTGGGCGCTCTGCAGCGACTTCGCAGCCGACGTCAAGGGCTATGACATTCTTTCGAATACCGAATACCGGAACAATCTCGAGAGAAATCTCGTAAACGAAGTGGTGCGTGTCGGCGCGGACGGAATCAATCTCGACTTCGAGTTCATCACCAAGGATTCCGGCCCGCATTACATTCAGTTCATCCGTGAGCTGTATCTGCTGTGTCGTGAGAATAACCTGGTTCTTTCCGTTGACAACTTCGTTCCGAACGCAGGTAAGGTGCATTACCAGCTTGCCGACCAGGCGGACGTTCTCGACTATCTGATCTTCATGGCTTATGACGAGCACTACAAGGGCTCCGGAGCGGGCTCCGTCGCTTCGTATCCGTGGGTGGAGATGTCGGTGAAGAACGCGCTTGCGATCGTTCCGAAGGAGAAGATCGTCCTAGGCGTTCCGCTCTTTAACCGTGTATGGATGACGGACAAGGACGGCAACCTCACCATCGAGAACGGCGGCATGACGACGATCATGGAGCAGGCGAAAGCCGGTGCCGAGCTTCAGTGGGATGATGAACTGAAGCAGTACTACGCCGAGTATGTAAAGAAGGACGTTAAGTACCAGTACTGGATCGAAGACGTGACATCCCTTGAGTACAAGCTGAAGCTGATTTCCAATTACGGCTTAGCCGGGTACGCCGGCTGGAAGCTCGGGCTTGAAGCAGCCGATGCATGGAGCCTGCTCGACAAATACTAAAGCTATATGAGGTCATCGCACTGAGTGCGGCGGCCTCCTTTTTTAAACTGATGCGGATATGTCCCCAAATGAATTGCGCAGTAACGCCTCGCCAAACTTCCTCTAAGAGCGGCAATTAAGCCGCTCGGTGGCGTCCTCGCGCCTTGCCGCTCTAAGAGGTGATTTCGGCTCGGCTAAGGGCACTGCCACAGGCAATTCTTTTCGGGGACATATCCGCAGCGCGTCTTGAAAAAGAAAAGCCACCGCACTCAGTGCGATGGTCTTTTTAGTTTTCAACAGAATCTGCTGTCTCTTCAGTCTTTAGCTGAATCTACCGTCTCTTCATTCTTTTTGCGTGGATGATGATGCGGACGAGAAGTACGGCGGAGGCAAGGATCAGAATGCCGCAGATGATCGGAATGATCTTGCTGTTGTCCTTGGCCTGATCCTTCTCAGCGGTTGTATCGGAAGGTGCCGCGGCCACCGATTCGGTCGCTACAGGCGTTGCGGTCGGAGCAATTGTAGGCTCCGGCGTAGGCGTCGGGGTAGGGGAAAGCATCGGAAGCTCCTGACGGATCTTGGCGCCGCAGGCGGTGCAGGTGAATTCGCCGATACCGGTCTCGGTAAGGGTCGCTTCCTTTATGACGTCATACGTCTCGGAAAGCGTGTGCTTCGGGAGCACGTAGCTGTCACGGTAGGTGTATCCGCAGGTCTTGCAGATGTGCGCCGTGTAGCCGGGATTTTCGCAGGACGGATCGACGGTGACGTCGTTGTAATCCGGCGTCTCACACTCGTGGGGCAGCAGATTTACGGTGTAGGTGCGCCGCTCGTCACGCGTGAAATGATATACGTTTCCGGAGTCGGAAAACTGCCAGTCCATGATCTCGCCGCAGCGCGCCTCACAGTATGCGCGGCGGTCGGAGTTATCTTCGAAGAAAGTGATGAAGCCGTCCAGCTTGTTGTTCTTAATGTAGCCGTTTCTGGAGAAACGCTGCGGGTACACGATGTACATGCCCACAAGTCCGCCGCTGTGCACGTAGCCGTGGTCGGAGATGTAACCGGCGAGGTTCACGGTGCAGCCGTCGATGTCCGGGTAGCCGGCGCCACACACGCCGCCGAGGAACTGCTCGTCGCGGTGGTCCTTGTCAAGGTCGATATTGATCAGCGTAACGTCTGCGGTACAGTCCTTCACAACGCAGTTACCGAAGCCGATGACGCCGCCGACTCCGAACATTTTGCCGGTAACGTCGAGCCGCACGGTACCGCTGATCTCGCAGTTTTCAATCGTGCTTTCGGAGGCAAAGCCCGCAATCGTTCCGAGGAAGCAGTCGCCCTCGAAGGTGTGGGTGTTGTCCATGTTGATGAGACGAAGATCTCTTACGGTCGCGTGGTCCAAAATCGCGAACAGCGCCGCAAAATGCGTGTCGTACGTCTTTCGGTTTCCGTCGTAGGTCACACGTGTCTCGGTGGAAACCTGCGCATTATTCAGGTTCAGGATCATATGGTGATTCCCATTGAATGTTCCGGTAAATGTGATGGCCGGCCACGCTACGCCGTTCATGTCGATGTCCGCCATCAGAATGTAGGAGCCGGACGGGTCGGACGCTACGGCAAGCAAATCGTCAACCGTGTAAATCTCCTTCGGAGCCGTTCCGCCGTCCGCAAGGGCGGGCACGGTCAGAAGCGACACAAGGAGCACAACAATGAGCAAAATCCGTTTCATGGGAACCTCCTCAGTTTCGGTGTTCTATCCTGGATTTTTAGAAAAATCAACTTTCAGGAAACCGGTAGCTTACTTCGCAGCCGGCTCGGCCGGCGCAGTCGTTTCGGACACTTCCTCCGC
>DBWJ01000010.1 GCA_002308955.1 Lachnoclostridium sp. UBA1241 | reverse complement strand
ATGGCGCAGCCGAGGCTTCCGCCGGTTCCGGGATGCGCTGCAAGAATCCGCTTGCCGACCTCGGTGGTCTCGGACGGAGACGGGGTAACGCTTGCGCCGTAGGTCCGCATAACCTCGCGGCGGAACGGCTTCTGCTCATAGGAGACCTTGACCATATAGACCTTGCAGTCGAGGTCGAAGAAAGAGCAGGCCATAGAGAGGGCTGTGCCCCACTGGCCGGCACCGGTCTCGGTGGTAACGCCCTTAAGGCCCTGCTTCTTTGCGTAGTATGCCTGCGCGATTGCGGAATTCAGCTTGTGGCTTCCGGAGGTGTTGTTGCCTTCGAATTTGTAGTAAATCTTCGCCGGGGTGCCGAGCTTCTTCTCAAGGCAGTAAGCGCGAACCAGCGGTGAAGGACGGTACATCTTGTAGAAATCGCGGATTTCCTGCGGGATATCAATGAATGCAGTATCGTTGTCGAGTTCCTGCTTAACGAGCTCGTCGCAGAATACGCCGCCGAGTTCCTCTGCCGTCATCGGCTGCAGGGTTCCGGGGTTAAGAAGCGGCGCGGGCTTATTCTTCATGTCCGCGCGCATGTTGTACCATGCCTTGGGCATCTCCTCTTCAGCCAGATAAATCTTGTACGGGATTTCAGTGCTCATAATGGATTCCTTTCTTTCCTTTTCGGAAAATGTGATGTTTTCTTTATTCGGAATCGGAGATTTTTCACAAGTCAAGGTCATTCGCAATCCGCTTCGAAAAATAAAAACACCCCTGTCCTACTCTCATAGGACAGGGGATTAAATCCTCTGCGGTGCCACCTATCTTTATGCTCTCGCATACACTCTGCCATGTACTATCATACATGTTCCGCTGTAACGTGCGGTTCACGTCTCCCCTACTTGCTTGCGCTTTCGGTTCGCCCTCACAAGTCCATTCACAAAAGTTCCGGATACCGCAATTCCACCGCCTGCGGCTCTCTTGAATCGTTCCCTTAAGCTACTTCTCTTGCTCATCGGTTCCAAATATGTACACATCATAACAGTAACTGCTGTGGTTTGTCAATACCCATTTTCAAGAGACGCGCCTTGCTGCCGTTCCGGGTGACGGACGCCCCTGCTGCCTCGACAGCAGGGGAAAAGGCAAGCAATACCGGGGCAATGCCTTACCACCATATCTCCTCGTCGAATACTTCTGTTTGGTACATGTCATTGGGAAGCAGCGTCTGAACTTTCTGCTCATCTTCTTCCGTCTTAACACGGATGCAGATTCTGTTTTCATAATCACTAAGGCCGGCACCGCTTGATTCAATCCCCAGATCTTTCATTGTCTGGCCGAGTAATCCCCAGGCATAATCGGACATTCCGTTTATCAATTCGGTATAGTTGTATTTGGCGGGACGACACCCAAAGTCCTCACTTCCGAGCATTTCGGTCAGCTCTTTATACCAATCACATTTGCGGTACTTTTCCTTGAAGTAACTTTCCTTAATCAGAATAATCAGCTTTCCATCCGCATTGATATACTTTCCTGCATAGTAGTCCGGATATCCGTCGGCAGGAATCGTATCGATTGTGTATTGGCCGGTTGCTTTTCCTGCCGGATACTTTCCTGAATAGGGTAAACTCTTCAAAAAACGATCCGTCATCTGATAGACCTTCTTGCAGTTCTCATCGAACTTCTTCGTTGTGTCCACAGATGTGTTCAGCTCCATGGAATAGAAATCGTCATACGCCCGATTGTGTCGGAGGAGGACTTTCCAAATCAGCAAGGCGACAAATACTACCGCCACGCATGCAACCGAAATCAGCACCCATCTGTTCTTTTGTCCCATTTGTCCTCACCTCATGGCAAAACGCCCCCGGCTTTCACCGGGGGCATCCTGAGTAACTTTAGTATCTCTCCGCCTTCTCGTCTACGATAAGGATTTCGCCTTCGCCGACACGGCGCGCCCCTTCGGGGATGGTGCCGCGGCTCTCGACGATGCAGTTTTCAATGTATGCGCCGTCACGGATCTGGACGTCGTTTAAGATGATCGAGTTCTTAATCGTTACGTTGTTGCCGATATAAACCTTCTTGAAGATTACGGAGTTCTCCACGTAGCCGTTCACGATGCTTCCGGAAGCGATCAGGCTGTTCCGTACGCAGGCGGTCGGGTTGTACTTCGCCGGCGGAAGATCGTCCACCTTCGAGTAGATGTCCGGGTACTGCTTGAAGAAGCTGTCGCGGATCTCCCGGTTCAGGAAATCCATATTGGTCCGATAGTAATCGTTCACGGTCGCGATATTGCTCCAGTATCCTTCCATCCGGTATGCGCAAATCTTCTTCTGATTCTTGTAACGGGTCAGAACGCCGCTTACGAAATCGAAGTTGTTGTTCTTAATCGACTTCTCGAGAAGTTCGAGAAGCAGACGGCGGCGGATTACGTATACGCCGGTCGAAACGATGCGGTTCGCGGACCCAAGCGGTTTCTCCTCGAAGCTGATAATCCGGTTTTCGTCGTCCGTCACAACCGTACCGAAACGGGAATTATCCACGCCTTCGGGAAGCTCGGTCGTCACAACGGTAATATCCGCAAGCGTATCAATGTGCGCATTGATTACCTGGTTATAATCGAGCTTATAGATGCCGTCGCCGGAAGCGATAACCACATACGGCTCATGGCTGTTCTGCAGGAAATCCTTGTTCTGATACAGGGCGTCGGCCGTGCCGCGATACCAGAACGCATTCTCCTGCGTGATGGTCGGCGCGAACAGGTAAAGTCCTCCCTGTTTACGTCCGAAATCCCACCA
>DBWJ01000022.1 GCA_002308955.1 Lachnoclostridium sp. UBA1241 | reverse complement strand
TCCGGGAACAGCCCGGTATGCTTAAAGCTGAACGGCTGCAGATTGAAACGAAGCGTTCCGTAGGAAATCTGCCACTCCTTCGGCAGATGGAAGAACTCCCACTCTCCGCCGCCCTTACTGCTTCTGTGATAATGCGCGTCCGGGTTACTCCACGCCGGATTCTTCCGCTCGGTGTTCCAGAGCACCTGCGGGTCCGGACGGATCAGCCGGTATGCGCCCCACCGTTCCAGTTTCTCGCCTGCGGAGGTGTCAATCACCTCGTAATCTTTCCATTTATCTGCAATCCACATAATGTTCCCCATATCCTTCAATTGCCGCATGGCATTTGCCGCAAATGCCATAAAAACTCCATTCATTATATAACATCTGCGGAAAATGGACAAGTGTAAATAATTTTTACCTTTTTTTACTTGACTATCCCCGCCAAATATAATAAAATGAATTCAGTCGGGTAATTCCGAACAAAAGAAATCATTTGGAGGAAGTAAGAATTATGGGAATTTTGTCCAGATTCAAAGACATCATGTCCGCGAACATTAACGCTCTGCTTGATAAGGTAGAGGATCCGGAGAAGATGATCGATCAGTGCCTTCGGAATATGGGTGACGATCTTGTAAAAGTTAAGCAGGAAACTGCTTCCGTTATGGCTCAGGAGAAGGCTTGCAAGCGTCAGGTTGATGACTGCCAGGCTGAAATCGATAAGATGCAGAGTTATGCCGTTAAGGCTCTCACCGCCGGCAATGAAGAGGATGCGAAGAGATTCCTCGCTGAGAAGTCCAAGCTTTCCGCTAAGCTCGTAGACCTTCAGGCTAACTACGCTATCGCTCATGACAACTCTCAGAAGATGAGAGACATGCACGACAAGCTTACTACCGATATCAAAGAGCTTGAAACCCGTAAGGAAACCATTAAGGGCAAGATTGCAGTAGCAAAGGCTCAGGAGAAGATCAACAAGATGACNNNAACAACTCCATCGCAAGCTTCGAGCGCTATGAGCAGCTCGCAAACAAGAGAATGGACAAGGCTCAGGCGGTTGCCGAACTCAATGCCTCCAATCCTGCAAACTCCATCAAGGATCTTACCGCGAAGTACATCAACGATCCGAACGTGGATGCAGAGCTCGAAGCCCTCAAAGCAAGCCTCGGAATGGCTACTCCTACCGAGTTGCCGCAGTAATCGATTGACTTTTCAGAGGCTGTTGTACCTACCGTGCAACAGCCTCTTTGTATACACGGATGTTCTGTAGGGAGGTTTTTCCATGCAACCCGAAGCGTTAATGCTTTATAAATTGATTATTCTGTATATTCTCGACCGTGTCGATTTTCCGATGACGAATTCGCAGCTGACGGATTTCATCACGGCGAAGGAGTATACGAACTATTTCAATGTCCAGCAGGTGCTTGAGGCGCTCGTCGACGACGGCTACATCAGCCTTCAGGAGATGAAGAACAACTACCTGTACCGGATTACGCCGGAGGGAAAGGAAACCCTCTCCTTCTTCTATCAGAACATATCCCGTAACATCCGCGACGACATTGACATGTTCCTCACCGAGCAGCAGTATATCCTGCGCGAGGAGGTTTCAAACATCGCCGACTACTACGAAGCGAAGAAGAACGAGTATGTTTGCGAGCTCAAGGTAGTCGAGCGTGACACCACCGTGATCGAGATCCGCATTACGGTTCCTACCGAGGAAAATGCCAAGACCGTCTGTTCCCGCTGGCGTCAGAAGAACGCCGACATCTATGCTTACGTAATGAATTCCCTGCTTGGGGGAGAACCCGGTGAGGAACTGTCCGAACCGGCAGCTTCAGAAACGCAGGGAGAAAAAGGAGGTGCTCTATGAACCCGTTATACTGGCTTGCCATCCTGGCTGTGCTGCTGATCGTCGAGGCCGCCACGCTGGCTCTCACCACCATCTGGTTCGCCGGAGGCGCATTCGTCGCATTTCTCGTGAGCCTCTTCTGCGATAATATCGTGGTGGAATTCATTGTATTTCTTGTATGCTCCGTTGCCCTGTTCCTCTTCTGCCGTCCTTCCGCGCTTCGCCGGTTTAACCGCCGCCGCGCCAAGACGAACGTTGAGTCCGCAATCGGACAGACCGTTCGCGTAACGGAGGAAGTCAACAATTACAGCGGAACGGGAAGAGCCGTTCTTTCGGGAATGGAATGGGCTGCAAGAAGCTTCGACGACCGTGTCACATTTCCCCCTAACACCCTGGCAACCGTTGCCCGTGTGGAGGGTGTAAAACTCATCATTCAACCGAAGGAGGATTAAAACATGTTCACATTTTTAGCGGAAACAACCAATGACATCCCTGCAGGCGTGATCTGGACCATAATCGGCATCGTCGTTCTGATCATTCTTGCGGCTTCCTGCCTCAGAGTCGTACCGCAGGCGCACGCTTACATCGTTGAGCGTCTCGGCGGCTACCAGACGACCTGGAGCGTAGGTATGCATCTGAAAGCACCGTTCTTCGACCGTGTTGCTTTGGACGTTTTGCTTAAAGAGCAGGTGGTGGATTTCCCGCCGCA
>DBWJ01000039.1:6458-7521 GCA_002308955.1 Lachnoclostridium sp. UBA1241 | reverse complement strand
GCAAATTCCCGTCTCCGGTGGGCCGCCGCGGCCCTCCGCAAGGAAAAAGCCTCACAAAAAAGGCCCACCTGGGAGCCATTTTGGCTTCCAGGTGGGCCGAATTTCCGTCCAGAGGGAGAAAACAGCCGCCAGCGCCTACGCTGCAACAGCCACGCCGGCAGCGCCCGCTGCTCTACTGCGTCCTCAGCTCCGCGCCCATCCTCTTGCTCAGCTGCTTCATGACGCTGTTAGCGGCAGATTCGATTTCGTCGGAGGTGAGGGTCTTCTCCTTCGAGCCGATGGTCAGGCGGATCGTTACCGACTTCTTGCCGGCGGGAATCTGCTTGCCGCGGTACTCGTCTACGAAGCTTGCGTTCTTGACAGGGCCGGCTTCTTTAACGGCAATCACGCTCTTGATTTCTTCCCAGGTAGCGGAAGAATCGAACAGCATCGAAATATCGTAATCGGTCTCCGGGTACTCGGCGAGATGCGTGAACTTGTTGGTTCTCGAGATGAGGGGCTTCAGAAGCGTCGTATCCATCTCAAATACCATAACGGAAAGGTTCTTGATACCGCAGTCCATGGTCACCTTCTTGGCAACAAGACCGAGGTCTCCGACCTTTACGTCACCGACGTAGATGTTCTGCCAAACCACATTGTCCGCCCATACCGGCTTAACATCCTTCTTAAAGGTGAAGCCCTCCATGTGCGTGTAGCGCGGCATGTACTCAAGGAAGCCCTTCAGCTCACGGAACAGGTCATTAACCTTCTTCGTCGCGCTTGCGATGGAGCCCGCGATGTTGCGGCGCTGCTTCGGAAGGGACTCGGTAGCATCATAAGGAGAAGTGTAATCACTGTCGGTGAACACCTGCGCCTCTTCGAACATCGAGAATTCGTTAAAATAACGCTCGTTCTTCACAACCGCCTCGCACATATTCGGAAGCAGCGAGGATCGGATATAGCTGAGATCGGGAGCCGGAGGCGTCGACAGCTTGAGCATGCCGGTCGTGTCCTGCATCACCGCGTTCACGAACACGTCGTTCATCCAAGGGTAGGTGTAAATCTCCTGCATGCCGCAGCGGAT
>DBWJ01000039.1:5303-6314 GCA_002308955.1 Lachnoclostridium sp. UBA1241 | reverse complement strand
CCGGTGGAACGCCAGGTCGGCGCGATTACATGCATGTTGTCGCCGTCAATCGAAACGTCGAAGCCGAGAATTTCAAGCTTCGAACGGATGTCATCGTTCGTCAGGTGCTTGCCGAGACGTCTTGCAAGCCAATCAAGATTCACATCAATCTCGGCGCGCTGCAGCTTCTTCTCATAGCGGTCGCAGTGGCCCACCACCTTAAGCTCCGGATACAGCTCCTTGAAGTACTGCATCGAAAGCGCCAGAGCCTGGTCGCAACGCTCNNGCCTTCTCGTAACGGGACGAAGCCTCGGTACGGTTGTCGTAGCGAAGCGCCGTGCGGCGGATACCGGTGGACTCGAAGTTCGCAACCTCAAGGATTACGCGTTTCGTCGTCGGAAGGATCGAATCCTTCGCGCCGCCCATAACGCCTGCCAAAGCAACGGCACCCTCTCCGTCCGCGATCACAAGGTCGTCTCCGCAGAGCTCAAGCTCCTTGCCGTTCAAAAGCAGCAGCTTCTCGCCCTCCTCGGCGCGGCGCACGCGAATGTGCTCCTTAATGATATCCGCGTCAAATGCGTGCGTCGGGTTACCGGTCGCAAGCATGACATAGTTCGTAATATCCACAAGGGCGTTGATCGGGCGCATGCCGACTCTCCAGATGCGGCTCTGCATCTGATAAGGCGACGGCTTCACCTCGACGCCGTTCATCTCCACGCCGATGTAGCGCGGGCAGCGGTCGGGATCAAGAATCTCAACCTTGAAATCGCTATCCGCGTCAAATGTCACAGCTTCGATCTTCTTCATCGGAAGCTTATAAAGCGCAGCAATCTCACGCGCGATACCGTAGTGGCCCCACAGGTCGGGACGGTTCGTCATCGATTTGTTGTCGATTTCCAACAGGACGTCATTCAAATCAAGGGCGTCCGCAATCGTCGTACCGGCGGGAACATCGAGGAAGGAAAGATCAAGAATCTCGGCCTCTTCCTTTGACGGGAACAGGTCTCCGAGACCGATTTCGTCGGAAGCGCA
>DBWJ01000039.1:5032-5298 GCA_002308955.1 Lachnoclostridium sp. UBA1241 | reverse complement strand
ATCATGCCGTAGGACTCAACACCTCTAAGCTTACTCTTCTTAATCTCAACGGGCTCACCTTCACCGTGCCAGCGGACAATCGCGCCGGGAACGGAAACGGCAACCTTCATGCCGACAGCAAGATTGATACCGCCGCAGACAATCTGCTTTGGCTCGCCGTCGCCGATGTCGACCGTGCAGACACGGAGTTTGTCAGCGTTCGGATGGGGCTCAACCGCCTCAATCACACCGACTACCATTTTCTCGAAACGCTTTCCGAGATATTC
>DBWJ01000039.1:4445-4927 GCA_002308955.1 Lachnoclostridium sp. UBA1241 | reverse complement strand
CTGAACTGTTTCAGGAATCTCAGGTCCGCACTGTGGAACAGACGCACGTCATCCACACCGTACCGCATCATAACGAGACGGTCCAGACCGATATTCACATAGAAACCGGTGTACTCATCGGGATCAAGCCCTGCCGCGCGAAGCACGTTCGGATGCGGCGAACCGCCGGGCATAACCTCAATCCAGCCGACATGCTTGCAGACGCTGCANNNACCTGGCACTGCATATCGATTTCGAAGCCGGGCTCGACAAATGGGAAGAAGCCGGAACGCATGCGGACCGGAACGTCCGTGCCGAACACCTTACTCAGAATGCTCTTGATCAAAACTTTACCGGAGGTAAATGTAATGTCCTTATCCACAATCAGTGCCTCATACTGGAAGAACGCCCGCTCATGATGCGCGTCGGTCGTCTCGTTCCGGTATACGCGGCCGGGATATACAAAGCGGTACGGAGGCTTGTGCGTCTGCATGTAGCGGACG
>DBWJ01000039.1:0-4368 GCA_002308955.1 Lachnoclostridium sp. UBA1241 | reverse complement strand
TTCTGCGGGAAATTCAGCTTGTCGAAAGCATACATCTCGCTCGTAATATCGTCTTCCTGATAAACCTCAAAGCCCATGGACCGGAACGCATCGTTCAGGTCATAGCACATCTGCGTAATCGGATGGAGCCCTCCGTTCATCGGCATAACGCCGGGAACGCTGCAGTCGAAATCCGGCGAAACCTCCGAAGCCTTCAGCTTCAGCTCCGTTCTCTTCGTGTCAATCAGCTCGGTCACCCGGTTCTTCGCCTGGTTTAAAAGCTTACCCATCTCCGGTCTCTGCGAAGCCTCCACATTCGGCAGCTCCTTCAGAAGAAGCGTCAGCGAGCCCTGCTTACCGACAACGTCACTGCGGACCTTCTGCAGCTCGTTCTCGTCTGCGGCTCCTGCAATTCTGGCCTGTGCTTCCGAAAAAATGCTTTCGATTTTTTCCTTCATAATGACTCCTTTCTATGCTATCTCGCGAACTTCGTTCGCTCGATGACTGTTCGCTCGGCAATCCCTCGCGGTCTTCGACCGCTTATGGACATACGCTCTCGGCGCGCCGAAAGTACTTCTTTCGCGTGCCGATTGCGTACGTCCAACGTCTTCGACGTAGGGATTGCACTCGCTTATCACGCAAAAAACGTCCCTTGCAAACGCAAGGGACGATAATAAACCGCGGTACCACCCTAATTCAGAGCTGTGCTCTGCTCTCTTCGTGCATTTTGTTGCCGCACACGCATCCGGCTTAACGCCTGAGCTTTTCGCCGGAAGGCTCCTGTACTGAAAATTCGGGAAGGCTCATGTGGAATGCTTCCAGCCGATGACATTCCATCTCTTTGCACTACCTCTTCCGTACTAACGTACCCTCAACGCCTAACACTCGCATTTTAGTGCATAACGCAGGGTTTGTCAACCTATTCCCGAAAACTCCCGGTTTCTTTCGATAGGAAAGGTAGCGAAACAGCGCGGAAATGCCCGCCATGCTCCATACAATGCCGACCGACCACCAGATGCCCCAGACGCCCACGCCTGCGTAAGCCGTCAAGAGAATCGGAAGCGTAAAGCGTCCGATTACCTCAACAATACCATTTAACAAAGCGAAAAATGCGTCGCCGAGACCATTCAGCACGCCACGCACCACATAAATGGAGCCGAGGCATACGTAGAAGTAACTCGTAATCCGGAGCGCCCCCGCACCCATGGCGATTACTTCCGTTTCCTCCTTCTGAACGAAAAGCCGGATGATGTTGTCCCCGAAGAACTGCATCACCGGAAGCATAATCGCGGAAAATGCCACCATGATAAGCATTGCGCGCCGGAAGCCCGCTTCCACGCGGTCATGCTTCTTCGCGCCGTAATTCTGCCCGGTGTAGGTGGAAAGCGCCGTACCGAGTGTCTGGTAAGGCTGATGAATGACCTGCTCCATGCGGCTCGTGGCGGTAAATGCCGCCATCGCGATGCTTCCGAAGGAGTTGACCACCTTCTGCAGCGCCATGCAGGAAACCGCAATCAGGGAAAACTGCAGCGACAGCGGGATGCCGATTCGGATAATCCGAAGGGAAATGGTCCGGTCGAAACGGATTTCCTCACGTTTAATCCGGAAATGCTCATTTCTCTTAATCGCATACAGAAGGCAGGTGATGCCGGATACGAACTGCGAAATCACCGTCGCAACGCCCGCGCCGAGCACGCCCATACCGAAGCCGTATACGAACAGCACGTCAAGCCCCGCATTCAGGATGCAGGAGAAAATCAGGAAATAAAGCGGCGTCCTGGAATCCCCGAGCGCCCGTAACATCGCCGACGAAAAATTGTACAGCGAAACGAAGATGATGCCGATGCACATAGTGCGCATGTAACGTAACGAGTCGGCAAATACATCGCCGGGCGTATCAAGGAGCGTTAACAGCGGCCCCGCAAGGAAAAATGCCGCGATGCCTACAATCAACGGGAACACCAGCATGATGAATGCCGTGTTCACAATACAGGATTTCACCTCTTTACTGTCGCCGCGTCCGAAACTCTGTGACGTAACGATTCCGCCGCCGTTGCCGATTCCGTTGCAAAGCGCAAAGAACAGGAAAGTCGCCGAGCCCGTAGCGCCGATCGCCGCGAGCGCGTCCTTCCCGACAAATTGTCCGACAATAACAGAGTCCACCAGATTGTAGAACTGTTGGAATAAGTTTCCGATCAGCATCGGAATGGAGAACTTAATCAGAAGCGCGGTCGGATTCCCGGCCGTCATATTGAGCATGTTATTCTGTTTCCGCATTTTCACACACTTTCTTTCATCCCATAAGAAACAGCCACATCATAGAAGAAGAAAACAAATAATTCAATGTCGGAAACGATATAGAATTAAGCGGATTTGTCCTTTTTTACCATAGCGCCGGAGGGCATGTCACGACCTCTCTAATACATGAAATGTAACCGAAAAAGGAAAACTCCCTTGAAAAAGTGCGGCAAAGGCGATAAAACTCCCTTGAAAAAGTGCGATAAATGTATTGAAACTCGCTCGAAAAAGTGTATAATGGACATGGGAGGTGTTTATATATATGTTTAGAAGAAAGATCACCGATGAACTTATAAAATGGAAGAACAGCACCGGCAAGAGGAAGGCTCTTGTCATAAAAGGCATGCGCCAGATTGGAAAAACCTTTATTGCCCGGGCCTTCGCAGAAGAAAACTACGAAAACGTTATCTATATAAACTTTAAAGACAATGAATCCGCAAAGAGAATCTTTGACGGTGATTTTGCGGTTGACCGAATAACTTTAGATATTTCAGCTATTATTCCCGGAGCGCATTTCATTCCCGGTAAGTCAGTCATTATCTTCGATGAGGTTCAGGAATGTTCAAACGCAAGAGCCAGTATTAAAGCATTCATGCTTGACGGACGCTACGATATAATCTGTACAGGTTCACTGTTGGGAATAAAGGGTTATAACCGCAAGAAGGGGCGCGGTATTCCCACTGGCTTTGAACATATAATCTATATGAAGCCTATGGATTTTGAGGAGTTTCTATGGGCCAAAGGGGTAAACGAGGCAGTACTTAGTGAAGTGAAGGCATGCTTTACGGAACACCGTGCCATTTCCGAAACGATTCACTCTTCAATGCTTCGTTATTTCCGGGAATACATGTGTGTCGGCGGAATGCCGTATGTGGTAGACCGTTTTCTTTCAACAAATGATATGAGTATTGTTCTTGAGGAACAAAGAGATATTCTCGAGGAATTCAAAGATGATTTTGGTAAGCATTTAGACGAAAATGAGAATGAAGAAACCGATCTTGCGCTTTTAGGCAGAATAAATCGTGTTTTTGATTCCATTCCCGCGCAGCTGGCAAAAGAAAACAAGAAATTCACTTATTCCATGTTGGAGAAAAAAGGACGTTCGGAAAACTATCAGGCCGCAATACAATGGTTGTACGATGCAGGAATTGTAAACATTTGCAACAATCTGACAAACCTGAGCCTCCCGCTTGCGGGCAACAGAATTGACAACGTCTTTAAGATTTATATGCAGGATACAGGACTGTTTGTATCTATGCTCGAGGAAGGCACTTCCGGAAGAATTCTGAGCGGTGACTTAGGCATGTATAAGGGTGCTATGTATGAGAATATCATTGCAGACGCTTTTTCCAAACTTGGCAGATCATTATACTATTTCCATAAAGACAGTGGTCTCGAAATCGATTTTATTACAACAATCGAAACGGAAACCGCGCTTATTGAAGTCAAGGCCACAACCGGCAATACAAAGTCTGCAAACACAATCCTAAAAAACAAGGATCAATATGGTGTAAACCGGCTTATAAAACTGAGCGAAAACAATGTTGGATTAGAGGGAGAAAAGCTTACAATTCCCTACTACATGGTTTATTTACTGAAATAGTCTTCTACCCATTATATCCGTCCGGATTCCTCAATGTACTTCAGGAGTTCCTTACACCCGAGTTCAATATCGCAGTACGCCTGATCAAAGTCATCGGTATACCACGGATCACTCACGTCACGGCTGAGTCCCGCAAAGGAAAGCATCTTAAAAATCTTCCCTTCCGCCTGCGTGTGTCCGGTCATCCGCTCGATGTTTCGCATGTTCATGCCGTCCATCCCAATCAGGAAATCGTAACGGTCATAGTCCTCTTTTCTAAGCTGCACGGCCCGCTTGCCGCAAAAATCCGTATAGGCGGTCTTCCCGATTCCATGCTGCCTAAGCTCCGCCTGCGCCGGCGGATACACCGGGTTCCCTCTTCCGTTCCAGATTTCTTCCGTACTCGTTGCTGCTGACGTAATCTCGAAACAGTCCGTAAGCCCGGCTTTCTCGACCATGTCCTTCAGCACGAACTCCGCCATCGGCGAACGACAGATGTTGCCGTGGCA
>DBWJ01000006.1 GCA_002308955.1 Lachnoclostridium sp. UBA1241 | reverse complement strand
TGCAATTACTGGTTCCATGTGCATCATCTGAACGATAAGAGCGGCAAGATGAGCAAATCAAAGGGTGATTTCCTTACGGTTTCCCTCATCGAGAGCAAGGGCTACAAGCCGCTTGTATACCGTTTCTTCTGCTTGCAGAGCCATTACCGTAAGCCTCTCGAGTTCTCTTACGAGGTGCTCGACCAGATGACGGCTTCTTACGATAAGCTCGTGAAGAGAATTGCTTCGCTTAAGAAGGATACGCCGGTGGATCAGGCAGCTTTCGATTCTTACAGAAAGCAGTTTGAGGACTGCCTGTGCAACGATATCAATACTGCTTCGGCGATTACCGTATTATATGATGTTCTGAAGGCCGATATCAGCGACGGGACGAAGTTTGCCCTTGCGGAGAGCTTCGATACCGTATTAAGTCTCGGACTGACGGCAGCACAGACGGAAGAGCCCGCAGCCAAGGCCGATGACGAGCTGACCGCATTCGTTAATGCGAAGATTGCGGAGCGTGCCGAAGCCAAGAAGGCAAAGGATTTTGCAAAAGCTGACGCAATCCGTGCGGAGCTTCTTGAAAAGGGCATTCAGATTAAGGACACGAGAGAGGGCGTCGTATGGGAGAAGATCTGACTTCCATTATCCGGGAACGGTTCGGCTATGAGACCGTCGACGCGAAGCAGTACGCGCCGTTAGCGCTGGCATTTGTCGGCGATGCAGTATATTCGTTACTGATCCGCACAAGGCTTCTCTGTGAGCAGGAGCGGACGGTGAACCACCTGCATAAGCACGCGGCCGACGAGGTGAAGGCCGAGGCGCAGAAGGAGCTGATGACGCGCATTCTGCCGCTTCTTACCGAAGAGGAGACGACCGTCTATAAGCGCGGGCGTAACGCCAAATCCTACACCGTTGCGAAGCACGCATCGGTTACCGATTACCGGATTGCGACCGGGTTCGAGGCACTGATCGGATTCTTGTATTTAGAGGGCAGAACGGACCGGATCATGGAGCTGGTTTTTGGACAGGAATAAAGTACGAAGCTGTCGGTCCGCTGAGCATGAAAGTGCGGACGAAAGGAATAGAAATCATGGATGAACAGAGATACAGCGAGACTTTGATCGAGGGGCGGAACGCGGTTTTGGAGGCGTACCGTTCCGGAAAGACCGTTGATAAACTGTATGTGCTTAAGGACTGTAAGGACGGACCGGTCCGCTCGATACTCCGCGAGGCGGAGAAGGGCGGCACGATTGTCAATTTCGTTGATAAGGAACGGCTTGATCATATGAGCACTACCGGCAAGCATCAGGGCGTGATTGCGCAGGCTGCTGCTTACAACTATGCCGAGGTGGACGATATTTTGAAGATTGCCGAGGATAAGGGCGAACCGCCGTTTCTGATTCTTCTCGACGGAATCGAGGATCCGCACAATCTCGGTGCGATGATTCGTACCGCCAACCAGGTAGGGGCGCACGGGGTAATTATTCCGAAGAACCGTGCGGTGGGACTTACCGCCACGGTTGCCAGAACTTCGGCGGGAGCGCTTAACTACACTCCGGTCGCGAAGGTGACCAACCTGACAAGAACCATGGAAGACCTGAAAAAGCAGGGAGTCTGGTTTGTCTGTGCGGATATGGCCGGGGAGACAATGTATAAGACCAATCTGACCGGACCGATCGGGCTTGTTATCGGCAATGAAGGAAGCGGCGTCAGCCGGCTTGTAAAGGAACACTGCGATATAACCGCTTCCATTCCGATGAAGGGGGATATCGATTCCCTGAATGCATCGGTTGCAATGGGCGTCCTTGCATATGAAATCTTACGTCAGCGAATGGGTGGCAAATGACAAAGGATTACAGCGTACTAAGCGATGAAGAGCTCTGTGAGACGGCGAAGAAGGATAAGAACGCGGAGGAGTTTCTTCTCGTAAAACATAAGGACCTGGTGCGGTTTGAGGCACGCAACCTGTACCTTTCCTGGGGCGAGTGGGACGATCTGCTGCAGGAGGGTATGATCGGTCTTCTGCAGGCAATTCGCGGTTATTCGAAGGAGAACGGGGCGAGTTTTGTCACATTTGCCGCGTTATGCGTACGAGGCAAGATGTTAAACGCCGTGACGGCAAGCAACCGAAAGAAGCACGGTGCAATGGAAGACTATATTCCGCTTGATTCCCCGGCTTTTCAGAGCGAAGACGGAAGCGGGCTGTACGGCGTCGGGCGATATGACAATCCCGAGAGCCAGGTGATTCAAAGAGAAAATGCCGGAACGCTTCGGAAGAAGATTTTCGATGCACTCAGTAAGACGGAGGCGGCGGTGTTCACCGAGTACCTGCAGGGCATGGATTACCGGGAGATTGCGACGAAGCTTAATAAGTCGCCGAAATCCATTGACAACACGCTTCAGCGGATCCGGCGGAAGGTGCGCGAACTGGGAATCTGCCCTCCCGCGGAAAGAGGCGCCGGAAAGCAAAAATAGTGCTTGCAAAACCAAAACGCGTGTGGTATTATAGCATTCGTGATTGCTGATGTGGCTCAGGGGTAGAGCGTTTCCTTGGTAAGGAAGAGGTCGCGGGTTCAATTCCCGCCATCAGCTTACAGTGAAGATTGCGGAAAGCAGGAGAAATCCGGCTTTCCGCTTTTTTTGTCTTCAGACGTAATGCTTTCGTTACATAAAGGTTTTGAGTGACAGACGATATGAAAATGTGGTATAATCTTCGAAAGCAGTTTTTAAAGGGGAAAATGCAATGGTTAACAGACGCGGCAGAGCAATTCTGATGCTCGTAATACTTCTTAATGTCCCGTTCTTCTTCGTGATTCCGTGGGAGAGAATCCTTTTCGATAAGGAGAAGGTTATTGAGGAGAATTCCGGGGATATGGTTACCGTGGATATGCGTGAATTGGAGCCGACCGGAGTCTATGTCTGGATGGAGAAAGGCAAACCTGTGGCAGTGAAAGACAAGAGACCGAACTGGTTTTTATGCAATTTTTACACCTGCACGCAGTTTTACGTGTACTCCGGGAATCAGGTAAGTGAAGAAACAAGAAACAGCGCCATGCGTACCATTGATGATGATAATCCGTGGGCTGTTTTGATTGCCGATGATGTTTTCAACATTCCGGATTCCGGGAAAGTGAAGCTGGATCTTTCCAATGCAAACCGGTTAGATCTGTCAACAACACAAAAGGCATTGGAGAAAGTCAATAAGAAGTATGGCCTTTCCGGACGGAGTTACATAGATTGCGCAACGCCGTACAGCGAAGCATTGAATGCGTTTCGGACAAAGCGGATTGCGGTATGCTTTGCAACAGCCTGCGTGGAATGTCTGGTGCTTCCTATCATCCTTTTAATCATTGTGGCAGTCAAGCGAAAGAAGCAGAAGGCAGAAGAATAACGGGGAAAACTACGGCAAAGCCATCAAAGCCTTCTTTGAACTATACAACAGAGAATTGCAGAAGCTATTGATAGCACCGTTTGATATTAACTTGGGGAATTCAATCTAAATCAGGAAAGGAGACTTTACAATGGGTGTGCAGTTTGAGAACAGATGGTTGGAAGATGTGGCGAAAAAGGCGCTGAATTGGCCTGCAGAGGAAGATCTGACGCAGGAAGCATTGGAGAAGATTAAGTACGTGAAAATCGGTCGCAGCAACCGGTTTAATAACGGTTATGAAGTTGAATTGTCCACGGAGGTTCCGCCGGAACCGTTTGCGGATACGGATGGCGGTGACGAGTGGGTTTACTGTCTGCGAGGGAAGAACATTGAAGCCTTTTTGAATCAGGAAAGGCGGAACAATCTGCTGAATCCTTCCATGTTCGGATTTGACGATGAAGAATATAACGAGGCACATTCCGACGCGGCGCAGGCAGCATGGGAGAATTATAAACCGCATATTGTATCCGGCTTTGATTTCCTTGAGGTGATTGCTCTTTCCCAGGCCGAGGGCATGGATGCCACGGACCGACGGGCAGAGAGGCTTTTTTACGAATTGTACCGGGATATTCTTCATTTCACCGGAGTGCAGGTGCTTCGGATTACCGAGCTTGTCATGCCGGATTACAGAGTTTTTCAGGAGATGAAGCAACTGCGGGTACTGGAGCTTGTGGAGGCACATTTCACATCCGATGAAGGATACGAATGTCTTAAGGGTCTTCAGCAGCTCGCGTGCTGGCTGGATTAGTGTCTGGGTAACTTAGCTACGGCAGTAAAGGAGATGTGGGAATATGGAAAGAAAAGTGCATGCAGTCGAATATGGCATCTGTATTTGGTCAATGGAGAATTTTACGGGGTTTCTCAAAAGAGAAAAAATCAAATCTAAGAAACTGCTGGCGCTGTTTCAAAAGGATAAGAAAACGTTTTTGAAACTTGTAAAAGAAGGCGTTTGGATCCCGTTGCCGCAGCTCGACAGTGATGATTATTGCATCAAGGTTAAGAACCTCGGGGAGGAGTATGATGATCAGTGGGAACAGGTCCTGGAGTATGAGGGCTTTAACCTTGAGATTGCGGACGGAATGTGGGTTTCAGGCCTCGGATCTTTTTTGAAATTCGATGAGGCTGAATATCCCGAAGAAGGTCATGAATATGAAGGGCCTTTTGGCATCAAGTGCTATCATTCGCGTGAGGAGAGATGGAATATTTCCCTTAACGGCTATAAAAGTTTTTCTGATATCCGGGTGGATATTCCGGCCGGAAAATACCTGCTTGCAATTAAAGGGTTTGCCAGAAAAGAGATGATTGACAGAAGATTGGATAAAGAAGCTGTTAATTACGGATACCAGTTTGACCTGGTAAAAGTAAGCGAATTCAACGGGTTCAAGAATCCCAGAGAGGACGAGTATAATTTCAATATCGGCGGTATAGTGCGGAAGCTTAGGAGATAAGATCTTGGAAATTAACTAGGGGAGAATAGAATTGTGAGAGAAGAGGACTGACAATGTCAAATAAAGCGCTTGTTTATATACATGGGAAGGGTGGCACGGCGAGCGATTCAGCGTATTTCAAACCGCTTTTTCCCGAATATGATACATATGGATTTGATTACAAATCGGAGAATCCGTGGGAGGCAGAATCAGAGTATAAGGAATACTTTGCCGAACTGTCTGAAAAGTATTCATCTATAACGGTTATTGCTTCCAGTTTGGGCGCTT
Source organism: Lachnoclostridium sp. UBA1241 (assembly GCA_002308955.1). Classification (GTDB taxonomy): domain Bacteria; phylum Bacillota; class Clostridia; order Lachnospirales; family Lachnospiraceae; genus ISDg. The sequence continues at coordinate 6,226 of DBWJ01000006.1, read as the reverse complement.
ATTTTCTGATGATTTCAGATGTCGGCAGCGTGATAAAGAAAGCATTCTTCATATCTCCGATAGTAAACATGGAACGACTGATACAGGATATGATGGAGCGGGCTGACATATCTGATGAAGACTTGAAAACGCAAAAGCATATACGGATTTCCGCAGATGAAATTCTTTCATGGGAATATCTCACATGGGTAAGGAAACATCCCGTCGCATGGAAGGTTCCCACGTATATCCTGTATGGCGAGAAAGACAACTTCCAAGCAATAGAAACCATGACAGAGTTCGCTAAAGCAATCAATGCCGAACTTACTGTCATGCCAAACGGTGAGCATTGGTTTCATACGGATGAACAGATTGAATTCAGACTGAATTGGATTTATAGATTTATAAAGTAGTATTTGCGTCAGAAGGAAAGGGGGGATAGCATAATCTGGTTTTTGATTGGTTGTGCAGGCGTCGCATTGATTGTTTTTTTGAAGAGTCTTTATGACCGTCTCTGTTTGGAGAAGAGATGCACAAGTGTTGTTCCGGGTCATTTCTTATACCCTGAATGGAGAGGAAAACTCAACGGAAGGTCTGTTGAAGGATGCTGGGATCCGGTTTACGAATACACGGTCGACAATGTTGTTTATATGGTGGAACTCGACATCATGTATAACACGAACGAGTTCGGGGGGACTGATGTGGAGGTGCGATATCTGCCGACCGATCCCGGGGTCTGCTATATCAATGGTACCCGCGGCAGAATTCGGAGTAAAAAGGAGCAAAGCTTAGGAGGAGACAACCATGAAACTGTTAGGTAACCTGATCTGGCTCATATGCGGCGGGGCGATATCGGCCTTCCTGTTCTTTGTTTTGGGATGCCTTTGGTGCCTGTCCGTTTTAGGAATTCCCATCGGACTTCAGTGCTTCAAGTTCGCAAAACTGGCGCTGAGCCCGTTCGGGAAAGAAGTGGAGACCGCTTGTGATATTGGAGAGGTGTTGCTCAATTTCATCTGGTGGTTTTTGGGAGGGATTGAGATGGCCATTCTTTTCGTGGGCTTCGGCGTGGTATGCTGTCTCACGATTGTAGGCCTTCCGTTTGGCCTGCAGTATTTCAAATTCGCGAAACTCAGTTTGTTCCCGTTAGGGACTAAGATCAGAAGCAAATAGGAAAAGGGGTTACTATGATTGATGAAAACAGAATAAGAGTGATTAAAATCAGCAAGGAAGCTCTTTTTGAATTCATTTATGAAAAATTCATAGATAATCAAGAACTGTATTTTGATGTGGATGCACTTGATGTGACGGATACATTTGATATTGATTTTGAAAATGGAGACTTTATCTTTTGCGTTCATAAAGATGAAGATGAAAATGGAAATTATATCGAGTTTCCTAAAGAGATTGATTTGAAGAAACTTTTGAAAAAATTGCCTGATACAACTAATACTATGTTTGGTGACGGAAGATATAAGGAATACTCAAAGGAAGAATTAATTGAGTTATCTAAGTAATTGTATTTATGTGAATAGGGGGTCAATATGAGTCAATGTGTACGGTGCAAAAAAGATGCTGAGAAAGATTACAGATTTGTTGTAGTAAGATCAGTGATAGCATCTCAAAGTAAGGAGTATATAGTTGTCAAACAGACTAAAGCTACTATATTTGAGAACTATGAAACTGTTGAAAGGGTCGGAATATGTAACAGCTGCATAAAGAAAGAACGCAATAAGCTGGCGCTTGGGGGGATTGGTTTTTCGCTGCTCTTCGCGTTTTGCCTGATAGCTTATACACGCGCTTTCACGCCGGGATTCCTGATCACATTTGGCGTTTTAGCCCTGATTTCTTCAATGGGCTTTTTTGTCTATTCCAGAAGTAAAAAGGACGCGTTTTATGCAGCGGACATCAGACGTAATATGAGCGAGAAGAGATTCCGATATGTTCCCGTAGAAGTTGGCCTGTACTGTCCTAAGAACAGTACCACCCCGAAAATTAAGATTTTCAAAGAAAGAACAGGCATGAGAACCGAAGTGGCCGATAGGGTGTTTGAAAAGTTTGTGGTTCCCGGTAATGGTGATGAAATTATAGATTCGATACTTCTTGCCCAAGAAGGAAATGAAACGTAAAATGTAACAAGCTCGTTGTTAATGAATTCTTATTTTGGGAGCGTAGAAACGTGATTACATACAGCGAATACATTACGCCGGAAGAATATATGGGACTTCGCAAGATGGTCGGATGGGTTGAGTTCCCGCTTGAACAGGCCCGGGCCTGTATCGAGAAAGCTTTCATGATCCTTTGCGTGCGCGACGACGATAAAGCAATCGGAGTTGTCAGATTACTCTGGGACGGCGGATATATTGCTTTTCTGTCCGATGTTATTGTGGATCCGAAGTATCAGGGGCAGGGAATAGGGCGTAAACTTGTTGAGGCAAGCATCCGGAAGCTAAAAGAAGGGATGAAACCCGGGTACAAAGTAAAGCTGACATTAAACTCTGCCAAAGGGAAAGAACCGTTTTACGAGAAATTCGGGTTCAAAGTGCGTCCGAACGATGACGCGGGTCCGGGAATGGATCAATGGCTGATCATGGATGAGGAGTAGAATGGAATTTGCGGGAATTATGGATGAGTCAATCCGTAAAATGACACACCGAATCGCTTCCGTCATGGGCGGAAGCATAAACAGCATATGGCTTTACGGAAGCGTGGTTCTTAAGGATTTCCGGCTTGGGTGGAGCGATATTGACTTTCTGGTTCTGACAGAAGGGGAAATCGCCGAATCGCAGGCGCAGGAATTGCTTATGCTGAGGCAGACCATGCTTGAGGAGGAACCGGACAACCCGTATTACCGTTCTTTTGAGGGAGTTATCGTCAGCCTTCCCGAATACCTGTCAGGCAGGTACACAAGGCTGGTTTACTGGGGAACCTCCGGGCAGCGGATTACGGACGATTATCGGATGGATGTTTTCTCCGCATACGAGCTGGCTGAATACGGTCGTTGTGTCTTCGGAAAAGCGGATCGCAGCATATTTCGAAAACCCAGCCAATCGGAGCTTGTGGATGCGGTGAGGGAGCACTATGAGTCAATCCGCCGATACGCCCGTGAAACCAATGAACAGCTTTACTCCTGCGGATGGCTGCTGGATATCGCCAAATGCATTTACACGGTGAGATACGGCGAGGTCATCTCCAAGACGCAGGCGGGGATGTGGGCGCTTCGTGAGAATCTGTTTGAAGACGAATCGGCGCTTCGGACAACGCTTTCCATCAGGCAGAATCCCGCGGAGTATAAAGAAAGGGCGGAAATCAAAGAATGGCTCTGTAAACTCGGCCCGGTCGTGCAGCAGTATGCGGATGTTCTGGAAAAAGAGTTGATATAATTATGTCGTATAAAAGGTCATCTTTCGGATGACCTTATTTTTTAGGGATTTTTGCATTTTTTTGTAGAATTTTCGGCCCAAAGTTGGTATTATGATAAGTAGGCGTATTATGCGTTTGAGAAGGAGGGTTACTGTATGGCGGAAATGTTATGTGTTATGTGCAATGAGAACAAAGCCGGCGGGGATGGTTTGTGTGTCAAGTGCCGTTTTAAACTGAACACACAGCATGCGGATACTTCTCTTGCTGACCAGGAACTGCTGCTCCCGGAGGGGCGTTATTACGGAAAGACCAAGAACGGAATCCCGAACGGACGGGGAGAACTGACATACAATGATTCGGACTCGCGGAAGTCTTACCGCGGCGAGTTCAAGGATGGCATGCGTCACGGCAAGGGGAAGCTCGTGTTCCGCAATGACGCTTATTACGATGGGGAATGGGTTCACGACAAATACGACGGCTACGGCGAAGAGTCAATCCCGGGCGGCAACGTTCTGGAAGGCTACTATGAGCAGGGCCGTCTAATCAGCGGGCATGTATTCTTCGGAGACGGCCGCGAGTATGACGGTGAGTGGAGCAATGACCTGCCGAACGGCATGGGCAAGATGTTCTTCCACGACGGTCACGCGGAGGAAGGTTTCTGGATTAACGGCGTCTGCGCATTCCGCGAGAAGCCGGATGACGAGCAGATTGCCGCCTTCATTCAGAAGCAGGAAGAACTTGCACGCCAGGAAGAAGAAGCACTTGCCGAGGAGAATGAGCGCCGCCGTCTCGCAAAAGAGAAGCGCGACCGCATGATCCAGCAGCTTCGCGAGCAGCAGGCCAGAGAGCAGGAAGGCGGAGACCGCTTCTATGCTGCCGAGCCGGTATCGCAGGTTGAGGAAGAAATCTTTAATGCCGCGCGCAACGCAATGCCGAATGCAGGAGCAGCCGCGGAAGATGCTGCGGAGACGGCGGAGGCCGTCGCGGATACGGTTGCGGATGCCGTTGAAAACGCCGCAGATACTGTAGAGAGTGCAGCAGATGCTTTTGGTACCGCCATGGAAGATGCTGCGGATTCGATTGAAAAGCCTGTAGAAGATGCTGCAGAAGCAGCTACGGAAGCTACTGAAACCGCTGCTGAAAAGGTTGCGGACTCGATTGAGGGATTCTTTGGAAAACCTTCAGAAGAGACTTCCGACGAGGCACCTGCAGAGAAGAAGGATGATAATTTCTTCGAAATGCCGATTGACGAACCGGTAGATGTTGAGGAAGAAGAACCTGTTAAGAAGGTTGAGCCGATTGTCACATTTCGCGCTGACGGGTTCCCGCCCGCATATGAGGAGAATCCCGCAGAAGACGCATTCATGGAAACCGCGCTTTATAAGCCCGGCGAAGAGCCGACCATCGGTATCTCATTCTTCGATGATGAGGATGATTACGAGAAGGCCAACGCCTTCGGCGGCTACGCTCAGACCGCGGCCGTAGAAGAGCTGGCGCCGCTTGATGACGGTGCCCTTTCGGCCGAGTTCGAGTACGATGCGCCCGAGGAAGATATCCCCGCGGAGACCGCACCGGTTGAGGAAGCCGTTGCGGAAGTTGCCGAGGCAGTTGAAGAGGTTGCAGAGACCGCTGATGAAGTAGCTGAAGAAGCGACCGAGACAGTTGAAGAAGCTGTTGAAGAAGCAACTGAAACTGCAGAAGAAGCTGTAGAAGAAGTCGCTGAGGCAGTTGAGGAAGTTTCCGAAGAAGCAACTGAGGCTACTGAAGAAGTAACTGAGACGGTTGAAGAAGCTGTTGAAGAAGTTGCAGCAGCGGCTGAGGAAGTTTCCGAAGAAGCAACTGAGGCTACTGAAGAAGTAACTGAAACCGCTGAAGAAACTGTAGAAGAAGTTACTGAGACGGTTGAAGAAGTAGCTGAAGAAGTGGCAGAGACCACCGAGGAAGTTGCTGAAGAAGCAACGGAGGCTGTCGAAGAAGCAGTTGAGACTGTTGAGGAAACTGCAACTGAAGAAGCACCTGCTGAAGAAGTTGTTGCAGAAGCGGCTCCCGCAGAGGAAGCACCTGCAGAGGAGACTCCTGCAGAAGAAGTTCCCGCTGAAGAGCCCGTTGCTGAGGCTGCTCCGGTTGAGACGCCGGCACCGGCACCCGAGAAGCCGCTGGGCAAGACCGGATACTTCACTGAGAGCTATGACAACGGTCAGATTTACGAGGGCGATTTCTACGACGGACGCCGTCAGGGAACCGGATTAATGATTTATCCGAACGGCGATATGTACGAGGGCGGCTATTATGCCGGCAAGCGTCACGGTCAGGGTATTCTTACCTACGCCGGCGGCAGCGTATATGAAGGCAATTGGGAAAATGGCATGAAGTCCGGCCAGGGTAAATTCACGAAGAAGACCGGTGAGAGTTATCAGGGCAATTTCGAGGCGGGTGCATTTTCCGGACATGGTCGTCTGTGCTATGAGAACGGCGACGTTTTCGAGGGTGAGTGGGCGAATAACCGGCAGAACGGTGAAGGCGTCATGACATTTGCCAACGGAACCAAAGAAAAGCAGGTTTGGGAGAATGGTGTGAAGATTTCTTCCGAGCCGTATATTGAGCCGGTCGAGAAAGCGGTTGAAGAAGTTGCGGAGACTGCGGAAGAAGTTACCGAAGTCGCTGAGAATGTTGTTGAGGAAGTTACCGAGAACGTTGCTGAGGAAGTAGCCGAGACGGTTGAGGAGACGGTTGAGGAAACTACTGAGACGGCTGGAGAAACTGTTGAGGAAGTTACCGAAACAGCTGAAGATACTGTAGAGGAAGCTACCGAGGCCGTTGAAGAAGTTGCTGAAGAAGTAACTGAGACAACTGAAGTTAACGAATCTGCCGAAGCTGAAAGCGAGGA
>DBWJ01000080.1:353-25774 GCA_002308955.1 Lachnoclostridium sp. UBA1241 | reverse complement strand
CCTATGTTTACGAAAGATGTCATTCTCGGTTTGTTAATTCCCTTCGCCGGCACGGCCGGAGGCGCCGCCTGCGTGTTCTTCATGCGCGGGCAGCTCAATGAAAAGGTGCAGCGGGCGCTCACCGGATTTGCCGCGGGAGTTATGGTTGCGGCTTCGATCTGGAGCCTTCTGATGCCTGCGATGGACCAGTCGGAGAAGATGGGCAAGTGGGCATTTGTCCCGGCTGTCGTCGGCTTCTGGCTCGGCGTGCTGCTCTTACTGTTCCTCGACTCGGTCATCCCGCACTTACATATGGACAGCAACAAGCCCGAGGGTGTGAAGAGCCGCCTGCAGAAGACGACGATGATGGTGCTCGCGGTGACGCTTCACAATATCCCCGAGGGCATGGCGGTCGGCGTCGTGTACGCGGGGTATCTTTCGGAAAATGCGACGATTACCGTCGGAGGAGCGCTGGCTCTTTCCATCGGTATCGCGATTCAGAATTTCCCGGAAGGAGCGATCATTTCGATGCCCCTTCACGCAAACGGCAAGAGCCGCTTCAGCGCGTTCAGAGACGGCGCCCTGTCGGGCGCGGTAGAACCGATATTCGGACTTCTCACGATCCTCGCTGCGGGACTTCTGGTTCCCGCAATGCCGTATCTCCTCAGCTTCGCAGCAGGCGCCATGATGTACGTCGTTGTGGAAGAGCTGATTCCCGAGATGTCTTCGGGAGAACACAGCAACATCGGCGTATTGATGTTCTCGTTCGGATTTACCTTAATGATGGCGCTTGACGTGGCGCTGGGGTAAGACAGTGTTTTGAAAAAAATATTTAAGTTTGAAAATCGCCGGAGACCGTGAGTTTTCCGGCGGTTTTAATGCCAAAAAGCAGTATAAGGTTGAGCAATAAGCCGTTTACATTCCCCAAAAGTGCAAGTAAATTGATTTTGGGGAATACAATGCATAAAATATAGATATTGAAGGAGGTGAAAATGTATGAAATTGATTGAACGGACTGCATATATGTAGGAATTGAAAGAAATCATTCAAACTCCAATACTGAACCGAGCAGGGAAAAATTAATCAACAGATTCAGAAAGTAAATTAAACGAGAGAGATAATCTCCCTTGACAAGACGACCGTATTAGTCATATAATACAGTAAAGTGTATTACATGGCTAGTACGGTTTGCTTTTTATATGAAAGAGGAGGGGAAGAGATGAGACGGATTCGAAGAATCACCGCGTTGGTTTTGATGGGCAGTCTTTGTGCCATCTGCCTCGGGGCCTGCGGAAAGAAAGAGCAGAAACAGCAGATTGAACCGACGCCTACCGCTGCAGGCATTCTGGATGGAATGAACAATGAACCGGGTGGCAGCGGTACGACAAGTTTAACCGGTGCGAAGATTGCGGTTTCCGGGGAGTCGGCGGAAGGCGTGATTTTCTACCTGGACGGCGGAACCTATACGGAGAAATACGCGTTATACACGCCGGAAGGAACGAGTCAGCCGCTTCACATTCTCAATGTGGAAAGCGGACAGTCGAGTATATTCTGCTTCGACCCCGGCTGTGAGCATAAGAAGGCGAAAATGTCACTTGACGGAACGGAAGTTTTGGAGAAGGGCTGCCCGGCTTATGAGTACGGACCGGTCTATATCACGGGCGATACGCTCTATTGTTTCAGCAACGGAAGCTTATGGTCCGGGGATGTTACCGGGAATAACCGGAAGGAAATCACCAAACTCGGCCTTCCGATCTATTACGGCGGTAACTTCCTCTTTACGGACAAGGCAATGTATGTTTCTTATATCTCGCACAATGAGTGGGTCTTTCGTGAGGAAACTTCAGAATGGGTTGCAGGCATGCCGAAAGAAAGGCAGGAAGCCGGTCTCGTCCGGATTCCGTACTCCGGCGAAGGGGCGGAAATCATCTTTCGTTCCGATGAGTATTACGAGATGCAGGTGACGCAATTGTACTACCATGACGGATGCATCTGCTTTAGGGTCGGAGGGAAAGATGCCAAGGATACCGGCGTCGTGCCGGATTATTCCCAGCCTGCGGAAGTGTGGCAGGCACAGATTGAGGAACTCATGCAGCATGAGGTGAATTCCTATTATGACTATGTGACGGCTACCGGAGAAGTAAAGCTGCTGTTTACGGAGAAGCCGGCGAAGGGTGCCTATCTGTTCCGAGATGTATACGGTAGTATTCAGAAATTCGGCACGCCGGGACCGCTTGAACTGCATAAGTACTCCGGTGAGAAAACAGTGGACACCGAGGTTCAATTCTATGGGTACAACTGTGATCACGGGATTATCGGAATGAATGAAGAGACACAGCACGGCGTCATGCTCAGCGAGGAGACCGGCAAGGTTATTAAAACCTCTCCGTTCACGTGGGAGGATTTCACAGTTGAAGTCGTGGTGGGCGAAACCTTCTACGGCAGGGTCGGGTTCGAACGCGCCTACATCTCGGCGGAGGATTACTGGGCCGGTAACAAGGACGGAATCATTCGCTATTAAAACAAGGGTGATGGAATGGAAAATGTGATACGAAAACTAAGCATGACATTGGTCGTTGCCGTTTGCGTGATATGCATGACCGCCTGCGGGAAGAAGAGCACGGGAAAGACAGAGCCCGAAGCAGAGCAGGGGAACGATGTGAACTATCACAGTATGGATTACCGCAGTCAGTTTCTGACCGAGGAGTATGCTTTGTATACGAGTAACATCGGTTCCGGACGGCTGCAGCTGTTTGATGTCAAGAGCAGGCAGAATATGGTATTCTGCTTTGACCCCGGCTGTGAGCATAAAAGAGCGGTGGCATCTGCGGACGGAACGGCGAAGGAGAGTTGTATAGCTTATACATTTTCCGGAGCGGTGATGCTTCGGAACGGCCGGTTATACTTCCTCTCGGATAGCGGTGATGTGATGTGCGCCGATGAGAAGGGAGAAAACCGTCGGAAGATCGGAAGCATTCCGTCCTATATCCGGGCCGGTTACCGGGTTTTCTTCACCGACGATTATCTTTATGTGATTTGGGAAAATCCTTATGAAATGGTCGAAACCACGGACGGAAGCGGACAGACGCAATGGATTGTCGGAGCACCGAAGGAAACGCAGGATTGCGGAATCTGGCAGGTGAATCTTAAGGACGGAACCGGCAGAGAAGTATTCCGAAAAGAGACCTATAACGCTTATGTGTATTCCTATGACATGCGCCAAGGACACCTGTATTTCAGCTATCTGTATCAGGAAATTAAGGAACCTGAGAATCTTTCCTATGAGGAGAATATCGAGTTTTGGAAAGATAAGGAAGACCGCAAACTGATGGAAGTTTACGATTATGATACAAACAGCGGGGAGCTCAGGCTGATTCTTAATCGAAAGACATGGGGAGAGATCTGCTTCTGCAAGGAATCTTTCGCCATGGAGGACGCGGACGGAGGAGTAGGACTGTACCGCTATAACGGTGAGCGGTTCCAAAGATATGATTTCCCTACACCCAATATGGTCTGGACCGAATCCGGGTTTGTATGCGGTTCGTACAATAAAGAAACCGGGAATACGGATTACCGTTTGATTGATGAAAAGAGCGGAGAAATCGTCAGAAGCGTAAGCTTTCCTTGGGATTCGTTCATAGCGCAGGCAATCCTCAAAGAGAGCTGCTACGGAATGTTAAAATCCGACCTCGGAATGGATTGCGGATATGTACCCACAGAGGATTTTTGGAAGGGCGATTTCTCAAATGCAGTACCTTTCCTTGTAAACTGAGAAATCGGGAGGAGGTTTTTATGAAGAAAAATGTGTGGGCCCTGATGCTTCTTGCTCTTGTTGTTTTGATGGCCGGCTGCGGAAAGAAGAAAGCGGAACAGGAGCCGACACCGACGGAAGGCGGGAGTCCCGCCGTAATAACCGGCGGGGAGAATACGCCCGGCGCTTACATAGGAAGTGTTACCGTTTACCCCACGGAATATCCGACGACGAACTGCATTACCTGGGTAAATCCGTGGATGAATGATGTTTCGAAGGAAAACTGCAGAGAGATTAACCGGATCTTATATGAAAAAGGCTATGACTGCCAGATTCAGTTTGTGAAAACGGATACCGTGATGGGCACGGAATATGCGCAGTGGGTGGAGCGTATTGAGAAAAGCATGCCGTTAGATATTCTTTATACGTCCGCATGGAACTTTACGGAGCAGGATGCCCAAGTGCGCTTTGTTGATACAAAACTGGTTACGCTAAATGAATACCTGGAGTCGGAAGATGGGAAGGCCCTTTATGAAGCATACACGGACGAGGAGTGGAAATCGGTTACCCTGGATGGTATAATAAAAGTAATTCCGAAGGCTTTCGTCGGAGCGTTTGAAGAATATCGGATTGATAACGGAACCCGGCTTTTCGTCCATCCGGACTATGTAAAATATTTCGATATATTTGACGGGACATATGCTTCCTTAAAAGCTATTTATAATACCATCGACAATTCGAACCTTCGAATCGGAATCCGTGATCTGAACAGCGGTGATATTCTGTTCGGCCTTCTGGGGTATGACAATTTCGCAGCGCTGTGCCTTCCGTACTCCGAAGGAAGTAAAACTGTGATGAATCCCGTAAAATCGGGCGATATACCGAATCTTCTCTTAGAAATGTACAATGATCTGAAATCAGGTATGCTTGTTAATCTTCAATATGAGAAGAAAACGCCGGAAGGAATGATTGCCGTGATCGGCGACAGTTCCTTCAAGGCTCCGGAAGGATATCGGGAATACCTGATAAGCCGTCGTGTGTGGGAGTATAACGCAAAAGGTAAGTACGGAATATCGGTGAACTCGACGCAGAAGGAATTGGCATTTCGAATTCTTACCGTCTGCTATACCGATCCGGATATACTCACCTGTATGTTCCCGGGGGTTGACAGGGATACCATTGAGCTAAGAAAAGAGATTATGTCGGCACTGCCGAAGAGCGACATAGCGGGAATTCGGATGGAACAAGCGGACGCTGTAAGCAGGGAGCAGGAGAAGGGTAACAGCTTGAGGAATGCCTTTATCGTTCTTGAGAATACTCTGTATGTTTTATCGGATCCGGATGACTATAATTCGGGGAAAATATTGAATCCGGAGTGGGATGTGAATACGGTTTGGAAAGAGTTTAAGAACAGTACCGGTTACATCGACGAGCTTTGCGAAGCCGCCAACCGTGATATCGCTAACTACCTTGCCGAAACCGGCAGATAGACAGGAGACTATATGATTTCATTTGACACATTTCGAGGAACGGAGGGAACGCCGATCTACCAGCAGATTCTTTTGTTTATCAAAAGAGGCGCGGTAGCGGGCACGATCCGGGACGGGGACGAGCTGCCGTCAAGGCGGATGCTGTCTGCGCTTTTGGGAATCAATCCGAATACGGTGCAGAAGGCGTTTCGTATGCTTGAGGACGAAGGCCTGATCACGTCTCAGCCGGGCGCCGGAAGCAATATGACGCTTACCCCGCAGAAGCTCGACGCCCTTAAGGAGGAACTTCTTAAGGACGATATCCGAAGCATCACATCGGCCTTACGGCAGATGGGCATCGACCGTGAAGAAGCCCTCAGACTGATTGAAGAAAACTGGCAGGAGAGCGAAGAAGAGCCTGCGGGAAGCGGGGAGGGAGAAGAGCATGAATAGATCGGTTTTTGCTTTGATGCTTCGCCGGAAACTTCCGAAGATGCTTGTGGTATTTGCCTGCACGCTTATGTTCGGACTGCTTTTATTCTGGGGCGTCGGGAAGCGGATGGCGGTTAAACAGGCGGAACACAACGAACTGGTAGAGGAACTCGAAATGCAGGGCGCCCATATGGACGGAAGCCGAATCGAGTATACTTTTTATTCCGGTTGGTGCCCGGTCGTGCTTACAATCCTGTGCCTCGCCTGTGTGATGGGCTGTACGGCTGTCTGCATCCTGCTTCCTACCCTCTCAAAGAGTAAGACGGAATACACGCTTGACCGGCTGCGTATCGGAAAGCGGCATGTCTTCCTTTGGGACTGCTTAACGAACGCGATTCTGTTCCTTATGATGTGGCTGGTACTGATTGTTCTGATTTACGCAGCGGGAAGGATCTTTCAGTCACTGCCCGATTACAGCCAGGGAAAGCAGGGCATTTCCACGGCAATTCTTTTGAATCGGGTATACTGCGGACTGGTGCCGATTTGGTTCCCGATCCTGTGGGTTCGAAATGTTATCTATTTCACCTGCTACGGCATTCTGTGTGCCTGCTTTTTGCGATGCGGGGAGTCATCCGAAAGGGGATGGATTGCAATCTGGTTCGGATTGATTCTTATTTCGGTTCCGTTCTTCTACGCAAGACCCGGACGGATTCAGGCGATTGTCTGTTTTGTCCTTGCGCTGACGGTGACAGCGTTTACATTTCTCGCGTCCCTGAGAATGATGAACGAAAGAAACGGAAAGGAGGGGAAGGACGATGCGGAATAAGCGTGAGAAAGCGCAAAGAAGACTCTTTTCACAAATAGCCCCTCCGAAAGAAAACCCGTGGGTGATGCTTCTTCTGGGACAGATTTTTACCCTGGGGCTGTCGGTTGTTACGTTTTATTCTTACAAAAACCGGCTTCTGACACAACTGTATCGGTTTTTTGATCAGAACGTTGTCTTCACGAATAAGTTGGGGTATCCGGTAGGCGGGATCATTCACGGGGGAAGGCAGATAGAAAAGCTGAACACGCTTCTTCAGGGGATTCTCTGGTGGATGATTATCGCGGTAACGGTATTCATCGTATATGCCGTATATTATTACCGGGTATACTACCAAAGTCACGCTGTCTATCTGATGAAGCGCGTTCCCGACCGCTTCGAGATGCATCGCCGCTGCCTTACGGTTCCGATCATTCTGACGGTTGAGGCAATCATCATTGCAGTAATATTGGTTTTGTATTGCAAATATCTGTATTACCGGTATACGCCCGAGATGTATCTGCCGGCAAATGGGACGATTAACCTATGGAGGTTGTTTACGCTATGATTGAATTATTTCATGTTTCGAAAGTATATCGCGATACGGTGGCGCTTGCCAATGTGGATCTGAAAATTAACCCGGGAGAGATCATCGGACTGTTCGGCGAGAACGGAGCCGGTAAGACGACTCTTATGAAGAGTATCGTAGGTATTGTTCCTTATCAGGGAACGATTCTGTTGGACAGTGATCCGATAACCAGGAAGAATATCGGCAGGATATCATTCGGCACGTGTGAGCACAGCTTCTTCGGCGACCTTACCGCCGATGAACACGCGCAGTTCTACCGTGAGCATTTTGATACCTTTGACGAGAAGCGTTATAACGGACTGATGGATTTCTTCGAACTGCCGAGAAACCGCAAACTGAAGCGGATGTCGACCGGTCAGCAGAACCAGATGGAAGTTATCCTTGCGCTGTCGCAGGGGGCGGACTATGTGTTCTTAGACGAGCCCTTCGCCGGAAATGATATATTCAACCGCGAGGACTTCTATAAGGTGCTTCTCGGCATATTGCGTCCGGATGAAACGATCATGCTTTCGACCCACCTGATTGAGGAGGTTTCCGGATTTGTCGGGCGCGCGGTATTGATTCATAAAGGGAAAATTATCGGTGACTGCGATGTAGCGGCACTTGAAGAAAACGGGGAAAGTCTTACCGACTATGTGAAGGAGATCTATGGCTATCAGCCGGACCGTGTGGGCAAGGCACTTGCGGATATTACGGGAGAGAAAGACATATGAAACGTTACAGCGTACGATGGATCCTCGTGACGGTTCTTACGGGTATCGTGCTATTGGGGGCAGCGGGTTATGCCTGCGCGTCGCTTCTTAAGGATGCCGGTGAGTTCACCTACAGGCAGCGCGGACAGGCAGGCGATGCGCATGCGGCGGACGGGCTTAAGATTACGAAACAGTATTATGTAAGAACATCCGTCACTTCTTCGGAGTATTGGATCTCAGAGGGCGAATTCCGGTATCAAAACGGGGAACTCCTTGTAAGCACGAAGCGGATCTCCGGGCTTTTAAGCGAGCAGGAAGAAGAAATGAAGGATTATCTGAATTCCGGAACAACCGGCCCGCGATTTTACATAAGTGTCGAGATTTATCCCCTGTTGGAAGAACTGCTGAGGACCTATGACAACGAACGTACCGTTGCCGTAAATCTTTCGGAATACTATGAATACTATCCGCTTTCCTGGTCAATCCGGATTCCGCAGGACGGGTACTACCTGACGAAGGAGTACGACAGGGAGAACCGGAAGAGTGACGAGGCGCTTCAGAAACGATTCCCTATCCCGGTGCTTGAAAATGAGACATATCTTTTGAATCGATTGCAGGGGTTTACAGAGGGAAACGGCGATTTCTATTCGACAACGGATTACAATGATCTGCAGAGCGTCGGAAATGACAGTGAGATTTTCTTTTTTGTAAAAAACCGTTCCGCATTCGGAAACCCGGTAGATATGTCAAACCTGAAGGACGGCTATGGGATTTATCGCATTCCTTACCGGATTACGAAGAAAAACGGTGAAAAGGAGATTGAAGCCGATGCTGACGAAATCACCCTGTTTTATCCGCTGCCGGAGGATGTCAATGTTATCAGCCTGGCGCTTACCGCGGATGCCGGGACACTGTTTCTTCGGACTGAGGAGAACGAAAGGGTTATCCTGACGGTAATTGATGTGAAAACAGCAGAGAAACTTGCCTCTTTTGATTTGGGAGATGCGGATTGGTGTATCCTGCAAAGCGGAAATCTCAGGACGGATTATATGGTTGCTTACGGCGACGGTTTCCTTCATGTGATCGGGAGAGATGCAAAAGGTCAGTGGGCGGACCGTCTGCAGATTCCGGTTGTCGGAGCCTTAAACACGGAGTACAAACGCGCGATGAGTGCATGGAAGCTTTTGCATCCGGATGACGCGAGTGCCCGCTATGCTTATGACGGAGAGGGAAAACTTGCAATAGTCAACTGTTCCGATAATCATCCCGAGCAGCTGTCCGTGACAATCCTTACCAAGGACGGAGTACAGTTTACCGATGTGATGGGTCTTTCGGTTTCCGATTCGGTTTCACTTTTCACCGAAGGATATTACAGCGGAAATATGTATACGGTGGAGTGGGAATAAAAAAGAGGGGGTAAAGCAGTGAAAAAACATGTGTCGGTAATTGCGCTTTCGGTGTCGACGAAGATTAAGGGAATGCTTCTGTTCTGGATTCTGCTTCCGGTACTGAGCCTCGTCTTTATATGGGCGGCATCACGCGCCACTCACCCGGACGACGGGGCATGGCTTTTTATGACGGAGATGGGGTCCTGTCTCGGCATTGCGTTCTTCGTCACATGGGCCGGGTTATTCCTTTCGCTTGCATTTAGCTGCCGGCGAAGCCGGAATCAAAGCCGGTATACGCGCGTGCGGCTCCGGGTTTCGGAAGGAACGGTAATCTTCTGGGACGGCGTCGTCTGCGGGATTGCGCTGCTTATTCTTTGGCAGATTGAGATTATTCTGATTTATCTTCTGAACCGGTACGAAAACGGGCGGCAATTCGGCGCCGGCGCCATGCAGATGTTCAAACTGATTGAACGGAGTACACGGTATTATCGGATTGTGTTCCCGATTGAAAACGTATGGCAGTGGCCGGTAAACATTCTGGTTATCGTCGTCTGCGCATGTATCTGCGCGCTGTGCGGACGGACGTGGAAAGAAAAGTATATCGGGGGGAAATGATGAAACGGAATCTTATAGCATATGTCGTGATAGCGCTTCTGTGCTTTGTAGGATCCGCCTACGCGGCAATTCACGTAAAATGTAATGAGGACCGAATAACCATCTCGGAAGCGACGCTTGCCGGTGATTCCGCGGGCGCGGAGGGGCTCATCGTCGTTTTCGACTCGTGCCTTTATGACCGGGATACGACGAAGGCGGAGATGAAGCCGGATAAGTATGCTTCGAAAAATGTGATTACATTTACCGCTGCAGGTCCGAAGAACGAGTACAGCCATGTGCTTGCCGATGATGCTTACTTCGCGGAAGAGGAACGCCGGTATTTCGAAGATTTGGAAATCCGCAGGATGAATAATTATGACGGAATGTCGTTCGGTATCCGAAGCTGGTTGAGCTCTTCCGTGTATTATGAGAATGTCTTCCAATCGGAAGACTTTCAGGAACGCTGGAAGAAAGCAGGGCAGCCGGGGGAAATCCGGATTTCGGATTTTTATGGTTGCTATCCGATGCCGATTGAGGGAATCATGGGCACACTTGAGAACGACAAAGGTTTTTCATGGTTCAACTATACCAATATTGCGGAAGGCCGCTGGTGGGGCGGCGCAGTTCCGCTCAGCGCGGAGGAGGCTTCAAAAGCCTTGAAGACCTGCGCGGATTTTCTGAAGATTCCTGTGCTTCCGAACGATACGTGGGAACTTGTTTACGACCTGAATTCGAGCCGGTGGACCCGGGTCGGGGATTCGCATTACCGTCCGAATATCTATAAAGTGTGGACGGATAGGACGATGTGGTTCACATTTGACGTAACGGCGGATGACGGAAGCATTGTGGATACGTCGTTGATACCCGGCGGATTCGGAATCTACCGTATGCCGATATATACGGCAGAGCAGAACGGCGCTACAGCAGAGCTTTTCGCAGTTGACCGAATTGATATTTTCTACCCGCTTGACCCGACGCAGAAAGTTGTCCGGCTCGGTCTGACCGGAAACGGAGAGGACCTGATTCTTGTATACTGCTCGGACGGAGTTATCCGTGTTCGCGTGATTGGTTCGGAAACCGGAGAGACGAAGGCGGACATTCCGCTCGGAAACGAGAGTGATTTCGCAGAAGCGGGAAGCACCTATGTTACATTTGCCGGGGAAGATTATTACGTTTTTCAGGTTGTAAGAACTGACAAGAAAGCAGATGATTCCGAGACTTTCGTGCTCGGAAAGAAACCGGACGGCGAGTGGGGCATCCGGATGCATACGACCGGTTACGCATCCCGCCAGTGGAGGGACGGAACCGCGGCGTATGACGGAAAGCGGCTTGCGCTTTTGGAGTATGACGACCGAACCCTGAGGATTATCGTCTATTCCGAAGAAGGCGTGCTGTATCAGGGTACGATTACCGCGTCACTGTTTCTTACTAACGATGAACATGAATGGGGCAATATCAGCGGGGTGAAATGTTACTGGAAATAAAAGAAGCTGTCTTATAACAGCTTCGAAAGACGCGCTATCGTTGCCTCGTCGCATTCCGGAATATCCGCGCAGCGGAACGGGATGCCGAGCTGCTCGTACTTGGTGACGCAGAGCTTACGGAAAGGGAGAAGTTCGATTCGCTTGAGATTGTCGTAACGGTGCGCGAGGGCAACCATGGCGCGCACTTCGTCCTCGGAATCGGTGAAACCGGGAACTACGACATGACGCACCCACAAAGGAACTTTCGCGGTTTGCGTGAGGGATAAAAATGCAAGGACAGAAGAAAGACTGCCGCCCGTATGGGCTTGGTAGTCTTTTTCTGTTGTGAACTTGATGTCGCAGATAACAAGATCGGTGACGGAGAGGAGATTGTTAATCAGAGACAGATCCTCTTCACTGTAGTCGCCCGTGTGCATCACTCCGCTTGTATCGAGGCAGGTATGGATGCCTTCCGCCTTCAGCGCGCGGAACAGGTCCGTAACGAACTCCGCCTGCATCAGCGCTTCGCCGCCCGAGACGGTTACGCCGCCGTCCTTTCCGAAGTAGGTGCGGTAGCGAAGTATCTTTGAAACGACTTCATCGACGGTATATTCGGTGCCGCCCTCCGGAAGCCAGGTGTCGGGATTGTGGCAGTACATGCAGCGCATGGGGCAGCCCTGCAGAAACACAACGAAACGAAGCCCCGGGCCGTCAACGGCGCCGAGGGACTGGAATGAGTGGATTCTGCCGGTTACTGTCATAGTGCCTCCGAAATTAAGCGGGCGGGGCGTTCAGGCCCCGCCCGTTGGTGTGTAATGGAATCTGTGAACAGCGGCTACACTGCCTCGTGGAACGTTCTCGAGATGACTTCCTTCTTCTGCTCAAGCGTAAGCTTGTTGAAGGTTACGGCATAGCCGGATACGCGAATCGTAAGCGTCGGATACTTCTCCGGATGGTTCATTGCGTCAATCAGCGTCTCGCGGTTCAGAACGTTTACGTTCAGATGATGCGCGTTCTGCGCGAAGTAGCCGTCGAGGATGTTGATCAGGTTGTCGTAGCGCTCCTGATCACTGTGACCGAGTGCCTGCGGGATAATCGAGAACGTGTTGCTGATTCCGTCCTTGCAGGTCTTGTAGGAAAGCTTTGCAACCGAGTTGAGGGATGCGAGAGCGCCGCTCTTATCACGGCCGTGCATCGGATTGGCTCCGGGGGCGAAAGGCTCGCCGGCACGGCGTCCGTCAGGGGTGTTGCCGGTCTTCTTGCCGTACATAACATTGGACGTGATCGTCAGGATCGAAAGCGTATGCTCGGCGTTCCGGTAGGTCGGCGTCTTCTTAAGAGCCGCAAGGAAGAGCTCGGTCTGTTCCTTCGCAAGCAGATCCACGCGGTCATCGTCGTTGCCGTAGCAGGGGAATTCACCGACGGTCTCGAAATCCTTGATAAGTCCGGTTTCGGGATCACGGATGGCCTTAACCTTCGCGTATTTGATTGCGGAGAGGGAATCGGCAAGAACCGAAAGCCCCGCAACGCCGAATGCCATATACCTGTGTACATCGGTGTCATGCAATGCCATCTGCGTCTTTTCGTAAGCATACTTATCGTGCATGTAATGAATCATATTCATCGCGGTTACGTAGGTCTTTGCAAGCCAGTCTCTGTAAAATGCCATGCGCTCGCATACTTTGTCGTAATCAAGGTACTCGTCCTCGTAAACCGGCATCTCCGGGCCGACCTGCATGTTGTAGCGCTCGTCGCGGCCACCGTTTAAGCTCATCAGAAGAAGCTTGGCAAGGTTTGCGCGGGCTCCGAAGAACTGCATGTCCTTACCGAGACGCATTGCGGATACGCAGCAGGCGATGCCGTAATCGTCACCATAGATCGGACGCATCAGGTCGTCGTTCTCATACTGGATTGCGTCGGTGTCACAGGATACCTTGGTCGCAAAATGCTTGAAGTTATCGGGAAGATCCTTCGACCAGAGAACGGTCAGGTTCGGCTCCGCGGAAGGACCTAACGTATAAAGGGTATTCAGGATACGGAAGGAGTTCTTGGTAACAAGCGTCCGGCCGTCCTCGCCCATACCGCCGACCGACTCGGTAATCCACATCGGATCGCCGGCGAACAGTTCGTTATACTCGGGCGTGCGAAGATGTCTTGCCATACGAAGCTTCATGACAAAGTCGTCAAGCAGTTCCTGCAGCTCGCTTTCGGTATATATACCGTTCTTAAGATCACGCTCAAAGTAAATGTCAAGGAAAGTGGAAGTACGGCCGAGGCTCATCGCAGCGCCGTTTTGTTCCTTGATCGCGCCGAGATAGCCGAAGTACAGCCACTGGATGGCTTCGCGGGAGTTCGTTGCGGGCTTACTGATATCGATGCCGTAAAGAAGCGCCATATCCTTCAGTTTGCCGAGGAAGTTAATCTGCTGATACAGTTCCTCAAGTCTGCGGATGGTCTCTGCGTCCATCGGCTGGGATGCCGCAAGATTGGCTTTGTCCTTTGTCTTCTCGGCAATCAGGCGGTCCACACCGTAAAGGGCGACACGGCGGTAATCGCCGATGATGCGGCCGCGGCCGTAAGCATCCGGAAGTCCGGTGATGATGCCGACATGACGGGCTTTCCGGATTTCGTCGCTGTAGACACGGAATACGCCGTCGTTATGAGTGGTACGGTACAGGAACTCCTCCTCAACCTTTTCGGAGAGTTCATAGCCGTAAGCCTGGCATGCCTTTCTCGTCATGTTAAGACCGCCGAACGGATTGACGCCGCGGCGAAGCGGCCGGTCGGTCTGCAACCCGACGATCAGCTCCTTATCCTTATCGAGATAACCGGGCTTATAATTCAGAAGCGAAGTGACATGCTGTGTGTCGATATCTAAAACGCCGCCGAACTGCTGCTCGAGATCGAAAAGATGGGAGAGCTTGCCCATCAGTTCCTTCGTGCGGTCGGTAGCGCCCGCAAGGAAGGAAGCATCCCCCTCATAAGGCGTATAGTTGTTCTGAATAAAGTCGCGGACGTTGATTTCATCCTTCCAGGTCTGTCCCTTAAATCCTTCCCAAGCTTCCATAACCGTTACCTCCTCAGTATATTGCTTTATCGCGTCAGCGTGATAATGATTGAAACAAAAAAGGCAACAGTCAAATAAACTGTTGCCCAGACGGTCGGCCTAACGGCAGGTTCTCTGCCTTACGCATGCAACCTCACTGTGGTTGATTCCACTGAACCGTCAGAGGCTACATCCTATAAAATTATCAAAATCTGCCATGCAGATGCTCTGTCTGTAGATAGCATAACACAAGATATTGTGTCCGTCAAGCCGACATTTTCACGAGTTTTCCCTTGTTTCCGCCCCTGAATTCGGTTATAATATCAGAAAGGATTTTATGGGAATCCGATTATAATATGTCAGAAGGCCTTCCCGGACGGTTTGAAACCGAAGCCGGGAAGCGGATACGGGAGGTTTCTATGAAGGAACGCATCTTGAATTATATGAAACAGATTGATGATATGCTCGAGAATCCGCCGGAGGGCATTGATTACGAAAACGAAATCAAAAAGCATCTCGTGCAGATTGGATTCTTTATGCACGAGCGGCTGATTCATCTGATTGTAACCGTGCTTTTTGCCGTAATGACACTGGCAGCCATCTTCTTCGCGGTAGCGGCGCCGAGCATCGGACTTTTGCTGCTGATTGTCGCTCTGATGTGCCTGCTCGTTCCTTACATTATGCATTATTACCTGTTGGAGAACGGCGTGCAGAAGATGTATAAGCAGTACGACGAGATGTTAAGAAGGAAAGAAGGCAGGCAGTAAAGCACTGCCCAAGAGATTCATTAAGGGAAGAGACGGCTTATGGGACTTAGGATTCTTATCATCTGCCTGGTGGTTGCGGCGGCAATTCTCATCTATTACCGGCCGCTCGGGAGCCTTTTCATTGTGAAGAAGAAGTGCACGGCAACCGTGGAAGGAAGCTTTGTATACTGGGAAGGGTATTACCGGGCAAACAGCCCCGGAACCGGAGAACTCCTGTCGGTACCCGTCTATGAGTACACGGTAGACGGTAAGACCTATATGACAATTGTCGAGGGAATGACACAGCGGTACAATGTTTTCCCGCTTAAAGTGGAAGTACGGTACAATCCCGCGGATCCGGAGGTATGCTTTATCAACGGCAGACGCGGCAAAGCCATCAATAAGAAGAGATAGTTATGTCATAAGGCGAAAGAAATCCCCGCGGGTAGATTCCCGCGGGGACATTGTTTTATGCTTCTTTCTTCTTATCATCGGACTCCAGATACTTGTAAAGGAGCGCAGCGACGGCCGCGCCGGTAAGCGGACCAACCCAGAATACCCAGACAACTTCAAGAGCCTTAGTGTCGTTGATAAATGCATTCACAATCGCGGGGCCGAGGGAACGGGCCGGGTTAACGGACGTTCCGGTGAGGCCGATGCCGAGGATGTGAACAAGGACAAGCGTAAATCCGATTACGAGACCTGCGAAGGAACCGTGGTTGCCTTTCTTCGAAGTCACGCCGAGAATTGCGAGCACGAAGACAAATGTGAGAAGGCATTCCACCAAAAGACCGGTACCGACGCAATTCTTCACGCCGCCGAGGCCGTTCGTGCCGTAACCGCCGGTCATATCCTTAAGCCCTGCAGGCTCGAAAATCAACGCAAGAAGGCCTGTGCCCGCAAGCGCGCCGAGGCACTGGGAAATCCAGTAGCAGAACATCTCTTTTGCCTTCATCCCGCCGGAGATGAACACGCCTAAAGAGACTGCGGGGTTGATATGACAGCCGGAAATGTTACCGATGGAATACGCCATCGCAACGATTACGAGACCGAACGCAAATGCGGTGAGAATGTAGCCGCCGCCCAACACGGCATCACATCCGACAAGCATCGCGGTTCCGCATCCGAGCAGAACAAGAACGAGTGTGCCGACAAATTCGGCAATGTACTTTTTCATAACAAAAAACACCTCCGTTTCGGATTAATTTATAATTTCATTATAGCATTTTCCGAAGAGAAAACAATCATCAATTGTTGAGTTTTTTCGATAGGAATGTTCATTGACGGAACAAAAACAGGAGGGTATAATACATTGTATAGAATAGTATGCGCATGGTATACTAAGAGGAAAGGTTGGATTTGCTATGGCAGTAAGAATCGTAACGGACAGCACCTGCGATCTGTCCGCGGAATTGATCAAAGAGTATGACATCACTGTGATTCCGCTTAACATCATCATGGGAGACAAGTCCTATCGCGACGGTATTGACGCAAGGCAGGCGGAGATTTTCGCCTGGGCGGATGCCAACAAAACAACACCGAAGACTTCCGCACCCGATCCTGCGGTTGTGGAAGAGGTGTTAAAGCCTTTTAAGGAAGCGGGAGACGAGGTTGTATATCTGGGAATCGGCGCGGATTTTTCCAGCACGCTTCAGACCATCCGTATTGCGGCCGACGATCTCGAATATGACAAGGTCTACGCAATCGACTCGATGAATCTGTCAACCGGCGTCGGCTTACAGGTTCTCCGCGCAGCGGATTTTGCGCGGCAGGGATTATCCGGAGCGGAAATCAAAGAGAAAATCGAAGCGGCAAGATCCCGCGTACGGGCTTCCTTCTGCATCGATACGCTTACCTACCTGCACCGCGGCGGACGTTGCGGAGCAGTTGCGGCGCTTCTCGGAGCGGCTTTGATGCTGAAGCCGATGATTGCCGTTAAGAACGGAAAGATGGGTGTCGCGAAGAAGTATCGCGGCAAGATTATGAAAGTTTTAAAAGAGTATGCAAAGGAGATGGAGCCGGAGCTCAGAAATGCAGAGACCGATCGCGTCTTCGTTACGCATACCGCTACCGATGAAATTGCGGAGGAAATCCGCGCCTATGTTGCGTCGCTCGGGATTTTCGAGCATGTTTATGTGACGAAGGCCGGCGGCGTTATTGCAAGCCACTGCGGCCCCGGAACGCTCGGCGTTCTGTTCTACTCGAAGTAGAGGTCATATGTTGCGCGTTTACTAAGGCAGTCGGAAGCGGCTGCCTTAATTTATCAAATGAGGAGGATGTCTATGGAAAAACGTCTTATGAAGAAGCTCGGAATCGAAACTTCCCTGCTCGGGTTCGGCTGCATGCGGCTTCCCGTCAAGGACGGGAAGATTGACCGCGAACGTACTGCCGCAATGATCGATACGGCATATAAGGCGGGCGTGAACTATTTTGATACCGCTTATCCCTATCACGGCGGAGAGTCGGAGCCGGTGGTCGGCGAGATTTTGAACCGGTATGACCGCAGTTCTTATTTCCTTGCGACGAAGCTTCCGTGCTGGGAGATTCACAGCCTTGATGACGCGAAGAAGATGCTTGACAAGCAGCTGCAGCGCCTTCAGAAGGACTATGTCGATTTCTATCTGCTGCACGCGCTGAACCGCGGCTCCTTCCGCGAGATGGTTTCCTACGGCGTGCCGGAATACCTGGCGGAGATGAAGGAGGCAGGAAAGATCCGTTATCTCGGTTTTTCCTTCCATGACGAGTACGATGCCTTCGAAGAGATTATCAATTACCGTGACTGGGATTTCTGTCAGATTCAGTATAACTACATGGACCGGAACGACCAGGCCGGTGAGCGCGGTGTTGCGCTTGCCACGAAGAAGCAGATTCCGCTTGTAATCATGGAACCGATTAAGGGCGGCACCCTTGCGACGCTTCCAGAAGAGGTTATGACCAATCTTCGGGCGCTTCGTCCGGAAGCAACACCTGCTTCCTGGGCGCTTCGTTTCGTCGGTTCGCGTCCAATCGTGCACGTAATCCTTTCCGGTATGTCCGCGGAGGACCAGCTTGCCGATAACCTGAATACGTTCACGAATTTCGAGCCGCTTTCGGATATCGGTGAGAAGGCCATCGAAGATACCGCCGCAGCCATCCGCGCGCGGGTACGGATCGGGTGCACGGGCTGCCGGTACTGCATGCCGTGTCCGAACGGCGTGGATATTCCGAAGAATTTCCGCATCTGGAACAACTACGGGATGTACGGCAATGTGAATAACGCCAAATGGCAGTGGGAACACGATATCTCTGCCGACGCAAAGCCGGATAACTGCCTCGGCTGCGGTGCCTGCGAGGCGGCCTGTCCGCAGCATCTGCCGATTATCGAAAGCCTGCAGAAGTGCTACGCGGAGATGGAATCCCTCTAAAAACTCTTGTATTTTTCTCAACTGCCTTGTATAATATAGGGGCAGTTGAGTTTTTTGCAGGCATAGTACATCGGTAGTATATCAGCTTCCCAAGCTGAGGAGGCGGGTTCGATTCCCGTTGCCTGCTTTGCAACAATGTTGGTTTTAGGATTTATAATATGGATGAGCAGGAAAGAAGACGCAGAGCGGAACGGTTGAAGGCTGCCAGGAAACGTCGTCACCGGAAGGTGATGGTGAACCGAGTACTGGCAGGTCTTTTTCTTGTTGCGCTTATTTTTGCGATTATCGCCGGAATCGTTCTTCTGAACGATTATATCAAGGGACCGGAGCCGGCAACGCCCGACCCGACGTGGAACACGCCGGCGGTCGCGTATAACCCGACGTCGACCCCGACGCCGACCCCGACCGAGGCACCGACCTTTACGCCGACGCCGTCACCCGTGCCGGAAGGCGTGAAACGGGTAGCGTTCACATTTGACGACGGGCCCGATTACAACGGACTGACGCTGAAGTTCGCCGAGAAGCTTGCTTCCTACGGCGGCAAAGGAACATGGTTCATCATCGGTAACAGGGTGAACGCCGAGAACCGAGGCGACCTTAAGAAGGCCGCGGAGCTCGGTATGGAGATCGGCATTCACGCCTGGACGCACGACTATTACTTCGACCGCAATCCGGACCTTCTTGCGGACGAGCTGCAGAAGACATCGGACATTATCTATGAAGTAACCGGCAAGCGGCCGACGCTGTTCCGTCCTCCGGGAGGGAATTTTACGGATAAGCAGGTAACCGAGATCAGCTATCCCGTAATTCTCTGGTCGGTTGACACTGAGGACTGGAAGAACAAGGGCAACAAGACCGAAGAGGAACGTTCCGATAACGTTCAGCGGATTGTCGACAACATTATGCGAAACACCAGGGACGGAAGCATTGTCCTGATGCATGAGATTTACAATAACAGCTATGACGCGTTCTGCATCGCAATCGACCAGCTTGCGAAGGAGGGATACATTTTCGTATCGGTTCCCGAGCTGATCGGAGACGAGCTTCTTCCCGGCCACAAGTATACTTCCTGGTATTATCGCTAGAGAAACCGGGGACGGCCCCTGTACAGGCGCACGGGCCGGCTGCAATATGCCTGCGGTAACCTTTATGAAGAAACGATTACTAGTCGGAATTATTCTTTCGGAAATGCATCATCAGTTCTTCTCAAACGCTTCCAAGAAGCTGCAGGAAGAACTGCTTAAGATGGATGTCGACGTGTGCGTTTTCACCACCACGGCGCTTTCCGATATGCCGATTGCGTACCGGGAAGGCGACAGCTCGGTTTACGACCTGATCACGCCCGATCTGTTCGACGGTTTCATCGTATACCCCGGAACGTTCCAGATGCCCGAGCAGCAGGAACGTTTCCTTACCAAACTGAAGGAAGAGTACCATAAGCCCGTCTACTGTCTGGAACGTCCGAAGTTCGATTTTCCGACGATTGCGTTCCAGGAGGAGGAAGGCATTGCCATGCTCGTCGACCATCTGGTGACGGTGCATAAGGCGAAGACGATTGAGTATATTTCGAGTGAGATCGATGACGCGGAGTTTCGGAAGGAACTGGAGGATTACTTCCTGAATGCCGTGAAGAAGGCCGGCCTTTCGGTTACCGAGCACAGCATCCATTACGGAACGACTAACGTCGGTAATGAAATACAGATCGTGGAAGACATGCTGAAGCAGGAGGGCGGACTCCCGCAGGCGATTATCTGCGGCAATACGGAGTCGGTTTCCGGCTTTATCTGCGCCTTCGAGGAAAAGGGCATCCATGTGCCCCGCGACATCATGATCTGCGGTTACAATCTGGATATTGATGAGACACTTCGCGGAACGACGTGTACGACGGTCTTCAAGGATCCGTCCGTTATGGCTGTAGACGCAGCCCGAAGGCTCGTGAACGATATTCTCGGGGAGGAGAAGTATCCCCCGGTACAGCGCGGGCAGGAGTGCGTCCTCATTCCGAAAGCAACATGCGGTTGCGAATTCTATGCTCTGGGCGATTATTCCCACATCCGTATGGACCGGCTTCTGACGAAGGACCGCCGGTTCGAATCCCCTTACAATTTCATGCAGGAAGAGATTGCAAGCGCCGAAGACTTTGAGTCCTGGCTGTGGCTTCTCGACTACTATGAGCGATACCTCGGGAAGGAATGCGAGGCTTTTTACCTGTGCTTAAACGAGAACGCGCTGCACCGTACGGATAAGGTGAAGGGATATACGGATAACATTCTGCTTGCTCTGAACCATTCGAAGGTTAGGAAGGTTTCGGCGGATTCCTTCTTCCCGAAGGAGACGCTGCTTCCCGCTCTGACGGAGCCGTGCGACCATCCGAGGGTGTTTTATTTTGCGGCGTTACACTTTTTGGACCGCGTATTCGGTTACGTGGCGGTTTGCTACGGAAACCGTTCCTGCGGTCTGAACGAATCCTTCGACAAATGGATGCGAAGCCTTGAAACCTCGCTTGAATGCCAGCGCCAGAAGACGGTATTCCGCGATTTCCATACGGAAAATGCCATCCGTGACACGATGACCGGTCTGTATAATTTCAAGGGCTATCTGAATGCTCTTAAGGAGCAGTTTGCGCATCTTGACGGAAGGGAACGGACCATCCGAATCCTTTCTCTGGACATCAGCCGGCTGTCGAGTATCAACGAACTGTTCGGACGTGAGGAAGGAAACGAAGCCCTTCTTACATTAACGAAGATTCTGCAGAACTGCTTAAACGACCGCGACATCTGCGCGCGTTTCGGCAACGACGAATTCGTTATCGCCGGTATCTACGACCGCGAGCCGGACGTGAAGGGACTGGTCCGCGAGATTAAGAACCGTCTGAAGGCGATTAACCAGTTCGGCGGAAAGCAGTATTCGATCGATATCGTTTATGCGACGCTGACGCAGGAAATTAAGCTCGAAAGCCAGATCGAGGAGTTCACCAACGATGTTCTTGCACAGAAGAAGAGCTTAAAGCAGGGCTCCTTCGCGGATAACGGGGAAACCTCCTACGAGATGGATCCCGAAGAGTGCGAGAATGTCCGTACGCTGATCGAGAAGAATCTGTTCACCTACCGGTTCCAGCCGATCGTGGACGCGAAGACCGGCAGCATCTATGCTTATGAGGCGCTGATGCGTTCCGGCCCGGAGGAGAAGATTCCGCCGCTTTCCATTTTGCGTTATGCCGAGACGCTCGGAAAACTGTATGACATTGAGCGCCTGACATTTCATAACGTTGCGGAGATTATGACGCGGAACATGGAAGTCTTTACGGACCGTAAGCTCTTCGTGAACAGCATTCCGAAGGCAACGCTTAAGGATAAGGATTTCAAGGATTTCACAATCCGGTATCCGGGCGTCCTTCCGCAGGTCGTCATTGAATTTACCGAGCAGACGGAGCTTACCGACGAACAGCTGACGGCAATCCGCAGACGAAGTGAGATTCACGGCTTCCGTGTCGCAATTGACGACT
This sequence comes from Lachnoclostridium sp. UBA1241, assembly GCA_002308955.1. Taxonomy (GTDB): domain Bacteria; phylum Bacillota; class Clostridia; order Lachnospirales; family Lachnospiraceae; genus ISDg. Next base: position 3,914 of record DBWJ01000080.1, on the reverse strand, counting down.
ACGGCACCGGTTATTCAAACGTTACCAACCTGTTAAACTACATGCCGGATTACGTGAAGATCGACCGGAACCTGATTACGGGAATCGAAGCGGACAGCAAAAAGCAGTATTTCGTCGCGAACATCGTGGAATTTGCAAGAGAGAACGGTTTCCTTGCCCTCGCTGAAGGCGTTGAGACGAAGGAAGAAATGGATGCGGTCATCCGTATCGGCGTGGATTTGATTCAGGGCTTCTATACGGCGCGTCCGACCGACGGCTTTATGGAAGAAATCGCCCGTGACGTGCGTGACGAGATTATTTCCTTGAATATGCAGGCAGGGGAATCCCGTACCAAGAAGACGTATATCGTCGACAAGGAACAGGAAGTCATGCTCATGCCACTTGTCACGACCGAGCATTACACCGAATTCGTGATTAACCGAAGAGAATTAAGCATCGTCGGCAACCCGCGGATTTCCGTGGATGTTCTAATCCGGATTCCGGACAATACGACTACGACGATTCATCTGCGCCGGGTTAACCTGGATTCCTACCAGAGGCATCCGTGCATCGAAATCGGAAACAACTGCGACGTCACCCTTGTCATTGAAGGTACGGCCGTTTTGAACCGCAAGGGCATCCGCGTTCCCGAAAGCTCAAGACTTACGGTGAGCGGAGACGGCAAGCTTACGATTTACGGTACCGGCGACCGCGCATACGGAATCGGCGGGGATTCGACGCAGACCATCGGACGGATTCTCATCGATATGTCCGGAGATATCCACTTGAAGCTCGACGGCAAGGAATGCGTCGGACTCGGCGGCGGATATTCGAACCGGAAGGCCGGCATTTTCATCGAACGGTGTAAAAACCTGTACGCGGTTGCAAGCGGCGAACGCGCCCTCGGAATCGGTATCTGCAACAACATTGCGCCGTTAAGCCTGAAGGAAACCCGGATTAAGATGGAAATCAACGCCGACCGGGCAGTGGCAGTCGGTTCGCTTACTGCGGAAACCGATATTACCCTGAGTAACGTGAAACTCAACTATACGTCTTCGGGCGACATGCAGGTGACGATCGGAACGCTTGCAAGCAAGAACGTCAAGCTTGTCGCAAGACATATCGAGATGCAGTCCTCGATGAAAGCCAAGACGTGCATCGGAATCGGATGCAGGGACGGCTCCGCCGATATCCGGCTGGATTCGTCCGATATTGACCTGAAACTGGAGGGAGCCGAGGTTGTCGGCTTCGGAACGAAGACGAAAGAGGGACGCGGACAGTTTGAAAAGACCGCATTCTATACGTCGCTTAACTCCGCCGACCAGACGGAATTCGGTTACGAGCCCGAGAACATGAACTTCCTTATGTGTAAGGTCTGATAGGATATTGTATCAAAGAGCGGTTTCGAACCGTTCAAAAAGTGTGGGGAAAAGAAATAATTCGAAAGGCGTCACACAGATGTGTGACAGGTAATGAACATGAGGAAAATGTTATGCGTGCTTCTCGTGCTGGCGCTTTTATGCGCTTTTGCGGGATGTGAAAAAGAAGAGGATGACAGAAGAGACCGTCGTGAGACGGAAGAGGAACCGGTGGTAACAAAAGCCGCGGAACCGAATCCATGGGTAGTATGTCTCGACCCGGGACACGGCGGCAAATGGACCGGAGCGGTTTACTTCGGCCGAAACGAAAAGGATATTGTATTACAGTTAAGTAATGAAATCCGTGCTTATCTGAATGAACACTATCCGGATATCAAGGTACTTCTCACAAGGGAAGACGATACGGTGTTCTCGACGGATCTCGGAGCGGATCTTCGGAGCCGTGTGGAATTTGCAAAGAACAACGGTGCGTCAATTCTCATAAGCATTCATCTGAATGCGTCCAACGAGCATAATATGCGCGGTACGATGGTCTGCATCTCAAAGCAGCCGAATATCAACGGAACTTCGATCGAGCTTGCGAACGCGTTACTTGCAAAAACCGAGTCGTTGGGGCTTCGAAACCGCGGCTACGAGACAAGAAACAGCAACGATACCTTTGATGATCAGGGCGTTCCGGTCGATTATTACGCAATCTGCCGTCACGGCGCCTCCCTCGATATTCCCGCAGTCATTCTCGAATCCTGCTTTATGGATAATGAAGGGGATTACGCGTATGTTGCGGACAGCGCCGCACTGAAAAAGCTTGCGGCAGCGGAAGCGGAGGGCATCGCGGAGTTTCTGATGTCACATTTTCCGAAGGATGAGGCAAAGGAAACCGAAGAGGATTAAGAAGTATCCGATAGAAAAACTACAGAATGAAAAAGAACTGCCCAGCCGTGCCGGTCGGGCAGTTCTTGTTTGCTTATTCCCAGCCGCCGTCGAAGCCGATGATCTGGCCGGTAAGATACGGCGGAGCCTTTAACAGAAGGGATACCATGTCGGCAATCTCCGAAGGAGTCGTCATTCTGCAGGCGGGGATTTCGTCGATGATTGCCTGTTTCTCCTCGTCGGTAAGCATCGCGTTCATCGGCGTGTCAACCATGCCGGGCGCGAGCGCGTTCACGGCGATTCCGCTCGGGGCGAGCTCCTTGGCAAGCGCTTTCGTGAAGGAATTGATGCCGCCCTTCGTTGCGGAGTAGGCAACCTCGCACGAAGCGCCGCGGCCACCCCAGACCGAGGAAATCAGAAGGATGCGTCCTTCCTTTTTAGAAATAAAATGGGGAGCGAGCGCCTTGCAGAGAAGAAACGCGGAGGTCAGGTTCGCGTCGAACAGCTTACTCCAGTCGGAAAGTGACAGGTCGGTCATCAGCCCGATGGAGGCAAGCCCCGCGGCATGCACGAGTCCGTCAATGGGACCGAAATCGCGAAGGGACGAGACCACAACCTCTTTCACGAAGGCTTCCTGCGAGAGGTCCCCGAGGAACGTCTTACAGGGCACGAGCGGAGAGAGACGGTCATATAAATCGTTCAGCGCAGCTTCGTTCCGGTTTCCGCAGAGGATCAGTGAACAGCCTTCAGAGGCGAGTTTCTCGGCAATTCCGGAGCCGATTCCGCCGCTTGCGCCGGTAATCAGATAGGTTTTCATAGTAAAATCTCCCATAAAATGATGGTTTCAGTTTAGCAAAAAGGCACGAAAAATGCAATTCATATGCTCGTTTTATCAATAATAGACAGTTTTCGGGGGCCAAAATTAGGAAAATAGCATAACAATATGACAAATCCACCGAAAGTTGGTCAATTTCAACAAAATGAGCAAATCTTCTTTGGTGAATTGCGATATGGCATTTTCCGGGCGGTTTGTGTATCATAAGGCTATGCTATTTTGCGTGTTTGTGCGCAGAATTATTATCAGGAGGTTAAAAATGGCAAGTTTAAAGTTGATCAACATTAACAAGACATATCCGAACGGATTTGTTGCAGTTAAGGATTTCAACCTGGATATCAAGGATCAGGAGTTCATCATTTTCGTAGGTCCTTCCGGTTGCGGAAAGTCCACGACACTTCGTATGATCGCCGGTCTTGAAGAGATCACCGCAGGTGAGCTCTACATCGGTGACAGACTGATGAACGACGTTGAGCCTAAGGACAGAGATATCGCAAT
>DBWJ01000080.1:0-344 GCA_002308955.1 Lachnoclostridium sp. UBA1241 | reverse complement strand
GTATTCCAGAACTACGCTCTGTATCCGCATATGTCCGTATTTGATAATATGGCATTCGGTCTTAAGCTGAGAAAGGTTCCGAAGGATCAGATCGAGAAGCTCGTTAACGAAGCAGCTAAGATTCTCGGTATTGAGCAGTTGCTCGACCGTAAGCCGAAGGCTCTCTCCGGTGGTCAGAGACAGCGTGTAGCCATGGGACGTGCTATCGTACGTAATCCTAAGGTATTCCTCATGGACGAGCCTCTTTCCAACCTGGATGCGAAGCTCCGTGTACAGATGCGTATTGAGATTTCCAAGATTCACCAGAGACTGGAAGCTACCATCATCTACGTAACACATGACCA
>DBWJ01000041.1 GCA_002308955.1 Lachnoclostridium sp. UBA1241 | reverse complement strand
TATTTTGCGATTTTTGTGGAAAAAGTTAGAAATCCTGTTATAAAATGCATCTATATAAGTGAAAAGGAAAACACGCCGGCCGATGTGAAGTTCCGGAAAGGGGGAAGAAGTGTCTGAAGAAGTAATGAATGACAGCAGAATCGTCGAACTGTTCAGTAACGGTTCGGACGAAGCCGTGGAAGCGGTGCAGAAGAAGTACGGCGCACAGATGCTTCGTCTCGCGCGGAACATCCTTTCCGATGAAAGAGACGCGGAGGAGTGTCTGAATGATACCTATCTGAACGCATGGAAATCCGTTCCGCTGGCAAAACCGGATAATCTGAAAGCATATCTGATGCGAAGCATCCGGAATCTTGCCTTTGAGCGTCTGCGAAGCAATCGGGCGAAGAAACGCGGGGGAGACGTGATTGTGACCTCTTACGAGGAACTCTCCGAAAGCATTCCCGATGACCGCAAAGCGGAGTCCGCAGACAATGAAGAACTGAAGGGAAAACTGGAATCCTTTTTGGACGGTCTGTCCACGGAAAAGCGTACGATTTTCATGAGAAGGTTCTGGTACTCCTATTCGGTGACGGAGATTGCGAAACAGATGGGGAAGGAAGAGAAATACATCAGCAATCAGTTATACATACTGAAGAAAAAGCTGAAGAAGCACCTTAAGAGAAAGGGATGACAGTATGACAGGATTTGATTTAAACAAGGCTTTGACCGATGTCGATGAGCGTTTCATTGAAGAAGCCGATATCGCGAACGCCGGGACTCATATTAAGAAGGAAACCCGGATTGCTAAGAAGGGCGGGAAGCGCGTCTTCCGCGTTGCGCTGATTGCGGCCTGCCTGGTGACGCTTCTTGCCGGAACGGTTGCGGCGGCAAACTGGGTATTCAATAAGGACAATCGTTTTCTTAACCTGTTCGGTTCGTCCAATACAACCGAGGAGCTTGAAAACGCCTATATTCCGATTGGGATCGTCAGCAAAGGTGACGTAACGGTTACCCTTGAGAATATTGTCGGCGATAAGAGTTGTATTTTCTGCGAATTCAGTACCGATTATGAATTGGAGAACTGCCCGGAAGGCTGGCTCAATCAGTATTTCCCCGGCGTTATGGTAAATGCTACCGGAGAGGCTTTCGTTACGAATGAAGCAGCGGAGAAGCGATCGGTCTGCTTTTGCAGAGACGGTAAGCTTTGGATTTTGCTCCAGATTGCTTATTACAACTCGGATGTGGATCTTTCCGACAAAAAGATGCATGCTACCGTGACTACGAGAAGACTGAGTACCAAAACCGTCGAAGAGCATGTGTTTGAGTGGACCAATGACTACAAGACCACATCTGAGACGATTACACTCAATAAGCAGATTGAGGACATCACGCTAAGGAGCATCACGTTCTCTCTGACCAAGATGGAGATTACGTTTGAATTCCCGATCATACCTTCCTGGGAATATCCGCAAATCAAAGTGGATTACATTATTCTGGATGACGGAACCTATCTGTTCCGAAAAACGGAGTCGGGTATTGTCATGAGAAGCGGAGGCGGCGGTATTGGGGTTAACGAGGATGGAACGGCTTGTGAGTGGGAAATGACTTGCGGTCTGCTCGGTGAGTTTGCCGAGGAGGGCAGCAATGAAGCCACGTTTGTAAGCTTCCAAAAGATTGCAACCATTTGCATCAACGGAATAGAAGTCGATATCCGATAATTCGGCGTCCGATAGGGACAGATCGGGCAAAGCCCCGGAGGAGCAATCCTTCGGGGCTTTTTTATGCCCTCGGTGTGGCATTTGCCGTGAAAAGTAAAAATTATTTACATTTACCCCTTGACAAACCCCGGAAAATGTGATAATACTATCTCAACGATATCAAATTGATATCAAAACATAGCCAAATGTTGTTGCGAAAGCAACGAAACCATGAAGGGGGTTTAATTATGACTGAAAAAATCTTAACAAACAAGAAGAACGGTATGCTCCGCCTGTGTTGGGTGTCCGCGCTGTACATTGTGGCCCTTGTCGGCATGGTTACCGGCGAGCCGGCGCTGATCGGTGTCGGAATCGTCTGGATGTCCATCGGCTGGATCTTCCTTCTCGGACTCCGCGTTCTGAAACCGCAGGAAGCGCTTGTGCTGACGCTGTTCGGTAAGTATTACGGCACGATCAAGGGTGAAGGCTTCTACGCCGTAAACCCGTTCTGTTCCTCCGTAAACCCGGCAGCGAAGACCGAGCTCAACCAGAGCGGCGACGTAAAGAGCACGGTAAGCCCGTTAACGGGCCAGCCCGGAACCGTATCGATGCCCAGCAATAAGCTGTCGCTGAAGCTCCTTACCCTGAATAACAACCGTCAGAAGATCAACGACCGCCTCGGTACTCCTGTGGAGATAGGAATGGCGGTTACATGGTGCATCGAGAATACCGCAATGGCGGTGTTCAACGTACACAACTATAAAGAGTATCTGTCGCTGCAGTGCGACACCGCGCTTCGTAACATCGTCCGCATCTATCCTTACGATGTGGCCGAGGGCGTAGACACCACCGGTGACGGCGTAGCCGATGAGGGCAGCCTCCGCGGTTCCAGCGAGGTCGTAGCCGAGAGAATCCGCCAGGAGATTCAGAACCGCGTTGCAATCGCAGGTCTCCGCATCGTAGAAGCCAGAATCACCTATCTTGCGTACGCTCCCGAGATTGCAGCCGCAATGCTCCAGAGACAGCAGGCCAGAGCGATTATCGACGCCCGTAAGATGATCGTTGACGGTGCCGTCGGAATGGTCGAGATGGCTCTTGAGCGCCTGAACGAAACGAATATGGTCACCCTGGACGAAGAGCGGAAGGCCGCTATGGTTTCCAACCTTCTCGTAGTCCTCTGCGGTAATCATGACGCGCAGCCGGTAGTGAATTCCGGAAGCCTGTACTAACAGTTTAGAGTGAATGTGCCGGACGGCTGCACCTGCAGTCGTCCGCGCAGGCAATTTAGAAAGGAGGACACAATGGCAGAGAAAAAACAGGTACCGCTTCGTCTTTCGGAAACGTTGTACAATGCCATTGCGGCATGGGCGGAAGACGATTTCCGGTCCGTGAACGGACAGATTGAATACCTCCTTTCGGAATGCGTAAAGCAGCGTAAGAAGAACGGTGCGTATGTCGGGAAGGAAATCGATGTTCCGCCCGGCCTTGATATCGGATAAAGGCATTTCGAAGGATTATCTTCATAAAGGAGTATAGAAAATGTTTGCAGCTACCATTCCCGCGGATTTCAAGCAGCTTCTGCCGCTGATCATTCCGCTTATCGTCATCCAGTTCGGGCTCCTCGCCTATGTGCTGTGGCATATCAACACCCACAAAACATATAAACGGGGAACCCGCGCGATCTGGAACGTTATCGCTTTGGTCGGTATGGAATATATCGGCCCGATCCTGTATCTTGTTCTCGGAAAAGAGGAAGAGTGAGATGAAAATTAAGAATAACGTTGTTGACTGGATTTTCACCGGTCTTACCGCCGCCGTCTGCCTGATCACGGGAGTGCTTCTTTTGGTCCGCTGGGATAAGATTCCCACTGAGGTCAATACGCACTTTACGATGGACGGAACGCCGAACGGAAGCTCGGGAAAGTATATGCTGATCGTGCTTCTCGGAATCGCCGTCGGGCTGTTCGTCATCTTCTTAGTCGCCGGGCATTTTCCGCAGGCTTGGAACATGCCGGTTAAGGTTACCGACGGAAACCGCTACATCGTATACCGTCTCGGCAAGTACATGATGGATTTCGAGCAGCTTTTCATTACGGGACTGCTCTGCATATTTATTCTGCTGACGGCGTTTCAGATGACCACCCCGTCCTGGCTTTGGATCGTATACATCGTCGGGCTTGTGGGCGGAAGCATGATTTTCCTGATTCTGATCGCAGTGATAGGAGCTAAAAATGCATAACGCATTAGAAGTAGAAAACCTGAGAAAACATTTCGGCACGAAGGAGGTCCTTAAGGGGGTCTCCTTCGCCGTGCCCGAAGGAAGCGTCTTCGGCTTCATCGGCCAGAACGGCGCGGGCAAAACAACAACGATGAAAACCGTGCTCGGCCTGCTTGAGGCGGACGGGGGCACGATTCGCGTATTCGGGGAAAATGTGACATACGGCAACACAAAAACCAACCGCGTGGTCGGTTACCTGCCGGACGTTCCCGAATTCTATGATTTTATGACAACGAGGGAGTATCTGAGGCTGTGCGCCGACATCGCCGGCATTCCGAAATCCGAACAGAAGGCGCGGGTGGAAGAGATGCTTGAACTGGTGGGCCTCGCTTCGGAGAAACACAGGATTCACGGCTTCTCGCGCGGTATGAAGCAGCGCCTCGGAATCG
>DBWJ01000072.1 GCA_002308955.1 Lachnoclostridium sp. UBA1241 | reverse complement strand
GGTGCCGTCGGCCCCGCAAGCGCCCTGTCCGCTCCGCCAAGAATTGATTTCATTTCACCCGGCTCGCGCTTGCCTTCTCCGATCTCCAAAAGCGTCCCGGTCAGAATCCTGACCATGTTCGGCAGGAATCCGTTTCCGGAAAATGCGATGGCAATCTCCGGGAAAGCCGTCTCCCCTTCCTTTCGGACCGTTTCGGAAAAGGTAATGTCATATATCGTACGAACCGTAGATTTCTTGTAGTGCCGGTTTCCGAGAAAGCTTCGGAAATCATGCTCGCCGATCAGGCATTCCGCGGCCTTTCGCATTGCCTTAAGGTCAAGCTCCTCCGGATGCCATAAAACATATTGGCGTCCGAAAACCGGTCGGAGCCTTCCCGTCACGATCCGATAGCAGTACGTCTTTCGTTTGGCGTTAAGCCTTGCGTGAAAGCGCGCATCGGTCATGCGGCAGTCGGTCACGACAATGTCCTTCGGCAGGAATGCGTTCATCTTCTCCATGACCTTATCAGGCCCGAGATCGGTGTCCGCCGCAAAGCTTGCAACCTGTCCGACGGCATGCACGCCCGCATCTGTCCGGCCGGAGCCCTGAACTTCGATTTCCTGCTCGAACAGCTTCGAAAGCATCGTCTCGACTCTGCCCTGAATCGTATTGTCCGTGTTTCCCTGCTTCTGCCAGCCATCGTAACGGCTTCCGTCATACTGCAGCGTAATGCGAAAATGCTTCATTTCGGCTCCTTTTGGAAATAATAAGACATTCTACATCATAGCACATTCGCCGCAAAATGTGAAACTTTTTTGTGAAATAGGGTAATCTCCCTTTACACTTTCTTTGAAAACCTTTATAATGCTATCGAAATGCCACGCGCCCGCGTGCGCCCGTAACTTCCTTGATTGAGGTATTTGATGGACATTACCCTTTATGAAAATCCGTTCCTCGAACGCCCGAAACGGCACGAGATCAAGATTCTTCTGACGTATGCGCAGTATATCGAGCTGCGGACACGCGTAAAGGGTGTGCTGACGCCGGACCCGAACATGCGGGACCCGGAGGGATACCTGATCAGAAGCGTCTACCTCGATACCGAAAAGGAAGACGCCTATTACGAGAAGGACAGCGGCGTGCAGCACCGGAACAAATTCCGGATCCGCGCCTACAACAACGACGATTCCTACATCATTCTCGAGAATAAGGAGAAGATCGACGACCGGATCAGCAAATCCGCGGCACGGATCACGAGGGCGGACTACGACGCGATCCTCGCAGGCGACTTTACGCCGCTTGCCGCTTACGACTCCCCTCTTTGTAAGGAAGTGTTAAGCCTTCACGCATCACAGGGGCTTTCGCCGAAGGTCATCGTCGAATATTACCGGGAAGCCTTCACGCATCCGCTCTCGATGGTAAGGATCACATTTGACCGGATGGTGGCAGCAGGCACGAACACGCTTGACATGTTCGACGAGGAGCTTAGAACCGCGCCGGTTTACCCGCAGCAGGAAGTGATTCTCGAAGTCAAATACGACAGCGCCTTCCCGATGTACCTGAAACAGCTTTTACAGAATAACGGCATCAAACTTGCCGTCTCGAAATTCGTTCTGTGCAGCGATTATCTGAAACGCAACTATATCATTTTACGCTAAGGAGCATATCCATGTCTGATTACATTACCGAAATCAAAAACCTGATGGGACAGGCCGACTCCCTGAGCAGCACGACGCCGACCCAGATCATCGCGTGCCTCACATTTACCGTCATCTGCGCGGCGATTATCTACTGCGTGTACCGGTTCTTCTACCGCGGCGCCTGCTACAGCGAGAATTTCGCGGTGCTTCTGGTACTTGTTACGCTGATCACGGCAATGATCATTCTTACGATCAGCTCGAGCGTGGCGCTTTCGCTCGGAACAATCGGCGCGCTTAGTATCATCCGTTTCCGTTCCGCAATCAAGGATCCGCTCGATGTAGGCTTTTTGTTCTGGGCGGTTGTTGCGGGCCTTACCACCGGCGCCGGAATGGTTCCGTTCGCGCTGATCGGCTCCGTGTTCATCGCGGTCGTTTACGTGCTGATGATCCTTCTTCGGACGAGCCGCGGCACGTACCTTCTCGTGGTGCGCTACCAAAAGAACGCTTCGGAAGATGTTAAGAAGGTGCTCACTTCGCTGAAGAGCCGCCTTAAGAATAAGTCCGTATATAAGGACGAGACCGAGCTGACCGTACAGATCCGTTTCCGCGGAAGCGAAACGCCGTTTCTGGATGAGCTGAATGCCATCGAGGGCGTCAGCAGCGCGGTGCTTGTTGAATTTACCGGCGAATAAGCCGTAATCGGGGGATACCATGGAAAAAGAGAAATCTTCAAAACTGCCTTTTATCATCATTGCCGGAATCACCGCCGCAATCTTCCTTGCCGTCGGACTGATTTCCTATTTCGGGAAGAAATCCGATGAGCCGCCGGCACCGCCGACGCCCACCGCCGAGCCGGATCCGGAGATGCCGGTCGGACCTTCCGTGAAGCCCGTCGATTATACGGAGGACGACTTCCGATTTACCGATGAAATGGATGACATCGTGCTTTCGCACAACAACTATTTCTACAAGGAAAGCATCAAGCTTAAGATTCACACCCGCAAGGAAGGAAAGATTTACTTCACCCTGAACGGGGAGACGCCGACCGACAAGTCTAACCCTTACAGCCCGGAAAATGGCATCGACCTTCTCGCGAGCGCCACGGACGACCCGAAGGTGCATACGGTGCGCGCGATTGTTTACTATAACGACGGCACCAAATCCGACGAGATTATCCACAGCTACGTCATCGGCAAGACCGTCGACAACCGTTATGAGAATCTTCTGATTTTCTGTATCTCGGGCGACCCCGCCGACCTGACCGCGGCTCCCAACGGTATTCTGTTCGGACTCAACTACGAGCAGCGCGGACGCGCAAGCGAGCGCCCGGTTTATGTCGAGGTATTAAACCGCTCCGGCGACCGGATTACCGCGCAGAAATTAGGCGTTCGAATCTACGGCGCGTACAGCCGGCAGAATTCGCATAAATCCATGAAATTTTACGCGAGGAAAAGCTACTCGCCCGAGGCGGGTACCACCTATCTGAACTGTTTTAACCTGCTCTCCGATGAGGGCACGCAGATAGTCCGCTACGACAAATTCGTGCTTCGCGCAAGCGGTAACGATTACCGTTTCGCATTTGTCCGCGATGAGCTGAACCAGATGCTCGCAAAGGACGCCGGCTTTAGTGATTACGAGCCGGTCTTCCCCGCGATTGCTTACATAAACGGCGCATATTACGGCTTCTACTGGCTCCACGCCGCGTACTGCGACGAATTCTTCAAGGACCGCTACGGCGCTTCTCCGGCCGAGAAGGCGGCGAACGGCGGCGATTTCACCGAGGGCGAGTTTGTGGTGCTTTCGGGAACGGATACCGAGAAGAAATACGACGAGGATGACGAGGAAGAGGCGAAGATCGCCGAGGAATTCAATAAGATTTACGATGAGTTCGCCCACAAGGATCTGAACAATTACGCCAACTATACAGCGCTCTGCAAATGGATGGACGTCGAGAATTACCTCGACTATATGGCATTTAACATCTATCTCTGCAACAAGGACTGGCCGCACAACAACGTGCGGTGCTACCGGTACTTCCCGGCGGAGGGTGAGTCCTTCGGCGAAGGCCCTTACGACGGGCGCTGGCGCCATCTGGTGCACGACGTCGACTATACGATGGGGCTTTATGACCAGAAGGAGGTTCTGAACTCCTACGATACCTTAAAGCAGGTGCTCAGCTCGAACAGCGAGCGCCGCTCGCCGCTTTTTGCAGCCCTTATGGAGCGGGCGGACTGCCGCGAATACTTCATCAAGAAGTCCCTCGACCTCGGCTCGGGCGCGCTCTCCTACCAGAGCGTCGTTGCGCGCCTCAATTCCATCACGAAGAACCGTGAGAACGAAATGCACTATTACTACAAGTGGATTTCCACCCTCGGCAAAGAGGACGTCTCCTGGGTACACGAGGGCCAGTACGACGGCAACCTTGAGACCATCGTGAAGTTCGCCCTTCGAAGAGCCGACCGCGCCGCCGATTACCTCAAGTTCGACTTCGGCCTGACCGGCGTCAAATACAACCTCAATATCACCGGTACCGCGGGCGCCCGCGTCGTGGTGAACAGCTTCACAGCAAAGGACGGCAACGACATCTATGGCGTCTATTTCACCGATTACGCGACCGTCGTATCGGCGGAATACTCGCTCGGCAAAGCCTTCGATTACTGGGAGGTGAACGGCCGCGAAGTAAGAAGCGCAACGCTTCGGATCGGTGCTGGTGACGTCGTATCCGGCAACGTGAACATCACGCTTCACATCAAGGACGCGCCGATGAACAAGATCTACATCAGCTCCTACTCCGCGCGCGACGAGGATTCGGTGACGATTACGAACCTGACGCCTGCCGAGGTGAGCCTCACCGGCTTCATCCTCACCGACGGCACCTATAATTACCTCTTCGCCGAGGGCGACAAGATTCTTCCCGGCGAAAGCATTACCGTGTACGGCAATAATACCCCTGAAGACGTCACGAACGTCCGCAGGGCGATCTTCAACCTTTCGCAGGGCGAAACCATCATCCTGAAGGACGCCTCCGGCGCCACCGTCGATTCCTTCACCGTGCCGAACACCCACACCGGCTTCGTGTTCAAGCGAAACGCGTATACGATGCAGTTTGAGGAGCTGAGACCATAGGTGCTTGCCTTTTAGCAAGTAGTGGCTCCGCGAAGTTCGGCCCACCTACAGGCAAATTCCCGTCTCCGGTGGGCCGCGCTTGCTATTTAGCAAGTAGTGGCTCCGCGCAGTTCGGCCCACCTACAAGCTAATTTCCGTCTCCGGTGGGCCGCGCTTGCTATTTAGCAAGTAGTGGCTCCGCGAAGTTCGGCCCACCTACAAGCAGATTCCCGTCCCCGGTGGGCCGCGTCGCCCTTCCGACGGGCAAAACCTCGCAAAAAACGGCCCACCTGAAAGCCTAAACGGCTTCCAGATGGGCCATACTTGCTAGATAGAACCATTCTTGCCGGAACAACTCCTGATAGAACCATTCTTGCCGGAACCTCTATCCCGGCCTACCAGGCTTGTGTACTGACCTAGTACATATCATAATCCGCGTACCACTCTATTACGGCTGTCTTATAGCCCTTTAACGAGTACTCCTTCGCGGCTTTCGCCGCTTCGGCAGCAGTTTCGTATTTTGCGGGAATGATATTGTCATGCTTCGGATCCATGATTATGCAGCTTCTCAGCCTGTGCTCTCCCCAGGTGGAAACGGGGTAAGCCGTATCCTCCTCGGCGGCAACGTTGAAAACAGGCTTGTGATACCTGGAGTAGTCTCCGATGCTATTCACGTAGTTTTTATTCTCATAAATGCACTTTCCGTTCTGATAGACGGAATGACGCTGGTATACCAGGATGACATAGCGTCCTGACGGAAACCCGCTATACGCCCACTTATCGGAAAAGCATTCTTTTGGGAAGAATTTTGTAAAACTGTTATTGATTTCCGCCATGAACTCGGCTTGATACGCCTTCGGCTCAAAAATCAGTCCCCTGTTCTCTTCCGCAAAATCCTTCTCGGTAATCAACGGTGCAGAAACTTGCTCCTGTACCGGGCGCGGGGGCTCCGGTTCGCTCGGCTTCACAACCTTCCGCTCGATATCCGGCTCGGTATCCGACCCGGTCTTCTGCTCATCCTTCTTCACCCGGTCTGAAAGCTGTTTATACGCTCCGAACAAGGTCAGCGCGCCGACCGCCAGAGTTGCGATCGTCAATAAAGTTTTATCGTCGTCTTTCATATCCCGTCCCTCCTTTGCACACTATTATAGGGCTTTCATCCGCGAACATCAAGTCATATGCCACGGATAACAAGAGGGACGAGTCATATGTGACGCATTTTGTGACAAGAGGGGCAGTCACATGTGTCACATTTTGCGACAAATGTGACACTCTGTGCCGCTATGATTGCAGAAAAGCAAGCAGCGGCTCCGCTCAGTTCGGCGTGCCTACAAGCTAATTTCCGTCCCCGGTGGGCCGCGCTTACAATAACAACCGTTTGATCCAACGGTTGATGGTTGATGTAGTCAAGGGACATTGGTAAGACTCCGCAGTAATAATGAGTGAATCGCCCAAAACATAGCCGTTCTCTTCGTAAGCCCGGACCTTCTGAAGCGCCGCGGTCGCATACTCCTCATCTCCCATTTTCCCGAGGTGCTCCCACACCATTATCTTTCTTCTGCGAACATTCAGGCACCGGAAATCCGCATAAACCGTTCCGTGTTTCTTCAGATGAATCGGATACTCGTATTGGTAAGGTACTCCGGCCTTCAGCAGCGCGTCTGCGATGATCAGTTCGGATTTGGAACGAACAAATTCTCCGTTCTGCGTTTCATACTGCTTGTTCTCTTCGAAAGCCTCCAATGTTTTATAGGATTCATTCAAAAATGCCTGCTTCACTTCCTCTTCAGTCAGAAGAAACCTATGAATCAGCGCCTGTCTGCCGGCCGATAATCTGCGGAACGGTTCCTCTATACTTTTGGGAGGATCAACGGCAAGCATGCGATTTATCGCTTCCAGCTCTGCCCTGACTTGCTTTATCATTGTTGCCCTGTATTCGCAATTGATGATCGTCTCGGCTATGCCGCGTTGCTCCTTCGGAATATACGTCCAGTCCTCTTCGGAATTCTCTTTGCGGTAATACTGAAAGCCGTCAAAATGCCGATGAGCCTTCACCATTCCCCCGGGGTGAGGCTTCTGATTTGCCTCAAGTTTGCGAAGCAAATCCTGCAAAACCCTCCTTCTGTCTTCCAGTAATGCGAGCAAATCCGCCCGATTGTTTTCAAGTTGATAATAATCCATTTTCTACCCCCGACAAATGCTTTATGACTTCGGTGCGACAAGTATAGGCGGATTTCAGCCTCGGTGCAAGTAGAAAAAAACGGCCGTTTTTTGGCTATCTCGTCTAGGCAAAAATGCACAGAAAATCAAAGCACCCGAAAAATGATGCACAAAAGAAGCCGGGGTGACGGTGGATGCGTCGCGAAGAAACCCAGCATCTATAAGGGATTGAGGATGTCAAAAAATGCCCACCCGGAAGCCATTTTGGCTTTCAGGGGGGCCATACTTGCAAAAAAAGAGTAGTGGCTCCGCGAAGTTCGGCCCACCTACAAGCAAATTCCCGTCTCTGGTGGGCCGCACTTGCTATTTAGCAAGCAGTGGCTCCGCGAAGTTCGGCCCACCTACAGGTAGATTTCCGTCCCCGGTGGGCCGCGGCGCCCTTCAGCCGGGCAAAACCTCGCAAAAAACGGCC
>DBWJ01000066.1 GCA_002308955.1 Lachnoclostridium sp. UBA1241 | reverse complement strand
ACGGTGGAAAGCATTCCGCCGGGGTTGTCCCGAAGGTCCACGATCAGCGCCTTCATCCCCTGGAATTCCAGGTCGTTAACGGCTTTGATGAACTGGTCCTCGGTAACCCTGTCAAACTCGGAAACCACGATATATCCGATATTATTGTCAAGCATCTGATACTCAACCGTAGGGACCTCAATGTTTCCGCGGACAACCGTAATGTCCAGATAATCGGATTCGGACGGACGGTAGATCTTCAAATGCACTTCCGTGCCGGCTTCACCGCGGATCATGCTGACTACGGTGTCAAGATCCACGCCGAGAACGTCTTCGCCTTCGATCTCGCAAAGAACATCTCCCGGAACGATTCCCGCATTGAACGCGGGGCCGTCCTTAAAGGGCTTTACGAATTCGCAGTTTCCGTCCGCATTGGTGGTCACGGTGGATCCGACGCCCGCGTAGTTGCCGTCGGTGGTCTCCGAGAACTTCTTATACTCTTCCGCCGAGAAGTAAACGGTATAAGGGTCTCCGAGGCTGTCGATCATACCCGAATACAGCCCTTCCATCGCCTTATCGTAGTCGATGTCGCCCATATAGTATTTCTCAAGAACGCTCTTGATCTTCTCAAGCTTCGTTGTATAAGCGTCCTTATTCAGGTCCGTAGACGGCTCCGTGCCGGTCGGCTGCGTGATGTCGGTAAGCTTATTCTCGTCTTCCGGAACCGAGCATGCTACGAGCATGAATACCAGAAGAAGCAAAATTATAAATACCGGTCTGCGCCGAAACTTAGTCATCATATTCACTCCAAGTGTTTATTTCATCAATAATGCAGATAAGGTGCGGGATCAATGTAGTTGCCGTTCAGTGACAGCGAAAAATGCAAGTGCGGTCCGGTGGAGATACCGGTACTTCCTACAAGTCCGATAACCTGTCCCTGCTGAACGTACTGGCCTCTGCTTACCTTAATGGTGGAAAGGTGCATGTAGTGCGTTGCGTATCCGTTTCCGTGGTTGATGGTTACGACGTTTCCGCCGCCGCCCGATGTCATTCCGGCTCCTGTAACCGTTCCTGCAAGAACCGCTACGACTTCGGCACCGAATTTGCCGCCGATGTCCCAGCCCTTATGGAAGGAACTTGCGCCTGCGCACGGCGGGGTACGGGGACCGAACTTCGAGCCTACACGGTAATCTCCGGGAAGCGGCCAGATCATCTTGCTGAGGCTGGTTTCTCCGGAAAGCGGGACGTCCTTCGCGTTGTTGTATGCTGCTGCGGGCTGCTGCTTGGCGGCCTGCTCCATTGCCTTCCTGCGCGCTTCCTCTTCCTGCTTTCTGCGGATTTCTTCCTGTCTTCGAATCTCCGCCTGCTGCTCGGCAATCGCCTGATCGAGATCTTTCTGGGCACTGGCAAGCTCGACGATATATTCCTCCAGAAGTTCCTCGCTTGCGCCGATCTTCTCTTCGTACTGAGCAAGAGCATCCTGCTTGGCAGCGATGATCTCGGTTATGTACTGCACGTCCACTTCGTACATATCATTTGCAAGCTGCATCGTCTCAAGCTGAAGGCCGAGAATCTTCCGGCGTTCTTCCACATCGGCCTTCGCCAGCGCGTAATTCTGCAGAAGATTATGGTCATATTCGTTAATCTTCTGGATGTATTCCGAAGCGTTCAGAATATCGGAAATACTCTTCGACTGCAGGTACAGCTCCAGGGCATCCATCTGTCCGTTCTCGTAGATGTAACGGACACGCTTCTTCATGGATTCATACTGGGTAGCAAGCTTATCCTCCGCCTCGGCGAGTTCAATCGTTGCCTGATCGTACTCTTCCGTGAGACGGTCCAGTTCCTCTTTGGCGGCTTCCATCTCAAGCGCGGTTTCCGTCTGCTTTTCATCCATCACCTTAAGATATGCGAGGATGTCATCGGCTTCGTGCTGCAGCTGGTTGATTTCCGCCTCTACCTGATTCTTACGGTCGCGGGCTTCGTTACGCTTCTGCTCGGTCTCCCGGACCTTGTCCGCGTACTTGTCTTTAAGGACCAGAGTACCGTCAAGAACCGAAGAGCCCTTCGCGCCGGCAACGTTTCTCCCGGCCATCGTGAGCGCAAGCACGGGGATCATGATCCCGAGGGCGAAAAGCCCCGCTGCCGCAAGCATAAGTTTCTTAACTGTTTTTGTCATTCTTTCTCTCCCATTTGAAAACACTATCGCGTCAAATGTGACGGATCTTTCTGAGTTCCCGGTTCATCGTGAAGTAACTTCCGAGGAAACCGAGTCCGATTCCGATTCCGACAATCAACGGGGACAGCTGCGCGAATACGTCATATACCGACACAACGTCCATACCGGATGAGAAAAGACCGGTAAATTTCGTTCCGATGAATTCGATGACCTTGTAGTATACAAGATACAGAATCGCAAGCGGAATCGCCGCACCGAGGAGTCCGAGAGTAATTCCTTCCACGATGAACGGGAAGCGGATAAAGCGGTCGGTTGCTCCAATCAGGTGCATAATGGATATCTCGTTCTTCCGGACCGAAACGCCGACGCTGATGGTCGTGCTGATCAGGAACAGGGCGATGACCAGAAGAAGTCCGATCAATACACTGGAGCTGATACTGATGATCCGGTTGGTTCTTGTAAGCGTCTTAACAAGGGCGCTTGTGTCATTTACCTGCCGCACCTTCGGCAGAACCTTGATGTCGTCAACGAGTTTGCCCTGATCCTCCACGGTCTCGAAGAAGATTTCGAAGGAGGACGATTTCTCAAGCGGGTTCTCATCGCCGAACGACTCCAGAAGCTCGGGGTCGGTCAGGTAGTTTTTAATGAAGTTCTTCCAAGCCGCTTCGCCGGAGATGTACTTGACGCTCTTAACGCCTTCCATCGCGGTGATGCGGTTTAACAGCTCCGCCTTCTCGGTTTCGGTAATGTCATCATTGAAGAAGATCGTGATACCGACATTGGACTCTGCCTCACGGATCATGAACCGGAGGTTGGTCACGATGAAGAAAACGACGCCGAACAGGAACAGACAGGTTGTCATGGTCAGTACGGACGCGAAGGAGAACATACGGTTACGGCGGATGTTCTTCAGGCCCTGCCCGATGTTATAAAATAAACTATCCAAGGCCGTATCCTCCCTTCTTGTTGTCCTCGACAATCGTACCTTCCTGCAGAACGACTACGCGCTTCTGCATCTGGTCTACAACCGCCTGGTCATGGGTTACGATAACGACCGTCGTACCGCGGCGGTTGATCTCTTCGAGAAGGGACATGATTTCAAGGGAATTCTGCGGATCCAGGTTACCGGTAGGCTCGTCCGCGAGAATGATCATCGGGTTATTGACAAGCGCTCTCGCGATTGCGACACGCTGCTGCTCACCGCCCGACAGCTCATTCGGGAAGCTCTTGTACTTCTGCGAAAGTCCTACGAGATGAAGCACCTTCGACACTTCCTTGGGGATGTCTCTCTTGCGCGCGCCGACAACTCTCTGGGCAAATGCCACGTTATCGAACACGTTCCGGTCCGGAAGCAGGCGGAAATCCTGGAACACGATTCCGATGTTACGGCGGTACTTTGATACATGACGGCGGCGAAGCTTCGCAAGGTTCTTGCCGGCAATGTAAATCTTTCCGCCCGAAGGGGAAATCTCACGCATCATCAGACGGATCATCGTGGATTTACCGGATCCGGAAGGACCGACGATGAATACGAACTCACCCTTCTTGATGGAGAAGGAAACATCCACCAATGCGACGCTGTCCTCAACCTGTCCTTCGTATTCCTTATGTACATGATCAAAAACGATAACCGGCTGTTCCGCTTCGTAGTTCTCACGGGCTGCATCGATATCGTATGCTTCTTTCTGAGGTTCTTCCGGAAGATCTAAGGAAAGCTGCTCCGGTTCCTTAATGAGTCCGGCACTCTCCTGTGCTCTTCTGAGTTCCTCCGTGGAAGCTCCGCTTGCCTTCTCGGCGATTGCAAGGAGTTCCGCAAAGGAATCACCGCCCGCCTTCGAAGTGTCCTCCTTCGTATCAAGAGCAGCTTCTGCGGCTTTATCCAATTCCTCGGTTGCCGCAGCCCATGCTAAAGCTTCTTCCTCTGCTTCCGCGCTTATGGCATCCGTAGTGTCGGAAACCTCCGAAACGGTTTCTGCAACAGTTTCCGTAGCATGTTCCGTAACTGCGTCCGCTGCGGCCTCGATATCCTCCGTAACGGTCTCTCCGGCTGTCTCCGCCGCGGTTTCCGCTCCGGAAGCCATGCCCTTAAGGGCTGCTTCCGCGTTCGCGATCGCATCTGCCGTAGCAGCCTGCGCTTCGGCTACCGCTTTCCAAGCGTCCGTAACGGAATCCGACACGCCGGACCCTTCGGAACCGGCAGTCGTTAAGACGTCTTTCTCTTCTGTCATTTTGCCTCCACTTGTTTAACAATTACTGATAATACTTTTTTAATTCTCCAGACTCTCCATGTACTTCATGTACTTTACGACCATAAGGGCGATCTTGAAGGTAATGGCGTCATCGAACACGCGCAGGTTCAGGTTGGTGCTCTTCTGGAGCTTGTCTAACCGGTACACGAGCGTGTTTCTGTGGATATAAAGCTCTCTGGACGTTTCGGAAACGTTCAGGCTGTTCTCAAAGAACTTGTTGATCGTAACAAGAGTCTCTTCGTCGAAATCATCCGGCGACTTGCCGTCGAAAATCTCACGGATAAACATCTTGCAGAGCGGCATCGGCAGCTGGAAGATCAGACGGCCGATTCCGAGGTTATTGTAAGCGACAACCTTGCGTTCGCTGTAGAAAATCTTTCCTACGTCGAGAGCCATCTTGGCTTCCTTATACGACCGCGAGATGTCCTTAATCTCATTGACGATGGTTCCGTATGCCACATGTACCTTACTCATTGCTTCGGTATTCAGCATGTCGACGATCACCTTGGCGGTGTTCATCAGGTTATCGTAACCCTCGTTCTGCTTCAGTTCCTTGACAATGATGATGTTCCGCTCATCCACGGCCGTGATGAAATCACGGGGCTTGCCGGCGAAAAGCGTACGTACGGTCTCAAGCGCGTTCGTATCCTTCTCGTTCTTCGTCTCGATCAGGTAAACCACACGTTTGGCATCCGTCTCGATATGCAGCTTCTTGGCGCGGTTATAGATGTCCACGAGAAGCAGGTTGTCAAGAAGCAGGTTCTTGATGAAGTTATCCTTGTCAAAACGCTCCTTGTACGCAACAAGAAGATTCTGAATCTGGAACGTTGCCAGCTTGCCGACCATGTAAACATCGTCGGAGTCCCCACGGGCAAGCAGAATGTATTCCAGCTGATGGTCGTCATAGACCTTAAAGAACTGACATTCCGAGATTACCTGGCTGTCCGCCTGGGAATCGGCAAATGCCGACACCATTGACTCGTAATTGTCCGTATTATTCATGGTGGAAGCGAGCGGCTTTCCTTCCGTATCCATCACGCACAGGTCGACCCGCGTGATCGATTTCATTCCGTCGATCGTATTCTGCAATATCTGATTTGAAATCATAAAGTTGCCTACCGGACCTTTCCCGAATTCAGGTTTTATGGCACATATAGACCCATTTAAACCCAGTGCTATTCTAACATTTTCGGTGTCAATAGGCAAGAAAAAAATGCCTTGGTGACACAATTGTTACAGATTGGTCACAAAAGGAACACAGTTTGCCGAAAGCCCCTGTAAACAACAAAAAACCGGGACGGGAGAAACGCTCTCCCGTCCCGAAATGTTACATCATTAAGGAACCCAAATCTTCGCCACTCTGGGGTCATCCTCAGGCTCCTTTTCGAAGCCGATCTCAAGCCGGTCTTCATAGCTGTACACATCCGCTTCCGGAAGTCCCGCCTTGTTCCAGTAATGCTCCGTGGAAATCATATACTTTTCCGTCTGATTCAGGTACGAAAAATTGTAATAGCCGGATCCGTTCCATCCCCAGCAGGGATCCACGTAATACCAGTAATCCCCGATATGGATCATGTTCCATCCGTGCTCTTCCCGTTCCGCGTAAGCGGAGCCGCCCACGTTGATAACCTCCATGCCGATCATGGAGCACAGAAGGTTAAACGTCGTCGAATAGCCGGTGCAGATTCCGAGGCCCGTGTACAGCGCTCCGATCGGATTATCGGAATTCAGCTGCTGCCCTTCGATCGAATAGTGCCCGTAATCGTAATCCACATGCTGCACGATATACTTGTAAATCGCCTTCTCCGCCTGCAGGAACGTGAGTTCCTTTCCGCCGAGGAGATCCTCAAGGATCTGCGAACACGTATCATAAAGCCACAGGTCTTCATTCTCGGTAAGCAGGTCGCGGTTTCCGGTCTTATAAGCTTCTATTATAAGCGGATTGTAACCCACTTCGTAATTCTCGTTATAGTGCTTTGTAAGGTCCGGCTCCGGTGAAGGTTCAACATGCGGATTCACCGGTCTCGGCGTCGGGCTCGGCGTCGGTGTCGGAGTCGGCGTAGCCAGATTGGAAGGACTTATATACTTCGGAACGTAATCCTCCGCAAGCGCTCTCTCGATGGCGGGAACCGCAGCTTCCGGATTGTCGCACACGAGGAAGATGATATAGCGGTCGTACTCAAGAATCTTACCCTTCTTAAGCTTCTCAACCTCCAATGGCTCATATCCGGTGAAGGCGGCAATACGACTCTCTAAACGGTCCTCAAAGGCCTTCTTTAGCTTGCTCCGGTTCTCTTCCTTCTGTACGATTGCAACCGCAACCTCATCGGCAGTACCGCCCGCGGAACCGGCATAATAGAAATCCGTCATGTAGTCCGCAAGGTTCGCGTCTCCGTATACGATATCAAAAACGGAATCGTCATCCTCGATTGAGAATTGCTCGACACTTCCTCCGGCAAATCCATGCTGGCTGAAGACTGCCGACATACAAACCTCGAAAGCGGTAACGTCTCCGTATGTTTTCTTCTTTTCCTTTGTTTTCTCATCCTTCTTTTCGCAAGCCGCGAAGGAACACAGCATCAGTGCGGCAAGAAGAAGCGCGATTATTCTTTTACGGTGTTTCATTTTTCTCCCCTTAACAAAACAGGGACTGCCGAAGCAGTCCCTGCGAAATGGCAAAACAATTAGTGAGTGATGATCTGCTCAGTCTCTTTATCGAAGACATGCATCTTAGCAAGGTCCATAGCGATGGTGATGGTATCGCCGGGTCTTGCAGTCGTACGAGGATCAACACGAGCGGTGATATCGTAATCATCAACGGAGAAGTACAGGAATACTTCTGCGCCGAGAAGCTCGTATACACGAACGGTAGCAGCGAAGGAAGCTTCCGGATGAGCCATGATGAAGTCTTCGTTGTCCTTGATGTCCTCAGGACGAATGCCGAGAACAACTTCTCTGTCTTCATATCCGCCGTCAATGAGCTTCTTAGCTCTTGCTTCGGGAACAAGGATACGGTTGGAACCGAAGTTCAGGTATACATCGCCGCCCTCAACAGAAACAAGGCAATCCAGGAAGTTCATCTGAGGAGATCCCA
>DBWJ01000102.1:7821-11572 GCA_002308955.1 Lachnoclostridium sp. UBA1241 | reverse complement strand
GCCCTGAACGAGGCTCATCTCGCCGATCTCGATGGAGTACTTGTCCTTAAGCTGGTTGGACTGGTCCACCGTCAGGTAGGGGAAGATGTCGATGTCGCCGGCCTGCAGCTTAAGGAAAGCCGCGTCGGTGCTTTCGGAAATGACAAATTTCACTTCCTCAAGATTTGCCTGATCTCCGTAGTAATCCGCAAAACGCTCCATCACGAAACTGTTCATGGGCGTGTACGATACGAAACGGAAAGGACCGGTTCCCACCGGGTTCGTCTTCTGGTCGTTATAGCCCTTCGGAATGATGCTGCAGGTCAGATACCCGATCAGCTCCGTATTGGGCGTATTCAACGTGATTGTGATAATGTCGGCTCCGTTCTCATTCGAAGCGGTGATGTCGGAAATAACAGAAAGTGCGGCCACAACCTGCACCTCCGGATCGGAAGTCTCAAGCATGCCCGCACAGCGTTTCAGCGAATAAACAACGTCCTCAGCGGTTACCGTGTTTCCGTTGTGGAACTTGACATTCTTTCGAAGTACGAAGGTGTATGTCTGTCCGTCATCGGAAATCTGATAGCTCTCTGCTACCGCAGGGACAAGATTGCCGGCCTGATCCGGTTTAACCAGACCTTCAAACAGGTTATAGAGTACTTCTTTCGTTCCTGCCGCTACTGCTTTGTGTGGGTCAAGACTATCCAAATCCTGTGTAATTCCAACCGTCACCGAATCTTTCTCGTTCTCCTTTGTGCCGCCTTTACATCCGGTAAGTGCAGCCGCCGCAACGAGGATGAGAAGAGCCATGAAGTAAGTTTTCTTCATGATTCCCTCCTTGCATCTTGCGATGCCTCTTTGATTCGATTTACAACCGTATCATATCACATTTTCCCCTTTTTTCAAGTCTTTTCATTGAAGGAGCGCGGAAAATGTGATAGGATAATCCATTGGGAGATGAATTATTATGAGAAAAAGACTGCTAACAATCGCTTTCATCTGTATTCTTCTTTGCCTTCTCTGTGCCGCGTGCGGGAAGGAACCTGCCGCGCCGAAGAAAGGTGTAAGCCGCGAGCCGGCCAAGAAAACGGCGACCGTAACGGCAACGCCGAGCGAGGTGCCTTTCCCAAGCGAGATGCCGACCCCGACCGAGGCGCCGTCGCCGACTGATACGCCTTTCCCGAGCGACATGCCGACCCCGACCGAGGCGCCTTTCCCGAGCGAGATGTCGGGGCCGACTGATGTGCCGTCGCCGACTGATGTGCCGGGACCTACTGATGTGCCGTTGCCCGGTGAGGAATACATTGATATATCCGGATACGGATTTGACGCTTTCGATGTGGTGGAATACTATCTGGAGATTGGGATGTCCAGCGAGTATGCGAACGGGAATCAGATTAACTACGTCCGCAAATGGACCGACCCGGTCCGGGTCTACGTCGGCGGCTATCCGCGCGAGCAGGATTTTGCGCTGATTACGCGCCTGTTCGACGCGCTGAACGGCGTTTACGGCTTTCCGGGAATCGATTTCTGCGATGACGCCGGGGATGCCAACATGGAGGTTTCATTTCTCGATCCGGATGACTATTTCCCGGCCTCTTTCAAGGCCGTCGGGACGGACATCACCGACGGGTATTCAACTATCTGGTTTGAAGACGGCGTGATTTATAAAGCGGAAATCGGCATCCGTACGGACCTCACCGACACGAACAAAAACCATGTCATTCTCGAGGAAATCGTGCAGGCGCTCGGTTTGCAGAATGACAGCTATTTATACCCCGACAGCCTTTACTACCAGGGCTTCAACGAGCCGCAGTGGCCCACCGACATGGACTGGCTTCTGGTCCGGTTTTTATACCGCCCCGAGATGAAGCCGCTCATGAAGGAGGAGGAAGTATGGGATGTCGCGGAAACCGTATTCCGGAACTGACGGGATGTATGTATATATTTCGGAATCACCCGGGAAGGGATGTATGTTATTCGGAATCACCCGGGAAGGGATGTATGTTATTCGGAATTAACTGAGAAAGGATGTATTATGCAGAACCTTGAAGGAAAGAAAACAACCCTCGGCGACGATGCGGAAATCTATAAGGTCGGTACCGAACGCTCCGAAACAAAATCCGCCAGACAACACTGGAAGGAGTTGAGCCGCAAGGGCAAATGGGACTACTTCGTCAGCTACTACCTCAAAAAGATTGCCCTCCTGCTTGTCGTGTGCGTGCTGATCGGCTGTATGATTTATGCCGCGGTGCGCCCGAAGAAGGATCCGCTTGTGTATCTCGCCGTAATTGACAACGTACTCGAAGCGGACCGTCTGAACACCTATTTTGAGGACCTGTCCCGCGAGATTGATGGCGGCAAGCATCCCATTTCCGTGGATACCCGCCTGACCTCTTCCGTCCTCACGACGCAGGACATGGGAGCGATATCCACCTATATCTACGCGGGCGATCTGGACATCATGGTCGCCGTGGAGGCTGCCCTTACCTCCTACGCTAAGAGCGGTATGCTCTGCGACCTGTCCGAAACCCTTCCCGCCGACATTCTTGCCGCGATCCCCGAGGAGGACCGGTACTATTATCATTACGTTCCGGACAAAAATGCTCCCGCCGGGGACACAACGCGTGATATCTTTGTCGGCATCCACGTGGCCGAGCAGGAATTCATCAAGTCGACCAATCTTACCGGCTATCCGATTGATTACCTTCTAACGCTTGTCACAACCGGCAAGCACGTCAAGGACGGCAACGCCTTCAAGGTGCTCCGCGCCATCTACGGCCTGCCTCAGACAGAGTAAAGCATGCCCGAAAATCACACCCGACAAAGGCTTTTTGAGGTGTGGTGTAAGGTTTCATCCGTTTTTCACACCTGATAAGCAAGTTGATACATCGGTGTTATGTGCTTTTGGGATTCTTCACACCGGATTATTTGGAAAGAGATTTGGTGTGAAGATTTGTAAAGCGTTTTCACACCGAATAGGAGATTCCCAAATTGGGTGTTATGATTATGTGAAAAACTTCACACCTAATCGGAGAGTTCCGAATCAGGTGTGAAAATCATATCAAAAACTTCACACCAAATCAGATCTTCTCAAGCCAGGTGTGGAAATCATTTCAAAAGCTTCACACCAAATCAGATCTTCCCAAACCGGGTGTGAAATCCCTATGAAAAGTTTCACACCAGATTAGAGCTTCTCATGTTTGGTGTTAAAACAAACATACAACTTCACACCGCGCAGAGAAAAAGCAACTTTCGGTGTGAAAACAGGCATTACAACATATACAGACATTACAACATATACAGACGTTACAACATATACAGACATTACAACATAATAGAGCCCGGCATCCCACGGATGCCGGGCTCTTGTCATGGGGTCGCAGCCCCCCTGAAAACCAATCCCTTTAATTCTCTGGTCCCTTCGAAGTTTAATTTCTCCGAAATTACTGTTCCGAAATTATTTCTCCGAAACCACTGCTCCGATACCACTGCTCCGAAATTACTTCTTCGTGATGTATCCGAGCGCTACCAGCGTCTCTGCGGAAAGGACCGCACCGCCGGCTGCGCCGCGCTTCGTGTTGTGCGACAGGCCGACGAACTTCCAGTCGTAAACCTTGTCCTCGCGGAGGCGTCCTGCGGAAACTCCCATGCCGCCTTCGATGTCGCGGTCAAGCGCGCACTGCGGACGGTTGTCCTCTTCGAAGTAGGTGATGAACTGCTTCGGGGCGCTGGGAAGCTCAAGTTCCTGCGGAAGTCCCTTGAAGTTCTT
>DBWJ01000102.1:7423-7803 GCA_002308955.1 Lachnoclostridium sp. UBA1241 | reverse complement strand
GTAGGCTTCTTCTTGAAGTTTACAAACACGGCTGCGGTGTGCCCGTCCGAAACCGGAACGCGGATGCACTGCGTCGTGATGACCGGTCCCTCTGCCTTCACAATCTCACCGTTCTCAATGTGACCCCAGATCCGAAGCGGCTCCTGCTCGCTCTTTTCTTCCTCACCGCCGATATACGGAATGACGTTGTCGATCATCTCGGGCCAGTCCTTGAAGGTCTTGCCGGCACCGGAGATTGCCTGGTACGTCGTCGCAACAACCTCGTAAGGCTCAAACTTCTTAAGGGCGTGAAGCATGGGCGTATAGCTCTGGATCGAGCAGTTCGGCTTAACCGCCACGAATCCTCTCTTCGTTCCGAGTCTCTTTTTCTGGAACGGAAT
>DBWJ01000102.1:0-7380 GCA_002308955.1 Lachnoclostridium sp. UBA1241 | reverse complement strand
GTCCAGCGGTGCGCGCTGTTGTTGGATACAACCGGCGTCTCCGTCTTCGCATAAGCTTCCTCAATTGCCTTGATTTCATCCTTCGACATATCCACGGCGGAGAAAACGAAATCAACGCCTGCTGCCACCTCTTCCACCTCGTTGACGTTGCGGACAATCAGTCCTGCAACTGCTGCGGGCATCGGGCTCGTCATCTTCCAGCGGTCGCCTACCGCTTCCGCATAAGTCTTTCCGGCGCTTCTCGGGCTCGCCGCAACAACGGTTACTTCAAACCACGGATGATTCTCAAGAAGAGAGATGAATCTCTGTCCTACCATACCGGTAGCACCGAGAATACCGACCTTGAATTTTTCTTTCACTTCTACTGCCATATCGGCCTCCAAACTGCATCCCCGTCTACTTTTCTTTCGGGCTTCTGCTTATAGTGTTTTTCTACGGCGGACATTTGTCCGCGTGAGCTTGCCTTATTCTATAACAAGGGAACGGAAAATGCAAGAGTTTTTTTCACATTTTCCGAAAAAACTTTTCGACGGCTAATTTTTGCTCACAACATCGGAATAATAGGTCATCATCGTCGTGAACAGAAGGTCGAGGGCGTCGTTCAGATTATAGACATCGGCGCCGTCGCGGGAACCGTCGAAGGAACAGTCCACGATTGTATAGGTCAGATAGCGTCCGTTGTCCCGGTTGATGAACATGAAAAACTCATAACCGGAAACATATACGTCGATCGTCCGGATGAGTCTTCTGACGTTCGGAATCTCATCGGAATCAGGCCAGAAATCAATGATGATCTTATCCTCGGAATCCGGAGCGTAAAACTTCAGGAACGGATCCGCCTCATAGGCTTCCGTCTCATCGTAGTCCACGCCCTCGTAGGCAATGCCGAGATCCTCAAGGATATCGATTACGTCGTCCCTATCCATCATGAAATGATCGGTAAGATTCGCAAGAAGCGCAAGATACGCGCCGCTTCTCGGAATCGAAGGCGTATTGCGCGTCCGGCCCATCTTCACGCCGTCGACGTAAGCGCCGAGATACTTCTTATTGAAGCGGTCAAGATGATCCTTCGCATCGTACCGGACGCAGACTTCGCCGGTCGTGTAGGGCGCGAGATAACCGTTATCGAACCAGACCTGAAGACCTTCATCGGTGGCAACCCAGCCGAGTTCACCGTTCGCGATGCCTTCCCGGACCTTAACTTCCCAGTTATCCCAGACATTGAGATCATCGGCAAAGGGCTCAATGAGCTCGATGACATCTTCCGTGAATCCCTTAATGTCCGTAATGACCGTCGCAAGGTCCACCGGCTCGCCGGTCTTTGTATCGATCGTGTAGCCGGTGCGGTACTTGTAACTGCTCGCTCCGCCGAGGTAGGACACATCCTCACGGTCATAGGAGAAGAGCCTTGAATCACTCCGCCATACCATGATGCTGTTCAGGTCAAACCATTGGTCCTCAATCTTCTCCGTCGTAAGGGCGAGGATGTCCGCAACCTGATTGCACATCTCCTTGTTTCGCTGAAAAGCCTCGTTGTTCTGCGCGCGGATTGTCGCAGCAAGGGCATCAAAGCCAGTCTCGGTGATGTACAGATAATCGATCTCGGACCGGAATACCTGCATATCGGGACCGGTGTACAGATCCGAATAGTAATCGTTCCCGTTGCCTTCCGCAATCACATAGAAAGGGCCGACATAAACTTCATCGTCGTTGAGTATTTCCGTCGGTTTCGGGTTTTCGGTGGGTGTGGGCGTAGGTGTCGCCTCCCCGGTCGGTTCGGGCGTAGGCTCTCCCGTCGGTTCCCCGGTAGGCTCCGCCGTCGGCGTGCCGGTAACGGTTTTGTCCGTGTCACGGTCCTTGCCCTTCTTCGGGCTGTCCTCTTCCTTCCCGCACGCGGCAAAGCTCAAAACCATCGCCAAAATCAAAATTATATAAACAAGCTTCTTCATGTCCCGTCCTCCCGGATCAATCTGATTTTCTTTCGTAATCAGTCTGCTCTGCCTTCCGTATATCCCCGGAGCAGCTCCTCAAGCTCCCGGTAACCCGTAATCTCGTTGGCTTTTCTTCGAAGCGTCGCCGAATCGGGATACCCCGCAAAATACCACGCCACATGGCTCCGCATCGCGGGCATTGCGCGCCTTTCGCCGTACCGCTCGATTGCCATCCGCGCATGCCTTAGCGCCGTTTCCGCGACTTCCTCTGCCGTCGGCCGTTTAGGAACTTCTTCTCCGGCAAATGCCATCCTGCACTGCTTAAATATCCACGGATTTCCGCGTGCGGCCCTTGCAATCATCACCGCGTCGACGCCGGTTTCCGCCTTCATGCGGAGTGCTTTCTCCGCGCTGTCCACATCGCCGCTTCCGATAACAGGAACCGATACCGCTTCCTTTACGCGGCGTATGCAGTCCCAGTCCGTCTTTCCGCCGTAGTATTCGCCCCTAAGTCTTCCGTGCACCGCAACCGCCGAAGCGCCGGCAGCCTCGCATGCCTTCGCGACCTCCACGGCGTTGTCTTCGGTGAAACCCTTACGGATCTTGACCGTTACCGGCTTCTTCTGGGCGCGGACCATCGCATTTACGATTTCATATACAAGCTTCGGGTCCTTCATCAATGCGGAACCCTCGCCGTTATTCACGACCTTCGGAACCGGGCAGCCCATATTGATGTCAAAGCACACAAACGAAAGCTCCTCGAGTGCCTTCGCCTGCTCCGCCATGATCTGCGGGGCGCTTCCGAACAGCTGAAGAGCAATCGGGTCCTCTGCCTCGCAGGTCTCAAGAAGCTCGGCCGTATTCCGGTTATGGTACAAAACGCCTTTGGCGCTCACCATCTCGGTATATAAAAGCCCGGCACCCTGTTCCCGGCACAAGAGACGAAACGGCAGGTCGGTAACGCCTGCCATCGGTCCTAAAGCCACTTCATTGTCAATTGTCACATTTCCGATCCGGAAACTCATATACTTTCCTTCCGCTATTACATTTTCCGCGTCGAAAAATCATACACTTTCCTTCCGCTTCGGCTGTTTCGCGTAGATAATCTGTAACCCCTTCAGGGTAAGGTCGGGGTCATAAACGTCAATCATGTCGGTCTCACCGGCAATAATTCGTCCGAGTCCGCCGGTCGCAACGACCTTCATTTCGGAAAGCCCCGCTTTCTCCTTAACCTTGCGGATGATGTATTCGGTCTGCCCGATGCAGCCGTACACAAGACCGGCCTGCATGCTCGTCGTCGTGTCGCGGGCAAGAATGCTTTCCGGCTTCTCGATTGCGATCTCCGGAAGCTTCGCGGTCTCGTTCCACAAAGCATTCGCACAGATGCGGATGCCCGGGCTCGTGATACCGGTCTCGAACACGCAGCCGTCGAGCACGAGGTCATAGGTCGTCGCGGTACCGAAATCGATTACCATGATCGGTCCGCCGTACAGCTCATAACCCGCAACGCAGTCCACCACGCGGTCCGCGCCCAGCTCCTTCGGGTTCGCCATATTGATGCGAAGTCCCGTCTTCGTACCGGCGCCGATCACGATCGGCGTCTTCTTCAGATACTTGATAATGCCGGAATTCAGGGAATGCATGATTCCCGGAACAACCGACGCAATAATAACGTCCTTCAGGTCCTCGGGCGTAAAGCCGCTCTCCCCGAGAAGGGAAGTGATCCAGACGCCGAACTCGTCGGACGTCCGTTGCATTTTCGTCGTCATGCGGAACGTCTTCAGGATATTCTTGCCCTGAAAGATTCCGTACGTAATATTCGTATTGCCGACGTCAATCCCAAGAAGCAAATCCTTTTTCATAACTTCGTCTCCCCATCCTCCGGTTCTTCCGGGTCAAGCCCTAAGAAGAATACCTTGAAATATAACTCCAAAGACTCTAAAAAGTCTCTTTCTTCCGCCTGAATCTTCTTAATCTCGAGCGCGCTTCCGATTTCGTCGAACATCGCGTCCGCCTCATTGGCCGAAACGGAGAATTCGAGATTTCCTTCTTCGTCATACTGAAGCATGAGCCGTCCGCCGACCTTCTCGGTGAAGCAGACGCACAGAATCTTCAGCTGGTCCTTTACGTCCTGCGGAAGATTGTCAAAATCCGGATTCAGATAAAAGAGTTTCTCGTAAGCGCTTGCTCCGCAGAGCACTACCTTGTCCTGATACATGGCCTGTCCTTTCCCGATTTATTCCTCATAAACCTTCCTTTGGACATCGTTTTATCTCTCATAAACCTGCTTGATATCGCTGTAGTAGCAATCCATCGTGATAATCATAACATCAAGCGCCTCATAGGCACTGTAGACGTATGCAGAATCACGCTTCCCGTCGAACGAACAGTCAATGATGTTGTACCGGATGTATCCGTCCTCGTCGATGTCAATCAGCAGGAAGGATTCATAGTCGCCGAAATAAAGGCTGATGTAATCCATTACCTGACGGCTTCCCGTAACCGACTCGTCTTCCGGCCAGAAGTAGACGAAGTAACGGTCATCAAACTCCCGGTCATAGAAGATTGCGTAGGCATCCGACTCGTGCTCGGCCGCCTCCTTATCACCGAAACCTTCATAGGCAACGCCTAATTCATCGAGAAATGCCGCAAGGTCTTCCCAGTACATCTCTCCGAGACCGTCCACAACGCCGTAGAACAGTTCCCCGTACATCTCCGAGCGAAAATAACTCCAGGAATCAAGCGGTCCGACCAGCCCCTCCGGATACTTCGATGTTTTTTCATAATATCCGTAGGCACCGATATACTCCGGATTAAACCGCTTGAAGTACTTCTCCACCGGGTATTCGACGCTTACTTCGCCGACAACATAAGGCGCCAGAACGCCGTTGTTGCACCATACGATAAGACCGTCATCCACGGCTGTCCATCCGATACCGCCTTCCGCAATGCTCTCGGTCAGGCGCTCCTTCCAGTTATCCCAGTAGCCGTAATCGTCCTCATAAACGGAGAACAGCGCAAGAACGTCTTCCGCGAAGCCCTTCATATCGGTAATCATCGTCGCAAGATCAATCGGCTCGCCGGTCTGTGTTTCGTAAACATAGCCCTTTCTGGACCAGTAGTTCTGCGCTCCGCCGAGGAAAGAATCCGTCGCGCGGGTATACGCGAACACCTTGGAGTCGTTCCGGGTCACATCGATGTAGCTCTTCTGATACCATTTGTAGCCGAATTCATACGTCACTTCGTCAAGCAGCTCCGCTGCGCTCTGACGCACCGTGTCGTCTTTTTGGTATTCGTCGAGATTCTGCATACGGATGGCCTTTGCGAGTCCGTCAAACCCGGGCTCGGTAATATACAGATAATCGATTTCGGAATCGAACGCGGGGCCGTCGCCCGTGTAGTAATCGCAGTAGCGGTCACATCCGTCGCCTTTTGCGACAACGAAGGAAGGGCCCTCCATAACGTCGGGAACCGGAGGCTTCGAAGGATCCGGCGTCGGTGTCGCAACCGGTCCGTCGGTAGGCGTCGGCTCTTCGGTCGGGGTAACCACCTGCGTCGGTTCTTTGCTCGGAACCTGGGTCACATCGTCTTTGTCTCTTGATTTGCCGCTCTTAACGCTGCTTTCTTCCTTCCCGCATGCGGTCAGGCTTAGTAACATGGCGAGCACCAGCAGGATGCTCAAAAACCGCTTCTTCATCGCTTTTCTCCTTAAAACTGCAGTTCTTCCTCGGAAAGAGTCGCGTACATAACGGCTTTGATCGTATGCATGCGGTTCTCCGCCTCGTCGAAAACCTTGCTGTATTCGGACTCGAAAACTTCATCGGTCACTTCCATCTCATTAAGACCGAATTTCTCGCTGATTGTCTTCCCGATACCGGTGTTCAGGTCGTGGAAGCTCGGCAGGCAGTGCAAAAAGATTGCATTGTCCGCGGCGTTCTTCATCACCTTCATGTTCACCTGATAAGGAAGCAGGTCCTTAATCCGCTCGTTCCAGACCTCATCGGGTTCGCCCATCGAAACCCATACGTCGGTCGAGATAACGTCGGCGTCCTTCGTGCCTTCCATCACATCTTCGGTAAATGTGAGCGTCGCTCCCGAAGCCTTCGCGTACTCCTCGCAAACCGCTCTTAATTCCTCATTCGGCCAGTATTTCTTCGGCGCAACGCACGCAAAATGCAACCCTAGCTTGCTGCACACGATCATCAGCGAATTGCCGGTGTTGTAGCGCGCATCCCCGAGATACGCAAACTTAATGCCCTTGAGGCGTCCGAAATTGTCGCGGACGGTGAGCATGTCGGCAAGCATCTGCGTCGGATGATACTCGTTCGTCAGTCCGTTCCAGACCGGAACGCCGGAATCCTTCGAAAGCGTCTCGACGATTTCCTGGCCGTAGCCGCGGTACTCAATGCCGTCGAACATTCTGCCGAGCACTCTTGCGGTATCGGCGATGCTTTCTTTCTTGCCGATCTGCGAAGCAGACGGATCAAGATAGGTCGTTCCCATGCCGAGGTCGTGCGCGGCCACCTCGAAGGAGCAGCGCGTACGGGTGCTTGTCTTCTCAAAAATCAAAGCGATATTCTTGCCCTCGCAGCCGGACACATGAATCCGGTTCTTCTTTCTTCTGCGAAGCTCTGCTGCCAGGTCGAGGAAATAAAGAATCTCCTCGGGCGTATAATCCTTCAGTGTTAAAAACGATCTGCCTTTCATATTCATGTTCATAATGCATCCCTCCTGCTTAATATTCCACCCTGAGAAGCGTCAGCCCGTGCGCTGGTGCCGTCGGCCCCGCAAGCGCCCTGTCCGCTCCTTCAAGGATCTCTTTCATTTCATCACTTTTCCGCTTCCCTTCCCCGATCAGAAGAAGCGTTCCCGTAAGAATCCGCACCATATTCGGCAGAAACCCGTTCCCGGTATACGAAATAACGAGCTCCGGAAACTCTGCCGCCCCTTCTCGTCGGACTTCTTCGGCAAATGTGATATCATACACGGTTCGCACCGTCGATTTCTTATAATGGCGGTTTCCTAAGAAACTCGCAAAATCATGCTCCCCGATGACAGCTTCCGCCGCCTTCTTCATCGCTGCTACATCAAGCGCCTCCGGATGCCACAGCACGTACTGCCTCCCGAACACCGGCCGGAGCGGCCCGGTCACAATCCGGTAGCAGTAGGTCTTCCGCTTCGCGTTGAGCCGCGCGTGGAACCTTGCGTCCGTAAGCCTGCAGTCGGTAACGACGATGTCCTTCGGAAGAAACGTATTCATCCGTTCCATCACCCTGTCGGGCCCGAGATCCGTATTGACCCCGAAGCTTGCAACCTGCCCCAAAGCGTGCACGCCGGCATCGGTCCTGCCGGAGCCCTGCACCTCCACCTCCTGCTCGAACAGCTTAGAAAGCATCGATTCGATTTTCCCCTGTACGGTATTGTCGGTGTTGCCCTGCTTCTGCCAGCC
>DBWJ01000079.1:9738-15686 GCA_002308955.1 Lachnoclostridium sp. UBA1241 | reverse complement strand
TCAAGCCGCTTGGTCACCATGACCATCCGGCCGCCGACAGCGAGCTTACGGAAGCCGTCCTCGATGAACGCCTTTGCCACGGAAAAGTCCGTGTGATAGGGCGGATTCGAGTAGATCAGCGTAAAGTCCCGGTCCTCAACACTCTTAAGACCGTCGCTCTGCAGTACTCTTGCGCCGGTGATTCCGTTGCGTGCGAGATTGTCCGTCGCAAGCGCAACCGCATCCTCCAGGATGTCGCACATCACAACATGATCACCGCCGAGTCGCTTCGCCGCGTAGATTCCGACGACACCGTAGCCGCACCCGAGGTCGAGTACCTTGTCGCCCTCGCGGACAAGCACGGTTTCTAACATAAACCGCGTTCCGAGGTCCACCCGGGTCGGCGAAAAGTAGTACTCTCCGGTTTCGCAGATAATCTCAATTCCGTTAATTTCTTCTTTGATTAGCATAAGTTAATGCAGCCTCTTCGTCTCTTAAAGTTTCACTGCCTTCGTCGCAATCGAGCCGCTGATGTAATTGTCAAGCGCGGTACCGACGCGGTCCTCGTAGAAGCCGACAATCGCGAACCCGGCGTCAATCTGCCCGCCAATCTGGTCCGTAAGGGTATGCCCCCAGATGTAGCCTTCGGCTTCCGCGATGCGTTTGATTTCCGGGTTATCCAGATGGTCAACGTCCGCATACGGAAGCTTGTAAGCAACGTTCAGTTCGCCCTGCTCCAGCTTCGCCGGATCAAAAATGCACTCAATTCCATTGCTGAATCCGGCTAAAAGGATTCCCCCGCGCCGAAGTACACGAGCACATTCCTTCCACACGGGAAGTACGTTGTCGATATAACTGTTTGACCAAGGATGAATTATTAGATCAAAGCTTTCATCGGCGAATGCGGAGAGATCCTGCATGTTTCCCTGAACCGTTTTGATCTTAAGCCCATCTCGCTCTGCAACCTGAATATCTTTTTCAAGCTGTGTCCGACTGTTGTCAAAAACCGTCACATCGGCCCCGGCTGCCGCCAGAATCGGTCCCTGCTGGCCGCCTCCGCTTGCAAGACACAGCACATCTTTCCCGGTGAGCTCTTTCGGAAACCAGTCCCTCGGGACCGGCTTCGTAGGCGTCAGCAAAATGCCCCACTCGCCTTTCCCTGCAAGTGCGGTTTCCTCGCTTGAAACCGGAATGGACCACCGGTCCGCATTGGCCGACCGGTCATCCCATATCTTACTGTTTTCTTTTACGTAATCCATAATGAAAAATCCTCATACCTTCCGATAATGCCCGTCCACATGTACGCCCTTGTATCCGATCTTTCGGTAGAAGTCGTTGCCGCCTCCGGTCATAACCTCAGCGCCGAGAGGCCGGAGGTTCTTCTCATGGTGCGCAAGCGCGGCTGCTGCCAGACCCTTGTGCTGATGCTCCGGCACCGTGCACAGAGGCTCCATGTAGGCAAGCTTATTCTCCGGCACCCACCACATCCCGGAGAAGCAGACGTAATTGTCGTCCTCGTCTGCGATGACGGTGGTATACTCATAGGTTGCGTGCGGCGCGGGCGAAATCGTAGCACCGAGCACGTTCTGATAGAGCTCATGGGGACTGATGCCGCCGTTCTTCACCGGCTTCTCCCAGTTCTTGAACTCGCCGTGCTCCGCCTTATTGAAGCCGTCCCACAGGCACTTGGCGACTTTCAGCGGGTCGTTGTCCAACGGATCCGTAAAATGATACCCCTCCGGAAGCGGGTAATCGAGCGTCCCGGTCCGGAAATCAAAGTACAGCTCCGAATCCTCGTACGAAAGCTGATAGCCACGCTTTTTCGCCGCTTCGATCAGTGCCGTTTGGCGGCTTCCGAGCACCAGCTCCGTCGGTTCGTCGAACTTCGGAAACGCATTTTCCGCATATTCGATCATTTCATCCGCAAGGTCCTCATATCCGGGCCGAAGTACAAAATGAATTTCATCCGCGGTCGACTCGAAGAACACGAACCCGACCGGCTTATCACCATCCATATAAAAGCGACTGAGCCGGTCGTAATCATGATCGTGCCACGGCGAGGTAATTGCGTACTCAAAGAAAGGTGCCGCAGGTCCGTTGCTCTCTTCGTGATCATAGACCTCCGTCATCAACTTCCACACCAGGTTGATGTCCGTCAATATCTGAAATTGTTTCGTTGTAATCATACTGCCTCCGTTCTCCGGACACGTTACCATCTGCCGGCACGATCGTCCATATAGTACACGAGGTTGATGCGGACTTCATGCCTTTCGATGTCGCGGTTCGTGTAGCAGTTAACGTCAAACCCGAGCAGCTGAAAGCCCTGGCTTTTATAGAACGCGATGGCTCTCACGTTGCAGGACTGTGTCTCAAGGATAACCGCTCTGCGCCCCTGGGCCTTCGCAACCTCCTTCGCCTTGTTCATGAGCGCGGTGCCGATGCCCTGTCTGTGCAGGGAATCATCCACCCACAGCTCCGTCACCATCAGGCGGTTGCTCCACTCCTCGGGACACACCTCGATGCAGGCCAACATCTTCCGTTCGCCGTTCTCCTCGGTGTACATGCCGTACGCCTCTGCCTTCTCCCAGTGGTCCTGGTAAAGACTGTCCGGAAAATCATACTCCTCCGGCGTATGTGTCACCGGAGTGTCAAATTTCTTCTTAACAAGCTTCGCCTCGTAGGCGTCCGGGCTCTCCGAAATCTCCACGTCGAAATATTCCTCCGTGGTATAACGCATCATAATCGGAGTGCCTTTCCATTCCGCCTTCGGAAGCGGTACTATTGTATGTTCTTTCTTCATTCTTCCACCTCAAATGCTTCTTCGATGGGGACCAGGTATGCAAAGTTTTGCCAGATATCCTCGTTGTAATAGCGGTATGTGGTCTCCCCATCCATGTAGTCGTTGTCAAATGTGGAGTTGCAGCCCTCGGGCACAATCACGCCGTAGTCACGGTCAAACGCGGACTTGATCGACGCGTCGATGCAGTAGTTGGTCTGAAGACCGGCGATGATCACCGTCTCCTCACCTTTGTCCTCGAGATATTTGCAAAGCTCCTTGTTGCTGAAACAGCTGTTAACGGTCTTCACGAAAACCTTCTCGCCGGGCATAGGCGCCAGTTCATCATAAATCTCGAAATCCCAGTCGCCCTCGCTCATGCCGCTGCCCTCGCCGGCATCGTGCTTCACATAAATTACCTCTACGCCGCGTGCTCTCGCTTCCGCAAGAAGCTTCTTCATATTCGCAACAAATCCTTCGTAGTTATACAGATCTTCAACGAGAAGCGCTCTTTGAAGATCGATTGCCAACAGTACCATAATGGTTTCCTCCCATTTTCAATTAAGCAAACAGCGTCTTCACAATCTGCTCCGCGCACTCCGCCGGAGAATTCACGCTCGTGTCAACGCGCATCGTGTATTTGATATCCTTGCTCATCAGCTCCGCCTGCTCATCCGACTGGCTCTCGTAGCGGTCACCGCGATCGATGTTCCGCTGTCTGCACACATCAAGCGGGCAGAACACCTCAACGATACTGAGCGGGCTGTCCTTCATGATCTCCATAAGCTTCTCATAGTGCGGCTTAATCTCGTCGCGTTCCACCAAAATACCGTCAATCAGCACATTTTTCCCGAGATCCGAGTAGAGCTTCGCGGTATGATACATGAGGATGATCACTTCCGAAAGATACTTCCAGTAGTTCTCCTCCAGATACTGCTCGCCGACCATCTCCTGGAAGAGATCGTTGGCAACGACATAGAAAAACTGATCTCTGCGCTCCTGAAGCGCTTCGACAATTGATGTCTTCCCCGAACTGGTTACCCCGTTGAGGAATATGATTTTACCCTTATCCATTGGTATCTCCTTAATCTGCCTTGTACACAAACGTAAGTCCGTCGTATGTGCCGCCGCGCACCTTGCGGATACCCTTCTTGCGGCAAATCTCACGGAAGCCGAGTTTCTCCGCCAAAGCGACCATTCGCGTGTTGCCGGACCATGTCTGTGTATATAATTCCTTCATGCCGTGTGCGGTCAGGTATTTGATTGCGGCGCTGAAAGCCTCGTAGCCGTATCCTTTGCCGCGGCATGATACCGGCGGGATATCGATTCCGAACGCGAAATTCGCGTCATCATCCGTGTAATCGTAGTTGTCATCGATGCAATAGCAGCTGATCCAACCGATGTACTCGCCGGTCTCCTTAACAACAATCTGAAAGCTGTAACGCTTATCGCCGGGCTTCATCGTTCCGATCATGTCGGCAAATGCCTCAAGATCCTTTACAATTTCCTCAAGGGGAGGGTCATTCTCCCGCTCCCACGGGGCATCCCAGTCGAGCCAGTCACGGTCGACGGTCTCCCACTCGATTCTCTTTGCGATATCCGCCCGCGTAAAATCGCGCAGAACTAAACGTTCTGTCTCCAATATAACCATATAGTTTCTCCTATAACATTTTCCGCGGGTTAAGAGCTCTAAAAGTGCTCGCTGACCCAGGTAAGTTTCTCCGTGAATACGCGGCGGAGCATTTCCTCGTTCGCGTTCACGGTTACATCCGTCCGAAGCATCGCTTCGTCCAGGTTCACCGCGCCGATAGCGAGCTGAGCGAGAGCGCGCACGTTGACGGAAAGGTCCGCCTTCGGTGCCGTGTCAGCGGCATTCTCATCGTCCGTGTTGAACCGCTCGCCAACCAGTTCGACATGGTCGGAAAGTACACGGTAGGTACGGTTATTTTCCGGGATTATCTCATCCGTGATTTTGATTGTGAAATCGCAATCCACGGGCTTTTTAATCGTCTCGAGAAGCTTCTTCGCATTGATGACCCGCACCATAAAGTTCGGGAACGCTGTTTCCTTGATTGCGTATGCGTCCGGCGTCTCCACAATCCGAAGAAGGTCAATCCCCTCCGGCAGTTTCATCTCAATCGTGCCGTAGTCCGCCTCGAATCTCGCGAGGAAGCCGAGCACCGCGCGGAAGCCTTCGCGGCATGTCCAGGCGCACTCCTCCACCTGCATAATGGCTGCCGGGTCATGCCTCACATCCGTGAAGATGATATAGGCAATCGCCTCGCCGTTCTGCTTCATCACATACGAGAACTTCCGGTCGATGTAGGGTTTGTCGACCTTCAGCTGCTCGAGCATCATTTCTTCCGTGCGGACTGCCGCCATGTTGAATTTCGGGGCAAACGCGTTGTAAATGTTCATGAAATCCGTAACCGGGTCACCCGGGTTCCATTTTACGACCTCGCCGTCGAAACGGTACCGGCACAGAAGCCCCGGTGTGAGGCTGTACTGACTCCAGCCGATGACGGTTTCGTAACCGAATTTGCGGTAGAACTCATGCTTGAACGGATAGAGTGCCGAAATAACCTCGTCGTTTGCGTATGCCTCAGGCAGAAGTTCTTTAAAAATCGCACGGATTGCGCCCGAATTGCGGTACTCCGGCAGCGTTGCCACAGCACCGATGCCGCCCGACTTCACGGCCGTCCCGTCCAGGTAAAAATCGAAATGATTATTGATAATGCGCGCCATCAGCGTATTATTATCGTCAAATGCACCCCAGTCCTCGACTTTGGCGTTCAACTGACGCTCGCGGTTCGCTTCCACGTCCTCCACACGCATGTGAAAGCAGTAAACTGCCGTAAGATATGCGGCATATCGCTCTTCGCCCGTTAACTTTCTGACTTCCATAATGTCTCCTTTGTCATCTCCGCTAAATGTGTAATTCTCCGCGGAGTCTTTTCTACAATTTGTACTGCATAAAATTCCCGTTGTGGGTAAATCCGTAGGCGGTGTAAAGCTTCACGCCCATGTTCGACGCCGTGATCTGCACCGCGCCGCAGCCGTACGCTCTCGCCTCCTCCACAACGCGGTGAAGAAGCTCCTTCGCGATGCCCATGCGGCGATACGCCGGGTCTGTGAACATGCTCGAAAGAAGCCCCAGCCGTCCCGTCGGGCAGCTGAAATACGGCGGCTTTTC
>DBWJ01000079.1:758-9721 GCA_002308955.1 Lachnoclostridium sp. UBA1241 | reverse complement strand
CCGCTCGTGCCGATGATCTTCTCTCCGTCCAGCGCAAGCCATGAGACAAATGTCCCGTCCGCCATATGCCGGTGGTAGAAGTCCCAAAGCGCCGCCTCAAGGTTGACCTCCGGGGGCACCTTGCCTTCCGAGGTGTACTCTTCCTTAAGCTGCGTAATCCGCATTTTGATAAACGTTCCGAGCTCCGCTTCGGTCATCTTTTTGTACGTGATTGCCATAATATTGTCCGCCTTATTTAATCTGTGTTTTTCTGCATCCGGGTGTGACAGCAACGCCCTAACCGCTCAAAATTTTGCTAAAACAGCTCGTCCAGCAAAATGTAATACTTGATTTTCTCCCAGTCCGGCTCGATGCCGAGCTTTTTGAACAGGTCGTTAGGTTTGACTCCCTTATAGTATTTGCCGTACGTGCCGTCGGCGTTGTGCTTGAGGCTTCGATAGCCGAGCGCAATGTCGTACCACCGGTCCGCAATACCTGCATCGCCGAGGTCAATAAATCCGCTCACTTTGCCGTCCTCGAAGAACACGTTCGGCAGACAGAAGTCGCCGTGCGCGAACACCGGATCAGGCTCCGGCTGATGGTCATACAGCCACTGAAGAAGCTCCTCGGGATCCTTGAATCCGCCCTCGCCGAAGGTTTCCGGCTCCGTGTCCTCAAGGTCCACCAGATTATGCTCGATACGGTACTTTGCCTCCTCAAGTTCCGCCTTAAGATCAAAGGTCTTCGGGCAGTCCGAGATGTCAACGCTCCAGAGCATCTTAAGCGCTTCCGCAAGAAGCGTCACAAGCTCCTCCGGGCGGGTCATGTAATATTCATCACATGCCATACGACCTCTTACTTTGCTCATCAGCAGATACCGATAACCGTCCTTCACCTCGGTCGCAAGGACCTTCGGTGCCGGAAGCTTGCCGTCAAGCCACTGCATGACATTTACCATCTGCGCGATCCCGGGACGTTCCTCCTCAATCTTCAAGACGAAGTCGTCGTAGATTCGCACAAGCGAGCCCGATTTGCCGAAATCATTGGTTTCGTAGGGCTTGTCCTCCGTCAGTTTCCGGATGGATTCCGGAAGGTTTTTCATAACATCATCCATATTCGCTCCCGTGACCATGAGGCTTACGCCTGCTGTCACCGATTCTTGTCATAACACTCCCAAATTGCGAAGAAATCCGCGCTTTGGTCTTTGTATGCGGGGTAAAACTCTACCGCCAGACGGTCATACGTAAGGGCCGCTGCACAAAGCCGGTCCGCGATTCTTCGAAACGTCGCGTCTCCGCTCCTTGCGGGCATCCGCCCCAGTTCCTTCACGTACTCCGCTTCTTCTGCGTAGCCGTAGCGGTGATGGTTGGTCCCGTACTTCAGGTCCCGAAGAACCATCTGCATCACCAGTGTCTCGTTGCAGTTCATGTTGGCGAGGTGCGCGCTGATCAGATAATCCTTCCGATAAAGCTTCGCAAGCGCCTGCACCTGCACGAACCAGAACCGATGTATGTTTGCAAGCGGCCAGTTCGGATTCTCCTCAATATGAGGAGCCTCACCGAGGTCAAGCGTGGCATTTGCCGCATAAACGAAAGAAAAACCGAAGTCATAGCGCATGCCGTTGCGGAAAATGATACGGTACATCGACCCTTCCGGCACAAACATCCACCCGAGCGCGGTCTCCTCGTTCA
Source organism: Lachnoclostridium sp. UBA1241 (assembly GCA_002308955.1). Lineage (GTDB taxonomy): Bacteria > Bacillota > Clostridia > Lachnospirales > Lachnospiraceae > ISDg. Next base: position 8,051 of record DBWJ01000079.1, on the reverse strand, counting down.
CGCCGAAGCGGTCAATCCGTTTCATGTACGCTTCGGGGGTGACGGAACCATCTGCGGGAAGGCATACGGTAAGCGACATGTCCGTGTCGCTGTAGCAGTCGTGATAACCGATTGCCACGGCTTCCTTTACGGTCTCGTGTAAATCCCCGCGTCGGACGGTCACTGTCCTTACCTTAATGTTTTCAATTTCGGGAAGCCGGAATATCGCCTCGCAAAATGCCGCAAAAGAAGCTTCGACCTGTTGCTTCGTCAGAGATATCATTCGTCTTCCCTCCTTTTTGCTATGGCTCTCTGCGGCCCGGGCTACAAGCCCCCAAGGACCGCATCCAAGTCATAATTCTTTGACTTAAGTATCACCGCCTGTTCCGGAAAAACCTCCCTAAGGATTCGTTTCTCCACAGCCATGCGATGCGTAAGATGCTTCACAAGCCCGTCAAAGCCGCGAAGCCCGTGGCGTACCCCGTGGGGACTCTCCTCTAAGAATCCGGCCATCAGCGGAAACCACATTTCGTTGCCGTCTGCGTCCACCCGTTCCTTTCGAATGACCTGAAGCGATCCGGCGATATCATCTGCCTCCAGATACAGAATCCGGAAGTCCCGCCCCGCGAGAACGGCCTTAAGCCGCAGGAAAAATGCCACAATCTCTTCGTCTGTCATTTCGTAAAAAAGGATCTGATTTTCAACTATGTTTTGGAAAATAGAACACTCGAAAACGGCTTTGTCACCGCTCCACCTAGCATAGCGGGTAAGGATAATCTCCTCAAACTCCGCACGGCTTAAGCGGTTGTTGTAGATCTCGTACTGCTCCAGGTCTTTATGAAACCCGGGCTCGTCCGTAATAATCCTTGTATAAGTGACGATCCGCCGGTCACCCTCCGTATGCGTGTTCGCAATGATCTCCTCACGGAGTCTGTCGTATTTTGCGAGCACCGACTCGTATTGTGCCTCTGTCATATATGTGCACCATGCGAGTTCCACCGGGTTGTAATCGCCCTCGCGATATACCCGGTAATCCGGAAGACAACCTGCCAGACGCCCGACGAGCGTGCTTTTGCCCGCTCCCTGAACGCCTTCCACGAAATAATTCATGGATGAATCACCTCTTTACTGTAAATCCTTCACATAGAGACGGTCCGTGCCGCCTCCGTAGTTTACGATATCTTTGAGATACCGGTATCCGTAACGCTCATAGAGTCCGGTAAATTCCGTCGGAATATAGGTCTTCGTAAATCCCTGCTCCTTCGCGTAGGCGTTGGCCTTTTCAATCAGCTTCTCACTGACCCGCTGCCCGCGGTAAGGCTTTTCGACGAACACGCAGGACACCCACGGAAAGATGTCCGGAAGCGGGTAATAATCCGTCTTCAGAACCGAAGTCATTCCGACGATCTTACCGTCCTTCACGGCTGCGAACATCGTCTCCCAGTCGGTAAACTCCCACTTGCGGATTAATCCCGCAATGTGGTCGCGTACCTCGATCCAGGAGCAGTTCTCGACGAAGTGAAGGAACTCTTTTCGAAACGGCGAATCCTCTTCCACTTTCATGATGGTTACATCAGAAGTGTTCCGGCTATCGGCTTTCATGCCGGCCGTTTTACCGGGGACCTTTGCCTCTTTCTCATCCTTCACTAAATCCGTAAACCCGAAATGCTTCGCCGTGCGAGCCACGGTCTCCTCAACACTCAGTCCGTCGCCGCGGTCAACGAAGAAATACCCGCTCGCCTTGACGTCCTCATAGTATTTTTCGTTGAGCGACATCAGCGTCTCGTTACAGGTTGCCTTGGCGGCTTCAAAATCGGTCGCGCTGTGAATGAAATCGCTGAAGCCCTGATGATCGGGGCGGTTGCAATACTCGTCCACAAGGTTCACCGGTTTTCTGAGCATAAATGCCACATGCCCGGGGTCGGTAATCTGTGCCGCCTGTTCGAGCGTCAGGTGACAGTCGCACAGGACCTTCTGATTCTGCGAAAGCCGCATCAGATCAAGAAGCACAAAGTCAAGCTGCTCTCTCGTGTTCTGAAGAAGCCACGCCTTGTACTCCTCTACGCTCCGTCCGAAGAACTCATCCGCGTCGCGGAAATTCCGGTTCATCGCCGGCTGCGAAACCGGGTCGGACATCGCCTGATGCTCATCGAAACGCTCATCGATGTCATATACCATGATTCCGTATTTCTTCGCAAGCGCCCTCGAAACGGTCGTCTTACCGCCGCAGGGCGTGCCTGCGATAAAGTACACATTTTTCAAATACTGTTTAATTATATTGTCTTGGAATATCATTTTGTTTCTCCTAGCTCTGCGCCCTCTCCACCGAGCCGGTCATGCCTTCATTAAACACGTTTAGGTGTCTTGCATCCACCGCGTACTCGAGGAGCGGCATGGATAGCGCACCCGGGCGCCGGTCAAACCGAAGCGCCGTAATACAGGTGTGCGGAATATGCCCGAACATGACGCACATATGCGGGAACGGAATGTTGAATACGCGCGACAGCAACGCCGTCGAGGAGCCGCCGTGGCTGAACAAAACATACGTCTTCTTCTCGTCGGTCTCATTCGTGCAGCGGTAGTAAAGCCCTTCGCGTTTGTAACCGAGTGAGGCAAGCCAGCCGTCGACTCCGGTCTGAACCGTATTCACGTCGACCGTCGCCGTGTTGTTTACGAAATCGTCGAATTTCTGCCAGTCCGGTTCCTGCAGGTTCACGCCCTTGTGCATCAGCCCGAACGAGCACAGCCAGGGATTCCCCTCCATATACAGATTCTCAAGGCTTCCGAACCGGATCTCCCGCATAAAAGCAAGCGTGTGGATTTCCCGGATTCCCGACAGCTCGGCAAATGGCATTGCAGTCTGCTGCGCGCGGCCCTGCGGCGAGCAGAAGATTTCCTGAATCCCTTCCTCCATCAGCCGTTTGGCAACTTCCTTTGCCTGTCTGTGTCCGAGTTCCGTCAGGCAATCCAGTTCATAGTTCGGATCTCCGTGACGCACTAACAAAAGTCTCATCGTATCTCGTCCCCTTACAGTTATTCTCAGAATCAACCTATAAAGTGAACCCCTACCCCCGTCCCTTATAGGTCAACATACACACTCACATAAGGCACTTTGACCGGCTGGCCTTCCTCGTAAAGGAACTTCGTAACGCCGCCCGAGTGCCCGAAGAAGCGCCAGCGGCGCGTTTCCTCAAAAGAGTTGCCCATCAGCATCGAATTGAGAAATCCAAGTGCCCCACCATGGGAAACCACCAGAATATGCTCTTCCTCGCTCGCAAGAAGTTCCTTGGCAAACGGTTCGAGACGTTTCCACATCTCTGCGTCGCATTCCGAACCTTCAAAAGAGCGGAAATACGGATCATAAACCTCCGGCCACGGCTTTGCATGTGCATTGGCCCATTCACGCGGCTTGCCGTTGCCCTCGCCGAGATTCAGCTCGCGGATCACATCGGTCGAAATGAACCGTGCTTCCGGAATATGCAGCGTCTCATTGATTCCCTCGGCCGTCTGGAACGCCCGGTTTAGGTCGGACGTATACAATAGCCAGCTGTCATCACAGTGCTCTCTCTCCGAAAGCCACCGGCCGATGGCGCGTGCCTGCTCCTTCCCGAGTTCCGTCAGATTCCAATTGCCCTGCGCACCGATATAGCCGTTCACATGATGCTCCGACTGCGTGTGCTGCACGGTAATGATTGTCTTTCTTCTCTTTCCGTCTGCCATGTTTACCCCTTCGTTTTCTTTTGAAAAATACAACGTACGACGCCCTCTACGATACAAATCCTTTTCCGTTCCACGAAAGAACGGTTTTGTAACCGAGCTTGCCGTACCACTTCGTTTCATAAGTGTAGTGAATATAACCGTAATCGTACAATTCTTCCCGCAGAATCTGCGTGACATTTCGCACCATCGAAAGACCGATGCCCCGGTCACGGTATGCGGGCACGGTTCCGACACAGCCGGGACCGCCGATCTTCCAGGTCATTCCGTCAACGACATGCTCACCGAAATTCTCAATCATACAGAAGCTCGCAATCTTCCCGTCCACGAAACCGCAATAGACGCGCGACTCTTTTGAAAAGAGCGGCACCCAGTGCGGGATGACCTCTCCTACCGCAGCGAGCAGTTCTTCGAAGTCTCCGTTGTAGCAGCCGAATGTGACATTTTCCGGAAGGTCTTTTTGATAGCATTCCGGGTCAAACTCCTGGAGCCGTAAAAACATTTCCGAGGCCGATTCATCCTCCGGCACCCGCTTCACATAGTCGCGCTCAAAGAAGCCGGGATGAATGCTAAGGAAGAGTTTCTCGTACTGCTCCCGCGTCACGACATCGTTTCGAAGTACCGAATAATACGCCGTATCGTGAAGCCCGAGATTGTTCTTCTTCGAACCGCGTAAAATGCCATCGAAATGCATTCCGGCCTTCTCCATCACGCGCCCGGATTTCGGGTTTCGAAGGTCATGGGTTGCATAGATTCGCATCAGTTCGCTCTCGCCCTCGAAGAGGTAATCGATTACGGCCCGAAGCGCCTCCGGCATGATGCCCTGCCCCCAATAGGCCTTGCAAAGGCAGTAGCCGATTTCGTATGAGCAGGTCCGCTCGTCGCGCTCGACAACCGCGATGTTGCCGATGACCCGGTCGTCTCCTTTTACGGTAATGCCCCAGTTGTAGGTCCGTCCCTCGTCGTAATAAGAAACCCACTGTGTCAGAAGTTTCTTCGTAAATTCGACGCTCGTGTGTGTCGGCCATGAGAGAAACTTCGTGACCTCCGGGTCGGACGTCCAGTTTTGGTACATATCCCCGGCGTCCTCGACCTTATACCGTCGAAGCACGAGCCTCTCCGTCTCAATTGTCTTTGTTCCGACTGTATTCATTGTATTCTCCTAAGATATCCAATAGCTTCCGTCCGGCGACTGAAAGATTGCTCCGGTCTCCCTGGAAAGCTCATTGCCCTGCCAATCCTTGACCACAATCCTCGTATAGAAGCGGTAGTCTTCGGTCGCACGGTCATTCTCGTCGTCCCAGCCTTCCTCAACCCATTCCTCAAGGTAAACCTTGTTCTCCTCGATCAGGGCGAGCGACTGAATCGGCTCTTTCTGAATCGTAAAATGTACCGGATAATAGCATTCCGCGCTCTCCGTATCCTGGCTGATCACATACACGGGACTGCCGATAATCTGAAGGTTGTACAGCTTGACTCCGTCGGTGTCAAACTCCGTCACGGCCTCGGGGCGCTCCCCCGGCAGGTAACGATACAACGTCACTTTCTTCTTCGCGTAATCCCCCTGCAGGATCCAGTAGTATCCGTCCGCATAGGCAGGGTTGGCGTATGCCGTGCATTTCTTCTTTCGAAAAGGCCGGTAGACCTTTCCATTCGTAAAATCATAGAACAATATCACCGAGCCGGGATAACCGCCGCGTTCCGCCCACTCGACGAGGTCGAAAAGGTCCGACGAGTCGGTATGTGCATACGCGAGACGGTCCTGCCCGTAAATCTTCTCGATGTACCGTCCTGTTGCTTTTTCAAATCGTTTTAACATAGTTTCTTTCCTCCGGAAAATGTAACCTTTCCGTCCGTTTTGCCAATTTGGTCTATTATACCACAGAAAGCCTTCGGATGGAATGAAAAACTGTCTGCCGGGAAGGATTTTCGTTCCTTCACTCCGTGAACAGGTTTTGCTCTTCCGTAAGTCCCTCCGGCGTGAGTCTCAATATCCGGTCGCACACCTCCGAAAGATACTTCCGATCATGCGATACGCTTATGATTGCGCCCGGAAAATCCTTCAGCATCCGCCGGATTACCGGCCCCGAAAGCGGCGAAAAGTTTCGCGTCGGCTCGTCAAGAAGCAGCACATTGGCTCCCGACATGCTGAGCTTTAAAAGCAGTACTTTCGCCTTCTGTCCGCCCGAAAGCTCCCGGATCGGATGCTCCATCTCGTCGGCGGTATACTTCAGCGAACCCAGGTATGTGCGGATTCGCGTCCGCTCCTCCTTATCTCCGGTCGAGTCGAGATAATCCACAGGCGTCACTTCCATATCGAGAAGTTCCTCGTAGTTCTGCGGCATGTACTGCGCGCGGATGTCGGTTCTTGAAAGCAGCTCCTCGGCAAGCCTTGAAACAAGCGTTGTCTTGCCGCTTCCGTTGTCGCCGATGATCGCAATCTTTTCGGAGCCGCGAAGCTTCAGTTCAACATCCTTCGCAAGCACGCGGCTTCCGTCCGCCGTAAGGAGCTTGGGAATCGTGCATTGAACGACCCATTTGCCGGAAGGGATTACGCTGTTAGCGTCGCCGAGCTTGAAGAAGATTGCCTCCTCCTGCTCGGGCATATCGGTCATGTTTTCGTCCTCGCGCTCGAAGCGGTGCTCCATCGCCTTGACGTTCTTCATTTTCTTCTTTAAGAGCCGCCCGAGGGAGTCGTGGAAGTTGAAATTCGCGTTACTTAATTGCGCGTTCACAGTCTGCTCCATCTTGCGGATCTTCTCGTCCCGGATGCGCTTCTCGCGGCGCTCGGACTGTGCGATCTGCTCCTGCTTTTCGAAGGCGTTCAGACGCTCCGAGACGTACTGCCGGTACGGCACATTGGCTACCGTATGGCGGCATACCGTCTTCCTGCGTATCTGCTCAAAATGGATTACCCGGTTCGCCGTGCGCTCAATTAACGTCTCGTCGTGCGAGATGAAAAGCACCGCATAGGGCCATCCGTTGATCAGCTCCTCCATCCATTCGAGCGTTTCGATATCGATGTCGTTGGAGGGCTCATCCAAGAGGAGTATCGTCGGGTTTTCGCAGAGAATCCGCATCATCTGCGCCTTCACGCGCTCTCCGCCGGAAAGCGTCTCCATCGTCTGATCCCGGTAATAAAACTCCGGCTCCAGACGAAAATCCGACGCTGTCTTCGACAGTTCCTTCGGTGACATTTCCGCAAATCCCGGGCAGTCCGAGAAAAACTCGTATACCGTCTGCCCTTTGGCTTCCTCGGGAAGCTCCTGTGGCAGATAGGAAAGCTTCTCGCCGCTCATGATTTTCTCGCCTTCAAACTCCGCGTAACCGGCTACCAGCTCCGGGTCGTAAATCCACTTCATCAAATATGATTTGCCGTTGCCCTCTTCACCGATCAGCACGGCGCGGTCTCCGTCATTTAAGACAAATGAGAAATCCCTGACAATCGTTCTGAGATCTTTTTTATGTGTTATCGTTACATGTTTAATCTGAAACATATGATCACCCCCATGGTGTCCCGGGGAAAGGAAGAGGTTGCATCGTAGCGCATTCGCAAAAGTCACTTCGTTCCTTTTGCTCATGTACGTGCGCTCGGCA
>DBWJ01000079.1:0-677 GCA_002308955.1 Lachnoclostridium sp. UBA1241 | reverse complement strand
ATACCTTTCGGTATCAGGGCATAGAAAACGCAGTAATCGATTGTGTGCCTGTCGGCCAATTGACCCTACTGTGCTATCTTACACTTCTCCGGGAGGTATATATAGTATTGGTATGGTTGTCAAGATGCTTTCGAACGATAATAATCATGGGTATACCTCCTTTCTGCCTTTCGGCGATTTTTCTTTTTTGCAGATTCGATGATGTCGGTTGATACACTCATGAGTACCACCTTCTTTCTGAAAATTTGCATAAGAAAAGACCGGCGAGATTTTCGTCGGTCTGATCGTATGCTATGTAAAAGTGGTGGCAGTTATTATATAACGGTTTTTGAACTTTCAAGGTGACGCTTGTGACAGCGGTGACGATGATTTTGATATATACCGCTTTCACCGTCACGCCCGTCACCGCCGTCACCTTTTTGAAAAGGTGGGCGCAATATTCATAAATGAAATCGCGGCTGTTTCAAAATGTTCCTCTATATAATAACGAGGTGGGAGAGAGAAAATATTCCTGAATTCTGAAAAATTCTGGAAAAATCATTTGTTTTTTTCTTGCAGCAAATCTTCAAGTTTGTCTTTTCTTGCCTCGTGTATCAGAGTTTTTATTTCGCTTGTCAACGGATTACGCGAAATAATTGTTGAATCCGTGCCGTAAGCAATCGGTTTTATAATTGAAT
>DBWJ01000104.1 GCA_002308955.1 Lachnoclostridium sp. UBA1241 | reverse complement strand
TACCAGTAGAAGCCGTCCTCATCCTTCCAGGCAACGTCACCGGTATGATAGATTCCGTCATGCCAGGCTTCCTTCGTACGATCGGGATCGTTATAGTAGCCGCGGAACAGTCCGCAGGGCGTCTTCTCGTTCGTGTAGATACAGATCTCGCCGTTTTCGCCGACCGGTACGGGATTTCCGGCCGGATCGAGGATGTCGACTTTATACTGCGGCGTAGGCTTACCCATGGAGCCGAGCTTACGCTTCTCGCCGTAGAGGTTACCGATAACAAGCGTCGTCTCGGTCTGACCGAAGCCCTCGTGGATGCGGAGGCCTGTCTTCTCTTTGAATACATTGTAGACTTCAGGGTTCAGCGCCTCACCGGCGGTGGTGGCATGAACAATCGAACTGAGATCGTATTTGCTGATGTCTTCCTTGATTAGCATGCGGTACATCGTGGGCGGTGCGCAGAACGTGGTGATGTGGTACTGCGCGAACAGCGGCAGAATGTCCTCCGCATGGAAACGGTCAAAGTCATATACGAAAACGGGTGCCTCGCACAGCCACTGGCCGTACAATTTGCCCCAGAGGGCCTTACCCCAGCCGGTATCGGAGATGGTCAGATGCAGGCCGTCCGGCTCCACCTGATGCCAGTACTTTGCGGTCACGTAGTGGCCGAGCGCGTACTTGTAGGAATGGCAGGCAATCTTCGGATAGCCGGTCGTTCCGGAGGTGAAGAACATGATGAAGCGGTCGGATCCGCAGGGGCTGTTCTCGACGCGGTCGAAGTGCGAGCTGTACATCACGTACTCCTCGTCGAAATTGCGCCAGCCTTCCTTCGGCTCGCCGACGATAATCTTATGGATCAAGGTCTCGCAGCGCGGCGCCGCAAGGTCAACCTGGTTCGCGGTGTCGCCGTCGCCGGTGCAGATGATGGCCTTTACGCCCGCGGACTTGAAACGGTACTCGAAGTCATGCTCCTGCAGCTGGTAAGTGGCAGGAATCGCGATCGCGCCGATCTTATGAAGCGCAAGCATGCTGATCCAGAACTGGTAATGGCGCTTCAGTACAAGCATAACGCGGTCGCCGGGCTCGATGCCGAGAGACTTGAAGTAGTTTGCGGCCTGGCCGCTCTTCTTGCTCATATCGAGAAATGTGAAACGTCTCTCGTTCTTATTCCGGTCAAGATGAACCATCGCGAGCTTGTCGGGATTCTTCTTGGCAATCGCGTCAACCACGTCGTACGCAAAATTGAACTTCTCTTCGTTGACGAAATCAATCTTCTTCAGGCGGCCCTTCTCGTCCTCAACCGTCTGGATAAATTTGTCGCAGACGAAGCTCTTCTTCGCGGTGCGGCCTTCCACAAGGGTATCCACGATTTCCTGCTCGGCAACGTCCTCGCCGGGAAGTACAACCGCGATAAATGTGCAGTCCTGGTCGTTGATCGCGATCATTCCGTGCGGCGTGGAGCTGTTGTAGAAGATGCTGTCGCCCTCATGCAGGATTTCGGTATGCTCGCCGACCTGAACCTTCAGGCAGCCCTTCATAACGATATCGAATTCCTGTCCGCTGTGCTTGGTCAGATGAATCGGCTTCTTCTGCTGCTCTGCGGAATACTCATAACGAACCCAATAGGGCTCCGCAAGTCTCTTCTTAAAGTTCGAGGCAAGGTTCTTAATAAGGATGCCTTCCTCCTCGGAAGTGATCTGTCCTTCACCCTTTCTCGTAACCGTGTACGATGTCAGCTTAGCCGTATGTCCTTCAAGGAGGGCTGACATCTCAACGCCGAATGCCAGTGCGCATTTATGGATAAATGTGAAGGGCATATCCGTCTTGCCCGCCTCATACATCGCATACTCTTCGACACTGACTTCGGTCTTCTCTGCCATTTGCCCCTCGGAGAAACCGGCAATCTCACGCATCTCGCGGATACGTTCCGCAACCTCCTGAAGCTTCAGGTCCATGTTGTCACCCATCGTTGACTCCTTTCTTCGCAGCGCCTCTGCTGCTTTCGTTTATTGATTGAAAGGTTGTGATGTTGAAGCAATAAAAAACGCCCGCCTCAAACAATCGTTTGAGACGAGCCTTTCACCCGCGGTACCACTCAACTTGCGTACACTGTACGCCACTCTTCGGATTCCATCAAATCCTATGCCTTGACGCGGCACTTACGGAAGTTCTTAATAGCCTTTCGGTGTTCAGACCTTCAGCTCGGAAGGGATTGGTTCATTCGTTTGGCAATATCGGCTCACACCAGCCGCCGACTCTCTGAAAATGCGTTCCCGAAACCGTCTTCGTCACAGCTTTTGAACGATATTTAGTTGTAAATTAGGCACATTATAAAACCATTTTTCGGGAATGTCAACAGGTTTTTTACATTGTTGCTTCTTCTTCGATTCGGAACGCGTCAATCAGGCTGTTTCTGATTTCTCCCATTCTGTTACCCTCTCTCCGCTTCCCGAAGCGGTTTCTCCCACAAAACTTCCGCATTCTGCTCGGCCGAAATCGCATTAATTATATCCTGCAGCTCCGCCATAAGCGCCTGTTCGCGCTTCTTCGAACGCCTTCCCTTGCCCTCGTACAAGGTCTTTTCAAAGAAGGCGTCATAGGAAACCGCGAAGTCCTCCTCATCCCGATGTGCGAAAAATGACACCGCCGCGTCATAGCGGATCCGCCCCTCGCACGAGTCGGAAATCAGCATCACTAGCGCGCCCCTTCTGGGTACGCCGTTGAAAGTGCCTTTCGCCTCGAAATACTGCTTGTAAACGTTGATGGTAGCCATGCTTTCTCTCCCGGGAATTAATCTGCTTCCATCTTATCATACTGTGCTTTTTTCTACCATATTTTTCTTGCCGAATTTTGCTTTTCTTCCGAAAAAGGAGCCGTAAGAAGCCCCTGCCGGACAGCCCGCACTTGACGGAGACTTCCGGATGGGTGTAGTATTTTCCGTAGATTCGGGAAAGGACCGGTGCGGAGGATGAGAGGAATGAATAAAAGTAAGTTGCGGAGGATTATCTTCGTGATTGTGTGTGCTTTGCTTTGCGTTCCTGCGGCCGCATGCACGAAGAATGAGGATGACGATATGAAGAAACCGACGAACAATCCAACCGTTTATGAATGGGAGAAATACCTGGACCAGTTCCGGTACACGGAGACCGACGAAGCGGGCAACACCCTTAGTATATACGCTTATTACACCGCGGGGCGGTGCGTAATTAACATCACGCACCCCGACGGGACCATGCAAAAATTCTACGCGGAAACCGCGCAGGTGCTTTACGATTTGAAGGATTATAATGACATTCACAAGTTGACCGAATGGTATACGATCGGGCCGGATACGCCGGAGTTTGACAAGGCGCAGCAGATTCGCGTCTCCTGCCGCTATGCGAACCGGGATTATGATTTCGGCACCAACCATATGCCCGACGCGGACGGCATCGGCAAATTACACGCCATGCGCGACATGCTGCTTTCCGCCACAAGCGAGGAGGCAGAGGTCCAACCGTTCACGGTTACCATCAACGGCAAGGAGTACCGGACCATCGCGGGCACCGGCAATGTCGTCGGGACCGGTGCGCTGATTGACTTCGGCGACGATCTCTGGTGGGAGGTTGAGAAGTTTACGGGACATTTTGCGCTCAGCGAGGAGTCCCTGAACCGGACAGAGGAGGTCTCCTCGTCCCATCCGGTCACGGTGAAGAATGCCTACGCGGACATCCTTGCGGACGGAAGCATCCACGTGGTTGTGGACGATCTGGAATTTACCGGAACGCTCGATCCGGAGCGTGGCTGGCTGATTTGGGCAACGGCACTTGACCACGAGATGTACCTCTGCTTCGAAGACAAGAATCAGGCAACATCCGAAGGGGAAGATGCGGTTCCGAAGTTTCTGCATATCCGTATGCAGCCTGAGCCGGTTCCGGGCACATTTCCGGGCGTTGAAATCATCCTGGAACGGCAATAATTCTCTTTGATTTTTTGATTGACATTCAGATACCTTTTTGGTAGTATATGGTCTAGAAGAAATGGGTTTTTTGTCCGGTAAGTTCTTATGAGCTGAAGGGGTTGCCCATTTCTTTTTTTTTGGGGCACTAGTAAATCAGACAGAAACATTAAAATCATCATCTCATCTTCACGTTTTCTTGAATCTGCTTCATGGAAGTGGTATAATATCTGCAACAAATGAAAGGAAGGTATCTTCTTATGGGACTTTTTGACAAGAAGTATTGTGATTTCTGCGGTAACAAGATCGGTCTTCTCGGAAACAAGAAGCTGGAAGACGGTAACATGTGTAAGGACTGCGCGTCCAAGCTCTCACCCTGGTTCAGCGAGCGTCGCCACAGCACGAAGGCGGACATTCAGGAGCAGCTCAATTATCGTGAGCAGAACCGCTCCCGCGTTGCTTCTTTCCACGCTACGAGAACAATCGGTAAGTACACGAAACTGTACATTGACGACAATGCGCAGACCTTCATGGTAACCTCTGCCACCGATTTTGCCAAGGCGAATCCGGATGTGTTGGATTTCTCGCAGGCGGTCGGCTGCAGCCTGGATATTCAGGAGAGCCGCAACGAGCTCAAGCAGAAAGATGCGAACGGACGGCCCATCAGCTACAATCCGCCGCGCTATGAGTATTCTTACAATTTCCGCGCCACCATCCGTGTAAATCATCCTTATTTCGATGATATGGAATTCGGTATCTCGAGCGGCTATATCAAGACCGGCGAGCAGTCCATGAATCAGAACGCTTCCGGCTGGAATGTGCATCAGACCGGCTTCGGTTTGAATTCAAACCGCATCAACGAGTATTATGAGTGCATGAATATCGGTAACGATATCAAGGCCGCCATCGAAGCGATGACTCGCGGCGAAGTAAACCGCAACACGGCTCAGCCCACCTTTGCGCAGGCTGCTCCCGCTCCCGCAGAGCCCGTTATCTGCCCTTGCTGCGGAGCGAAGACTGTTCCGGATGCGAACGGCTGCTGCGAGTACTGCGGCTCGAACGTGAAGGGTTAAACCCCTTCCAAACAGGCCTCTTTGTTAGTGCGCTTTTTTGTCCCGATTCCCAGAATTAACAGTTGACATGCAGGAAGAAAACTGATATTATAACTCTTGCTTGCAGTTGTGGCGGAATTGGC
>DBWJ01000008.1:4899-19718 GCA_002308955.1 Lachnoclostridium sp. UBA1241 | reverse complement strand
CTTGAGGCGACCTACGTCCGCATAAACGGCGGAGAGATTGCGATTCAGGCATCGGATGACGGCGTGAATGCCGCAAGAAAGTCCACGGCCTATACGCCGACATTTGAAATGAATGACGGATATCTGAAAGTCGTCATGGGTCCCGGAGACACGGACGGCATTGACGCGAACGGAAACATCGTCATAAACGGCGGAACGATTGACGTGACCGGCAATTCGACCTTCGATTATGACGGAACCGCGCAGCTTAACGGAGGAACCGTCATCTGCAACGGACAACAGGTCAGCACCCTTCCCAACCAGATGATGGGCGGCGTACGCGGCGGAAACTTCGGCGGAGGAGGCTTCGGAGGAAACGGAGGCGAAAACAATCCCAGATACGGCGGACAGGGAAATGAAGGAAATCCCGGGTTCGGCGGAAAGGAAGGAAGAGGCAACCCCGGCGAGGGCAGAAGAAAATAAACATGAAAAAGGCGATGCGAACGGCACCGCCTTTTTTTCTTGTTTGCGCGGCGGATGGCAAGTAGAGGCTCCTGGTAAGTAGCGGCTCCGCGCGGTATGGCGTGCCTACGGGCAAATTCTCGTCCCAGGTGGGCCGCGCTTTTTTATAGCAAGTAGTGGCTCCGCGCAATTCGGCCCCCTACAGATAGATTCTCGTCCCAGGTGGGCCGCGCTTTTTTATAGCAAGTAGTGGCTCCGCGCAATTCGGCCCACCTATAGATAGATTCTCGTCCCAGGTGGGCCGCGCTGAGCCTGCGCCAGAAGTTGAACTTCGCAGAAACGGCCCCCTTGGAAGCCGTTTTGGCTTTCAGGGGGGCCATACTTGCTTAAAAAAGAGTAGTGGCTCCGCGCAGCTCGGCCCACCTACAGGCAAATTTCCGTCCCCGGGGGGCCAATGTTGCTAAATAGCAAGTAGTGGCTCCGCGCAGCTCGGCCCACCTACAGGCAGATTTCCGTCCCAGGGGGGCTGGAATACAGATTTTCGGGTGACACGAAGCAGTAATCTATGGTATAATAGCCTAAATCGGGACATGCGAAGCCGCACGAGCGGATTCAACATGTTTCATCAACAGAAAGAAGTGGGAGAGATGAAGTATAAGATAATCTCGGGTCGCTACGAGAGCGGCACGGAGGAGCAGCAGGCGGGGTACGCGCAGCTGTTCGGCGGGGATGTGCAGCACCGCTTTGATTTGTATTTTCACTGGTATAACCTGATTCACGAGGTGGGGCATTGCCTCGTTGAGCAGTACGGAAAGCAGATGCCGCAAGTGAAGGAAGAGATGTTCGTCAACGAGTTCGCTGTGGCGTATTACCGCTACGCGGGCGAGTCGGAACGGCTCGGCGAGCTGCAGGGCATACTGCAGGGAATCATCGATCAGATGCCGTCGCCGGTGCCGGAGGGCGAGACATTTCTTTCGTTCTACGAGCGCATCTGGGGCACGGAGGAACTCATGCAGGTGCTCACCTACGGGTATTTCCAGTTGAACAGCGTCCTCGAAGCGATGAAGTCGAATCGAAGATTAGCAGAAGTGGCAGCAGAGCTCGGCGCAACCCTCCGAGAGGACGTCAGAGCAGCCGGGGCAACCATCACGGAGGCGGACTCCCAGGCAACCGGGGCAACCATCAAGGAAGCCAACATGCAGGCAAGCGAAGCAACCGGCGACGCCACCCTCCGCACATGCGACGCCCCTGTATCTTCGGCCGGGGCCGCAGCCTTCCTCGATACTGCCGTCGCCAACCTAAAGGCCCTGGGCCTCAATGTCCCTGAGATCAAACTGGAACTTACGGACAATCCGATGATCCAGTGCGCGCAGCCGGAGGCAGAGTAGCCGTCCGCGCAACCACACTACACATTCGAGCCACGAAAGGAGACACACCATGTCGAACCCGAATTACCAGGACCCGAATTACTCATATGAGAGCCGGAATTACATGACACAGCCGGCCAGGACCTCAACCGAGGCGTTAGATAAGCTGCTGGCGACGCAGAAGAAGATGAACAAGACCATGCTGACGCTTATATTCTGCGTGGTTTTGCTGGTCATCCCGCCAATCGGAATAGCAGTTCTTCTGTTCCTCGCGTGGAGAGTGAGAAAGCTCTCGGCGCAGATGAAGGACCTGTACAAGGACGCATTTGTCCTCGAGCCGCTGCAGAACAATTTCGAGAACGTGCACTATGAGCCGAACGGTGGATTTCTCAAGGAGAACATCGAGGCCTTCGGGCTCTGCCGGATGGGCAACAGCTTCTGGTCCGAGGACTACATCCGCGCCACGTATCAGGGCGTCGTCTTCGAGGTCGGCGAGGTGCATGTGCGCCAGGTGGACAAATCCGGCGACAGCCGCTGCACCGAGACCTACTTCGAGGGGCGGATGATGGTGTTCAGTTTTCCGAACAAACTGGTGAATTCCGTGTCGATCTTCAGCCGCAAATTCAAGCACCGCCCGCTCAGCAAGCGCGAGGCGAAGGAAACCTCGGTCGAGCTCGAAAATCTGCAGTTCAACGACATCTTCGACGTGTATTCGGAGCTGCAGCAGGACGCGTTCTACCTGATCACGCCGCACTTTATGGATCGTCTCATAACCCTCTCCGGCCGCTACGACAACATCGCCATGCATGTGGTCGGCAACCGGGTTTTCGTCGGATTTAACGAGCCCGGAAAGCGCTTCTTCGATTCGAGTATCGACGCCGGCCAGTTCGATGTTAACGCCGAGATGCAGAAGGTCCAGAGCGAGATCGACGACATCAAGACACTGATCACGGCGATCCTGAATCTGCGCAGCTTCGCGTAAGGCACAGCCGCCGGCCGCACAAAACAACCTTTGGGCAATGAGGTTACAACTTGGAAACAATTCTTGAAATCAAAAATCTGACAAAATATTACGGCAAGGTGAAAGGCGTGGAGAACCTTTCACTTTCGCTGAATCGCGGGGAAATCTTCGGATTTATCGGGCCGAACGGCGCCGGCAAATCCACAACGATCCGTTCCGTCATGAACCTGATCAACAAGGATTCGGGCTCAGTTCTGTTCTGCGGAAAGGAGCTCACCCGGGACGACGTGGAGGCGAAGAGCCGGATCGGCTACCTGCCGAGCGAAGTGTTCCTGTACGACGACCTGACGGTCAAGGGCATCTTCGACCACCACGAGAGCTTCTATCGCCGCTTCGAACGGGCAGCGAAGCAGGAAGCCACAGCCACCCCGGCGAACGGCGCAGCCCCCGCAGGCACCCCTGCGAAGCCCGCCCTCAGCATCCACGAGAAGCGCCAAGACCTTGTCGCCCGCTTGAAGCTTGACGAGAGCCGCAAGATCGAAGACCTGTCCCTCGGCAACCTGAAGAAGGTCGGGATTGTGCTCGCGCTGATGCACAATCCGGAGCTGATTATCATGGACGAGCCGACCAGCGGTCTTGACCCGATCATGCAGAACGTGTTCTACGAGCTGCTCCGGGAAGAGCGGGAGCGGGGCAACACGGTGTTCTACTCGACGCACATACTAAGCGAGGTTTCGAAGATCTGCGACCGCGTCGGAATCATCCGAAACGGCGAACTCATAAAGGCCGGCCCGGTTGACGAAATCAGCGACAGGCAGCTCACATTTGTCACAATAACATCCGACGAAGTCGACGCGATCGTGGCAGCGCTCAACGAAAAGACGGGCGAAGCCACGCCCACGCAGGCGCCCGCGAAGGAGCCCGGCATAAAGGTAATCTCGAGAGAGGGCGACACCGCCCGCTTCGCTAACAATCTGCCGGACGATGAGCTCATCAAGAAGCTCGCACAATTCCGCATCCGGAAGATCCTCATAGAAGAGGCGACCCTTGAGGAAATGTTCATGCATTACTATGAGGAGGGGCAGGATGATTAAACGCGAATTAAAGGTCAATCTGAAGGGATTTGCCGTCTGGACCGGGACGGTGCTCGTGCTGCTGCTCCTGATTTACATGGTCTATCCGTCCATCGTCACGGCGGAAAATGGCAAAAAAGTTGACGAGATGGTAAAGGCTTTTCCGCCCGAGGTCCTGAAGGCTTTCAACATGGACATCGCAGGCCTCGACACCGCCTTCGGCTGGCTGAAATCGGAGGGCTTCGTATTTCTGTATCTGATCATCGGCATATACAGCTGCCTGCTCGGCGCGAACATCCTTCTGAAGGAGGAGAGCGAGAAGACGATCGAATATCTGGCCGCGCTTCCGATCACCAGGCGCCGCATCTGCGCGGACAAGATCATTGTCGCGGTGATCTACATCCTCGCGATGATTGCGGCCATCGGGGCATTCAACATGGCGGCCCTTAACATCTCGGAAACGCCGGATAACAAGCAGCTTCTGCTTCTTAGCATCACGCCGGTGTTCCCGTCGCTTGTGCTGTTCGCGTTCGGGCTTTTCATCTCCACGTTTACCCATAAAACGAAGAAGATGCTGGGGATCAGCATCGGGATGGTATTTGCCGCATATATCTTCAACGTAATCTCGGAGATGGGCGAGAAGGTGGAGGGCTTTAAGTACCTGTCAGCTTTCACGCTTGCCGACTCGCGAAGCGTGATCACAAAGTGCGAATTCCGCCCGCTGTACGCGCTCGTCAGCGCGGCGCTCTTCGCAGTGTTCATCGCGCTTGCCGTGGTCCGCTATCAGAAGAAGGAGCTGGTGTAGCTGAGATATGATGTGCTTGACTTTTCAATTCGAAAGGTGTATTCTGTTTGTAGGAAAGCGGACGACATTCCGCTCGTGTGCTGACACGAAAACCCGATAGATATGCCGGATATAAGGCCGGAAAGTTGGCGGGCAACGGAAAAACCCGATAGATATGCCGGATATAAGGCCGGAAAGTTGGCGGGCAACGGAAAAATCAGTGAATACCGGAGAGAAGTATTAGAGTTAGAGAATAACTCTGTGCTTCTCTCTTTTTGTGTCCGGAGAAGGAAGGCGGAATCAGCAGCATACATTTCGATTATCGAAATGTTGTCGAAATGTTGTCAAAATGTCGTCGAAATGTTATTGCAATGTTCCGAAATGTTTGGTATAGTAAAATTACAGAATTGCGGAGGTAGAGTTATGCATATTCGGGAAGTATATCCGGATGTAATTACAGAGGACCTGGATTATGAGTATAAGGCAGTCTTAAACCCGGAGAATCCGGTCAAGTGGGCGAAGACGATTGTCGGTTACGCCAATAGCAAAGGCGGCATAATGTTCGTCGGTGTTTCTAACGACGGAGAAGCGTTCGGACTTGGTTTGGATGAGATTGACAAGACGAAGAATCTGATTGCGACGGTCAACGACAGACACATTTTCCCGCATGCGCGAGTGCAATATATGATGAGAAGTGTTGACCCGGAGGCGGAGCACTATGTTCTGGCAGTCAAGGTTGTCCCGGCTGACTCAATCCTTCGTTATCGGGAAGGCGATTTTAATGAAACCGTATACGTGAAGGGAGATGGGAATACCCCTCCTGCCTCGCCCGAGGAAATCATCGCTTTACATAAGAGAAAGCATGGAGTCGATAACGAAACGAGTGAGGTAAAGTATGATGAGAAGAAATGGACGGAATACCTTAATCTGTGTCGCGAGTATCGGAAAGACGCATCAATTCCGACTATGAAAGACTTGCAGAATGAAGAAATCGTTTCGGGGGACGGTTATGTCAAGTCCGGGCTGATTATGTTCAGCGATGACTATGACGGTGATGACACTTTGATCTGTTGCCGCCTTTGGGATGGGACAAGGAAAATCGGATCGGTTCTTGATCAGAACAGAATGAAAGGTTCTCTTGCGAAGACGTTTCAGAATGTGATTCGCTTTATTGACAGGAACACGAAAACCGGTTGGATAAAGACGAGAACAGGCGGTCGTGAAGAAATCCGAGCATACCCGCGTGAAGCAATCCGCGAGGCATTGGTAAATGCCATCGCGCATAGGGATTATTCCATCGCCGGCACACAGATTGACGTTGATATCTATCGCGATCGGATAGAAATTGTCTCGCCCGGATCCTGGCTGTTGCCGAGAAGCTACGAGGATTATCCGCTGGGAACCATCCCGTCTATACGAAGAAACTCGATTATCGCAGCGTGCCTCGACGCAGCCAATCTTATGGAACGCAGTGGGACCGGTTTCCAAACCATGTTTGAAAGCTATAAGGACAGTGAAGATTATCTGCAGCCGGTTGTGACAGTTTATCCGGGATTCCTAAATCTACGTCTCTACGACAGGCTCTATGACGCGAGCATCTCAGATTATTCCCTGAAGGACGACAAGGAAAAAATCCTCTATGTGTTGAAAGAAGAAGGCCCCTCATCGGTAAGAGAACTTCAGACTTATACGAAATACGGAAGCAGAAGCCAATTCCTGTCCGAGGTAGTCAATCCGCTACTGGCGTCGGGCATTATCACCCGAGACGGCAATCCGAAATCTCCTAGAGCCAAACTATTGCTCAGCGCAGAGAACACCGGGGGAACAGGCAGATAAGACACAAAGGGAGACCGTAATGAATTTTATTGCGATAGACAACATAACCGCCCCGGAGCTGGACGTTTTCTCCAGGATCTCCGAGGCGCAGCTGTTTCGGTATTATGAGCCGGATGTGGGGATTTTCCTCGCGGAGAGCGCATATGTGGTGCAGCGCGCCCTGGAGGCCGGATATGAGCCACTGACGATGCTTCTTGAGACCGGGCGCATCGAGACGGAGGGCAGGCCGGTTTTCGAGACGATTGAGCGGATCTGGGGCAGGGAAAAGCTTGATTCGATACCGATTTATACGGCGGACCACGCCATCGTGACGCAGCTCACGGGCTACGCGATGGTGCGGGGACTTTGGATGACGTTACGGAGAAAGCGCGAGACGCCGGTGGGGGAATTCTGCCGGGATAAGAGGCGCGTTACCGTCCTTTATGACGTCATGAATCCGACCAATGTGGGCGCTATAATCCGCTCCGCGGCGGCGCTCGGCATGGACGGGGCGTTGCTTACGCACGCGTCCGTGGACCCGCTTACGAGGCGCTCCGCACGCGTAAGCATGGGAACCGTATTTCAGATTCCGTGGACGAAATTTACCCGCGCGGAATCAGAGGGCATAAATCCGGTCCGGATGCTTCAGTCCTACGGGTTTAAGACTGTTGCGATGGCCCTCACCGAGGACTCGACGAGCGTTGATAACGCGGAAATCCGCGCCAGCGAAAAGCTTGCTGTCTTCATGGGAACCGAGGGCACGGGGCTTCCGAAGGAAGTCATCGCCGCCTGCGACTACCGTGTCATGATTCCGATGTACCACGGCGTGGATTCGCTGAATGTTGCCGCCGCAAGCGCCATCAGCTTCTGGGAATTAATGAAGTAACCCGGCGGAAACGGTGGACCAGGGGAAGGCAGTCGGAAAAGTCCCGGTTAAAGACCGGCTCGAAGACTTGAAGGAAAAATGATATAATATCGAAGAACAAAAGCAAAGAAGCCCTGATTTAGGGGCTTCTTTTTTCTTGCCCTCACAAACTTCCGACTAAAAGCCTCACAAACTTCCGACTAAAAACCTCACATTCTTCCGATTAAAAGCCTTACATTCTTCCGATTTAAAGTTGATTTTTCTTCCGATTTAGGATAGAATATGATTTAGAAAAGAAGTTTAAAAGGAGAGCGAGAGGGGATATGGCAGAGAAAAAGTACATCAGAAGAATATTCGACGGGATAGTAGAATTCACCCTTAAGAGCAAGGGGGCGTTGGTAATCGTCGGACCAAAATGGTGCGGGAAATCAACGACTGCGAAAAGGTATGCGAAAACGGTCATCGATCTGATGCCAAAGGAATCGAGAAGTGAATTTGTGGAATTGGCGAAGATTTCACCATCCAACTTTCTGAACTACGGACCTAAGCCGATATTGGTCGACGAGTGGCAGCATGTGTCGTTTATTTGGGACCAGGTAAAGTATGAGGTCGATAAAGCAGGTGAGTTCGGACAGTATATTCTCACCGGAAGCGTGACAGACAAGAGCAGGACGGAATTTGACGATGATGAAAGTGGCAGGCATACGGGAAACGGCCGGATTATCCGAAAGATGATGCGTACCATGTCCTTGTATGAAACCGGGGACAGCAACGGATCGGTTTCGTTACTTGATATCAAGAACGGTAAATTTTCGCAGGCAATGTCAAAGAAAGATATTAATGACTATGCATTTTATATCTGCAGAGGGGGATGGCCGGTTGCAATCGGCAAGGAAAGAGATGTGGCGCTGGCCCAGGCGCGAGATTATTACGAAGTGGTTGTGACGGATGATATCTTTTCGCTGAAAGATATTCCGATTCGAAAAGATGAGCAGAAGGCGCGGAAACTTATGCGCTCCTACGCGAGGAATGTGTCTATAGCCGCGGCGGATACAACCCTGTTGGAAGATTGCGCCGGCGGGGATGAAAGCTTTGATAAGGATGTATTTGCAAAATATCTGAACGCACTCCGAAATCTGTATGTCATCGAAGAACTGCCGGCGTGGAATCCGAACCTCAGAAGCCAGACGGCCATTCGGACAAAGGAAACGAGGCATTTTACGGACCCCTCGATTGGAGCTGCGGCACTGGGAGTCACTCCGGAAGGGATTTTTAAGGATATAACTACATTTGGACTTCTTTTTGAGTCGCTGGTGGTACACGACCTGCGCGTATACGCCGATGCAATCGGGGCGCATGTCTATAAGTATCGCGACTCAAAAAAGCGTGAGGCAGATGCCGTGCTGCAGTTCGCGGACGGTTCCTGGGCGTTAGTTGAAGTAAAACTCGGAAGCGAAGACGATATCCGTAAGGCGGCGGACAACCTGCTCCGGATCGCGGATGACATAGACTGCGAACGAACCGGCAGACCGGCATTCCTGATGGTCGTTACAAAGAACAAAGTGGCATACCGGATGGAAAACGGCGTTTATGTAGTTCCGCTGTGTTGTTTAAAGGATTAATCCGCTCCCTCTTCCGCCAAGCGAACCACCCCAAAATAAAAAGTGAGACCAACGCCCCGAAAATCGTACTTAATGCTTGAAAGCGCTTTTAGGAAACGCGAAGGGAGGTGAACAACATGGAGGATCGAAGAATCATCGAGCTCTGCTTCCTGCGGGATGAACAGGCCATACAGGCAATCTCGGAGAAATACGGGAAACTGTGTTACAGCATCGCATTTGCCGTACTTCATAACCGTGAGGACGCGGAAGAATGCGTCAATGATACGCTGAATGCCGTCTGGAATACCGTGCCGCCGCAGAGGCCGGACAATCTGTCCGCATATGTCTGCAGGATCGCCAGAAATCAGGCGCTGAAGCGGCTGGAGTATCAGATGAGCGAGAAACGCAGAGCGGATTTGACGGTTTCCCTCGAGGAACTTGCGGAGATTCTGCCGGATGACCGGTATGCGCCGGATGTGCGCGACGAAGACGTCGGCAAGCTGATCAGCACATTTCTCCGGGGACAGAAGGAGATAGTCAGGAATGTTTTTCTTCGACGGTATTACTATTGCGACTCCGTTGCGGATATCGCGATGCGGTATTCCTTCACGGAGAGCAAAGTGAAGAACATGTTGTTCCGGACGCGTAACAAGCTCAGAAAGTATTTGATTAAGGAGGGCGTTGAGGTATGAAGAGCAACAGAATTGCCGATGCAATCAGTCATATCGATGAGGACCTGGTTCTGGCCGCCGCGGGCGAGACTGCGCAAAATGCGATGGCAAAAGCAGAGCATGCGGAAGACGGAAGCACCGTAAACGAGGCCGTAAAAGAGAAAACACAAAAGAAGCGGGCATGGAGAATCCCGGCAATCGGAATTCTCGAGGGCATCGCCGCCACGGGGCTCCTGGCGGGGCTTGTCATTGTAGCGGTTATATACGGACCGCGTTCGGAAAAGCGCGGCGCCGGGAAGGCTACGGAACCGGTAACGCCTGCGGAAGATGAAATTATCATGAATGACATAAGGATTCACTCTCCGGGGCTCAAAATCGGGGAATATGAGGCTGAATATGAGCAGGTTAATAAGCAATTGGCCGAAAGAATGGTTGGTAGACTTTCGGATAATCTGGGGGAACCGGCGTTCACACCGTCCACGCTTGAGGACGGTTCTGAGTGGTTCCGGCTTTCGGGGCATGAGGACCTGCAGTACGTTATCTCCCGCAAGGACGGTGAGTATAATATGTGGCAGTTTTCCCAATTCTACAGAACAGATTATCCGTATCAGGACGTTTTGGAACTGGTTTATAATGTAACGGCTTCGGACGATATCAAGGAGATTACAGTGAAGCCGTCGCTTGCCGACAATACTGATGAAGGAAAGCGCCTGCAGGAGCAGATCGGAATCCGGAAGATAACCGGCCGAAACGATATCGAGAGGTTTTACCGAATTCTTTTAAAACCCTGCCGAGTCTACGGCCCGTCATACTTGGGAGTCGGACCGGAAGAAATCAAGGCGGAACGGTATCTGGAGATTGTTCTGGAGGACGGAAGAAAGATTGATTCCCTGAAATATACGGCGGCTCTCGGACTCTTTTTTGAAGACGGCGGGATTACCTATACCACACTGTCTGAGGAAGATCGGGAGTGGATGATTTCCGTTATGGGAATCGAATATGATGCCTCCGGCCTGCAGCCGACACCGTCGCCGACACCGCTGCCGGTAGAGCTTGGGAAGCCGTCGTCATCCATGACGTCGTAATCCTGCATGCAAACGAAAGATGAATCAACGGAGGAAATAAGGGCAAGGGATTACATCCGGAGTAAAATTCACATTTAAGCGGCACCTATCGGGGAGAAGACCCCGGCGGGTGCCGTTTGTTTAGTTTGAATAGAAAATGCGATACAACGGGGATTTCCGCTAGTTTCCGCTAGGCGTAAGCGGGGATTTGCGTGAAATAATGGTTTACACGAACGGGGATTTGCGTTATACTCTTGTCGGAAAGGAGGGTTTTCTATATGGAGAAGCATGTATTCAAAAGAAAGATATATGATGAAATCCTTAACTGGAAAGAGAACATAAGCGATAAGTATGCGCTTCTCATAAAAGGGGCAAGGCGTGTCGGAAAATCTACGATAGCTGAGGAATTTGCAAAGAAAGAATTTAGGTCATACATATTAATTGATTTTGCTCATACCAGCAAGGCAATCAAAGAATTGTTTGATGATACTTATGATTTGGATTATTTCTTTCTGCAGTTGCAACAGTTGACCGGGACCAGGTTATACGAGAAAGAGTCGGTAATCATTTTTGACGAGGTTCAGTTACTTCCAAAAGCCAGACAGGCTATCAAGTATCTTGTGGCCGATGGGAGATACAAATACATTGAAACGGGCTCACTTATTTCAATTCGGAAAAATACCAAGGATATTTTAATACCAAGTGAAGAACATAAAATATCCATGTATCCGATGGATTTTGAAGAGTTTTTATGGGCGATTGGTGATAGAATCACCGCTGAAACGATAAAAACGCTTATTGCAAGAAAAAAGCCTGCCGGAAATGTAATGCATAGAACCCTAATGAGGGTATTCAGGTTGTATATGCTTGTTGGTGGTATGCCGCAGGCAATTGAAACTTATTTGGAAAATAATAATCTTCAGGCTGTAGATGTAACAAAGCGCGAGATAATTGACCTTTATGAAGAAGACTTTACAAAACTTGATAGTTCAGGATTAGCAGGGGATATATATGATGCAATACCGGCAAACTTAAGCAACAATGCATCGAGATATGTTCTATCCAGTGCAAGGGAAGGAACGCGTTCTCTGCAGGTACGAGATCTTTTACCGGATATGCTGAGCTCTTATACTGTAAATATCGCATTTCACGCTAATAATCCCACAGTAGGAATGGCGCTTAGTAAGGATGCCGGGCGCTATAAACTGTTTACATCCGATGTGGGGTTGTTTATAACACTTGCTTTTAAGGATAAAAACTATACAGAAAATGTTATCTATAATAAGTTGCTTTCGGATAAGTTGGAAGCGAATCTTGGTTATGTATATGAAAATGCCGTCGCACAAATGCTTGTTGCTAAAGGCAACAATCTTTTCTACTATACGATGGAAAGCGAGACGTCAAATCATATACATGAAATCGATTTCCTCATTTCAACAGGCGACAAGATTTGTCCAATGGAAGTTAAGTCGGGAAGATACAGAGGGCATAAGTCTTTGGATGTTTTTTGCGAAAAGTTCAGCGGTCGTATCAGGGATAAGTATGTAGTTCATACCAAAGATTATAAATGGGAGCAAGGGATAAACTATATCCCGGTTTATATGATTCCGTTTATCTGAAGTATTCGCGCACAGTTTATCAGGCAGAGTGGATGAAGCGAGCTTATGAGTTTCTGAAATAAGTGCATTGCCAAAATCTGCAATTATGTAAAATCACTTGTCAATTTGAGGCCAAATACAATCATAAACTATCTGCGCTCTGAAATTTCAACTTTCCCATAAGGTGTCGGTGCTGTATAATGATGTCTATAAAGAGGATTTCCCTGAGGGGATGGTGACTTTGGGAGAAAGGAGCGAGATACTATGAAGAAACTGATTGCGTACATTCTCGTGCTGTGCATGGCGGTGTCATTTTCCGTCGGTTGCGGAAAGCAGTCCAAGGAGCCGGCAGAGAAAGTGACGAATACACCGACGGCTTCGGTCACAGAGGAACCGACACCGGAACCGACCGACACGCCGACGCCGGAACCGACCAAACCGGCGGAGGACGCGGATCCGGGACGCACGGAGATTGAGGGGGACAGCGATTTTGCGATCACGCTTCCCACGGACGTGGGTATCGGGCCCGGCTTCGGAGCGCCATCCGCGAAACCGGATACGCTTCCGGTTGAGAATCAGTCGCTTGCGGCTCAGACCGGAGCGCCTGTGCAGCTTACGATTGAGGATATCCAGGCCATGAACGGCGATAGCCTCGTAATCGATATCTACGGCAATGACGGGTATCTTTCGACATTAATCGGCAAATTCTATGAGGGCAAGGTCCTCAATGCCGAGGACGGCGTCGAATCCGTCAAGGGACTTGCGTCACTGCTCGGATTGACAAAGGGTTGCGAGTTCTTCGCCGTCTATCGCGAGAAGGACGATAACAACTACACGTATTACACGTATCAGCAGCGTTACGGCATCAACACGCTGCAGTATGCGACGCTGCGCATTGTTGTTGATCCCGATGGCTATACCGTGGGTCTGACCTGCTCCTTCACGCCGAACATCGGCACGGCCGCGCAGGAAGCGGCCATCACCGCGGCGCAGGCCGAACAAATGATAGCGCAGGGCTTCGGCTCGTCCTATACGGTCGTGCAGGGCAAGACGGTGCAGATGGCTGTCCAGATCAACAGCGTGGTCTACAACTGCTGGATTGTCTACACCAACAATCCTGACGTAAGCGCGGGCTTTGACATGCCTTATATCGCGCACTATGTATCGACCGCCGGCGAATATCTGAGGTCAATGCCGGCCAACAGTTTCGCGCAGACGAACAAGGAAGTCATGAACAATGACGCCTATTTTGAAGGGCTGTCTACGCAAAATGTGAATTTTACGATTGCGATGCCGGATGGCAGCACCAAGCAGATCACCGTACCGATTTCCAAAAACACAAAGGACGGCAAATTCTACCTGATTGATCCGAGCCGCAAGATTGCGGTGGCGCATTTTAAGGAGTTTGCGTATCAGAACGTTCTGAATTTTGTCACCAACACAGTTCAGAACTCAGGCTGGTCGGACAATGATCTGATGGCTTACTACAACTACATTAATGTCTATGATTTCTACGCGGATCACGGCATTCGGTCGGTGGACGGCTTCGAGACGCCGATCCTGGTTACGGTCGGTTACTGCGACCAGCAGGGGAATCCGGTCGACAATGCCTGCTACTACGGCATCAATTCCGGCTGGGTGTGTTTCGCGGCTTCCGACGCGAACAAGTACAGCTATTGCGCCGATGTCTGCGGGCATGAGTTCACCCATGGCGTGACGACCAATTCCATGCAGGGCATGATCTATGAAAATGAGACCGGCGCAATCAACGAAGCTTACAGTGACATCATGGGTAATCTCTGCGAGAAGATTACCGGTGAGACGTCCGACACCGGCTGGTTGGTCGCGGAGAACAGCGGCAACGGCCAGATGCGCGACATGGCGGATCCCAACAGCTGTCAGCAGCCGGAGTTCGTCGGAGACCGGTATTACGTGCCTGCGGTGCTCGCGCCGAGCGATTGGAACGACAATGGCGGCGTACACTACAATAACTCGCTTTTAAGCCGCCTGGCATACCTGCTCGACCGCGACGGCATGAGCTTAGAGCTGCAGTTTCGGATGTGGATTACTTCGATTGAGATGCTTACCCCGAAATCCAGCTATGAGGACCTGCACGCGATTCTGCTCGGCAGTCTTAAGATCAACGGCCTTTTGAAGGAGTACGGTCCGACGGTCAACAAGGCATTTGCCGAAGAGGGATTGAACGTAGACTGGAACGCGGGTTATCTCGAGGCGACCAAGAGCGGATGCGGAAGACTGAGCTTCCAGGTGGACGGTTACATCAGCGCCAAGCCCGCAATCTGCATGTTCGCCACTACCGCAGGCAATATTGTAGCCTATGGTTACCCGGACAAAAACGGCGTCGTGAGTGTTCTGCTGACCGCAGGCGACTATCTCTGCCTGTTTCAGTATGCGGAGGAAGATCTCAACAAACCTGTTTATGTCTACTATGACGGCGCGAAATGGACCCAGTCGGAAGCCTACGCCGCATTCTCCGTTTCAAACGGCAGAGTGACGACGCTGCCCGTGCTGAATTCCGGCAAAGGCGCGACAGCCGGCAACGGCGGCGGAAATACCGG
>DBWJ01000008.1:0-4860 GCA_002308955.1 Lachnoclostridium sp. UBA1241 | reverse complement strand
AGAAACTGAACCTTGTGAGCTACAACGGCGGGTATTTTACGATGCTGATTCCCGAGGGATGGCGTGTCGAAGTCTTCGGCAGCTACGGCAACATGGGTTTCCGCATTTACGATCCGAATACGCCGGGCAGACAGGCCTTCTACTACGGAGCCCTGGCACCGTTCCACAAGAGCGAGGCATCCCGGAAATACCTGTCGTACTATGACACCACCGGCGGCCTGATCGCCAACGGACCGGTGCTGACAAGCGCCACCGTAGGCGGCATCACGGACTGCTGGCAGTACTGCATAGATTACCAGAAACGCTACGAAGGGAAACAGCTCTTCCCGACCATGAACAATATCCGGCTCAGTAAGGTCTCGAGTTTTCAAGGTCCTTACAGCGGCTACGGACCTGAGACGGTCGGCTACGGCACATTCAATGACGAGAACGGCAACGCCTGCACGCTCGGCATCGCCGCCGTGCTGGTCGATCTCGACTTCTACGGTTACTACGGCGGCAACTGGTTCTATACCTGCTACGGTCTGATGGGAGTAAGCAGCCCGAGCGGAGAATACAAAGACAACGTCCTAGACCTGCTCACCTGCGTATGCTCGATTCAGTTCTCGCAGGACTACATCAACGCTTCGCAGTATTCCGAATTCCCGCTCTTAGACAACGAATCGCTCCGCCAGAACTTCCTGACGGTCGGAAACGTAATCTACAACTATTCCGCGCAGTAAGGGCGGGGTGACCGGGGACGGGGTCAGCGCCCCGTAAGTTTCGCAGTCGGTCGCATTTGATACAAAAAAAGGCGGGGAACATCCCCGCCGAAGACTGCCGCAGTATATGCGGCAGTCTTTTTAAATGCCACTCAAGTACCAAGATTTACAGGGGGTGTAAAAATTGGTAGTTGACAAATATGAGATACAAAAAGATCATAAAAACGGCAGAGAAGAATAATGGTTGTTCTTCTCTGCCGCTTTTAATTCACCAGCTCTTTACCCCGCACTCCCCGCGCTCCGGCGCCTCGGCCCCGGACTCGTACCGCGCCCGAAAATCCATATTGATGTCCCGAATCTCTTTCTTCCCGTCAATGTAATCCTGATACATCTCAATCAACCCGGCCGCGCACCCGTCGCACGCGCCGTCCACCATCCCCAGCGACTCCGCCACAATCCGCTCGCGCTGCTCCCTGGTCGTGTCCTTAATCAATATCGAATCCATATCATCCTCCCAAACTCGCGTCCTCATGTAACGATTATAACACATCCCGCGGCAAATGTGAAAACTGTCTGCCAAGTACCACTTATTACAGGGGGTGTAAAAATCGGTAGTTGACCCAATTTGATCATTATAGCTTTCAATTTGATCATTTTGGCACGAATGATGAAATTGAAATGCTGTAGAACTATCGGCGCGGATAAAACCCGCGGAAAATGCCACTCAAGTACCAAGTTTTACAGGGGGTGTAAAAAGTGGTAGTTGACAAGGGATTTTTGACAACTGTGTTGTGGGAATTTGTACTGCTTTCAATGCAAGAATTTCCGTCGCTAAACCTGAATTATTCGCCTTATTCTGCTACTCTTGCCGGCGAATGCCAACAGCTCCCGAAAACCGCCCAAATAATGGTTGCGATTGTCCTCTGGATACCATAAAATAAAGTGTGGATTAGTATGCGTTTACGGAGAAATTGACGCAACTTTCATGGAGGTTCTAGGTGGAAGATAATCAGAGAAAAGATACCGTTATCAATCACGCTGGACTCCGTGATTACATAATCGTTCTATGTGCCACAGGAGTTATTCTGGCATATGTATATGATTATTCTTTCGGATACCGAAGCCAGACAACAAAGTACATAATAATTGTTGGAATCCTTTTGTTCTGCATTGCTTTGCTTGTGCTGAATGCAGTATACTCTTCGTTCACATTCAATGGAAAGGATTTTGGGTATCGTTACAAAAGAATCTGTAAGTCTTCCGAGAGAATCAATGAGCTAAAAAGAATCAACGAGGAATATGAACTCAAAACAGCAGGAAACGAGTATAAAACGGAGTATACTTGTCATTCCCTTGAAGAATTCCGTTCTGCGGACCCGGCGGAGATTGCTAGTACGGTTGTTTCCGCTAGTGAACTGAATGAAGCAAAAAAGCAAAACGACGCTTGGCAAAAAGAGTATGACATATTATATGATCAGATAACTCGACCAGTTCTTGATAAAGAAAAAGAACTACTCGACACGATGCATCGCAGTTATGCATTCTCTCCAACGGTTCAAGTTAGTTGGGAATACACTTCTGAAGATGGGGACTGGTATCATAATAACGAGAGAGTATATTTGATTTCACCTCCAGGCGATGCTCACACGGAGCAGGAGAAGGACATAAAGGGATTCACGGAGATTACAAGATGGCTTTGTGAAAAAGCAGCCTTATGCCAATATACCGGTGTTTATGTTTTGCATAATGCAGAAAATGGAAAATCCTATGTTGGGCAAGCCAAGAATGTTGCAAAACGTATTCGTCAACATGTCGATGGAAAAGGATGCACGGAACTCTACGAAGACTTTCGGAAAGGCGACAGAATAGTTGTTTGTTCACAGTCGCTTGCCAAGAGTGGGTATGAGAATCTTGACAAGTTCGAGAAAGATATGATCCGAAAATACCGAGCATATACGGAAGGTTATAATAAAAATTCTGGAAATGAGGCATTATGATGTTTCTTTCTCAAGAGAAAACTATAAATCTAGATAAACTATCACGTATACAAAATAGAGAGAGGTTTTTCTAAGAAACTGGTAAGTAATTACTGAAAAGGGTTTTATATATGGCTGGTTGGAAAGAGTTAAGACGGAAGAGAAGAGTTGGTGAGATTACAGCACTGGTAGCTGGTGCAATATGTATTTTTTTGGGGATAATTGCTGAATTAGGCCTTTGGGCTGACATTGTTCATGTAAGTGCACGATTGGATAATGATTTCATCCTAACTTTATTGCAGATTCAGGCTACGATAATGACAATCACTTTTACTGTTTTGGCGCTATTATCAGGAATTGTAACTGATTCGCATTATGGTGTTTCTGTTAGTTCATTTTTTCTTAGAACATATCCACAAATTTTTAAGCAGAGGTTCACTATTATAATTCAGGTCCTTTGCCTTTGTGCGAATATTTTATTGTTTTTGTTTTCGATTAAAGCAATAATAGTCTCGTTATGGTTTGTTTCTATGGTGCTAATTGTTGTATCAATAACTGAAGCATATCCTATCTTTTCGGGAAGAAGAAGTTATTTGTACAAAATTGAATCATATGTAAATGAGGTGATGGAAAAGGGAGAGTACCGAGAATTAATAGAACGATTTATCGATGAATGGAAGTGCTCAATTGGTGAACAAACTGAAGAAGAGTATAATCGTTTTTTTACACTTTTTATGATATGTATTGAACGTGAGTTAAAAGAAAAACATAGTGTGATGTTAGTTAATTCATGGGCTGAAATGATGGCAGAATGTCTATTTCATAATGATGATACAAGGAAAAAATACAGAGGAATTGTATTTGTTAATGCCTATTATGAGAGGCTTGTGTCGTGGATTCATAACAACGAGCAAGATGCAAGAAAAGTAGAGGGAAGAATTCATTTATTTGATAAAACGGCTCGTCAGTGGTTATGGACACTAGACTCGCTAGATGGTGAAACAATAGAGCGAAAGTATTCGTGGGAATTGTTATCTGAGAATGTTGTAAATGTTGCTTGTTGGATTGGATGGAAAGAAGGGAGTACTTGTAGTGAAGTAGCCGCTGTTCATTCGATTGCATGGGGAATGGGTGATTATTTACATAAGCAGAGCAAAAAAGGACGTGATATAAACACTGAGAAATGGGCACATATGATTTCCAACAGGATGAGGTATAGTGTTGTCACAGTACCCTCAGAAGCAAAAGACTATTACTTTGAAGTGTTGGCAATAACTGATTATTACACCAGCCTTGGGATGATAAGATTTGGACAAGCCAAACTGGTGATTGATGCCGTTTATAGAATTGAATTGGCAAGAGCTTATAGAATCGATTCTGAAGCTGAAGTATTAAAACTCTTATTAATTCATTGTTATGTGTATTACTTGGCTTTTAGAGAAAATGAAAGAATAGTCGGGGAATCACTACAGAGAGAATTGCAAGATTTAATCTCAGGCAAAGAGGTGGTTGAATCAATAACACGTTATTGCTGGGCGCTTAGTAATAGTGGTATTCGTTTATCAAAACAAACAGAAGAAAAAATGGAGCGCTATATTGAGAAAAGTCGGCTATGGAGTGATATTGATGATAAGCCAGTAAATGTTTGTAAGGTTGTTAGAGATTATTTCCTTTATTTTTCTTTGCTAGTGAAAAGATATAATACTAGTAGAAAAGAACTGCCGCTTCTCCTTGATATAGGGAAATACTCTTCTTATCTATGTGATGAGGAACGCCCCAGAATAATAAATCTTTTTTGTGACATTAATCAATTGTTTAATTATTCTAAGCCAAGTGAAGAGGACAAGAAAAAAACAGCAGAGGATATGTATTATTCTTTCTACACTATAATGAGAGATGAATACAAACGGATGAAAATCGAAGAAGCAAAAAAAGAGCAAGAAGAATTTGAAAAAAATAAAATAGAACCGGAGGCACAAAAACAAATAATTAGTGGAGTGAGGAATACTTTTTCAAACTGTTTTTCAAAGTTTGAAGCCAGAAATTATTCAGGAAGAAAAGTTAAGCGGAAATTTCTGGTGTCTAGGATTATAGAATCTACTGGTATGGTTGGAAAGAGTATTGGCCATGTTGAAGAACAAACATATTTAGTGGGCTTTTGTGATTGGTTGATAAAAGAATTA
>DBWJ01000105.1:20525-30441 GCA_002308955.1 Lachnoclostridium sp. UBA1241 | reverse complement strand
ACCGGCGCATAGATGATCAGGCTCGGGTCGGAAAGCTTCGAGGGATCGAACGCCTGCGTGCGGATTCCGTTGCCGTCCTCAACGAAGATGCGGTTCCGGCTGTTCATGCTCCGGCCCATAATAAAATAAGCACAAACCGCATACTTTCCGTCTGCGGATCTGCCTATAACAATCCCTCTGCCGGGATACGAATTGCCGCTCAGTTCCTGCTTCAAAGATACTGTTTTCATGCTTTCAGACCTCCTGAAAAATACTCATTTATGCTCTTATTATAGCGAATGCCCATACCATTATCAAGGCACACAGTCATTTATTTCACTTAATAAGTCTATAAGCGTAACTTATAAAAACTCCGTGCCGTCCGGCGGCAGTGAGCGGAGGAATTTTACGACGAAAGGCGTCGCCACGAAGAAAGTGATGATGTCCGACACGGGCTGCGCGATCTGAACGCCGAGAAGCCCGAACTGCCACTCGAAAAGGAACAGTACGGGGATTAAAACAAGACCGCTCCGAAGTCCCGAAAGCAGGGACGCGACTCGGTTATGTCCGATGCTCTGGAACAGCATGTTCGCAAACACCGACATCGGCTGAATGAACAGGCAGAGAATGTAATAACGAAGCGCCTTGGAGCCGATTCTTATAACCTCCGGATCCTTCTGGAATATTCTTATCATGTCCTTCGAAAAGATCAGTCCGACGGTCGCAAGCACCGCAAGGAAGATCTCGCCGAGCAGAAGCGTCACCAGGAAAGCCTTCCTAACGCGGGAGTACTTCTTCGCACCGAAGTTGAAGGCCGATACCGGCTGGAAGCCCTGCCCGATTCCGAGGGCAAATGCGAAGGCTACGAAGGAGATACGGTTCACGATGGTCATCGCCGTAACCGCGGCATCCGCATAGGAGCCCGCCAGATGATTCATTACCATTGTGCTGACGCTCGCAAGTCCCTGACGGAGCATGCTCGGAAATCCGGTTGCGCAGATCAGGAAAAGGTCTTCTTTTCTGCGGCTCAGCTTATTAAGCGAGAGCTTGCTCTGCGTCTTACCGAGCAGAAACATGGACAGAAGCAAGAAGAAACCGACAGTCTGGGAAATTGCCGTCGCCATGCCGGCACCCGTCACACCCATTCCGAGCCGAAGCGTAAACAGCCAGTCAAGGAAGATATTTAAAAGTCCGCCGGACATAAGCCCGATCATCGCAAGGCTCGCTCTTCCCTCATAACGAAGGATGTTATTCAGTACGCAGCTTGACGCAAGAAAAGGCGCCGCCATCAGGATGTACCGTGTGTAATCCCTCGCGTACGGAAGGATCGTTTCGGTGCTTCCGAGAAGACGCATTAAAGGCGTCAGAAACGTAAGCCCGAGCACCGAGATCACGATTCCGGTCGCAAAGCAGAAGAAGAAACCGGTGCTTGCGAATTTCGTCGCATTTTCCGTATCATGCTTTCCGAGGGAACGCGCGATAATGCTTCCGGAGCCGTGGCCGAACATGAAGCCGAAGGCCTGAATGATCGCCATCAGGCCGAATACGACGCCGATGGCGCCCGAGGCGCTTGTGTTATCGAGCTGACCGACGAAATAGTTGTCGGCAAGGTTATAGACCGTTGTGACAAGCATGCTGATGGTCGTCGGAATTCCGAGACGGACGACCAGCGAGGCAACCGGTGTTTCGGTCATTTTGATATATTGTCGGTTGTCTGCCTGCATGCCTGTCCCTTCCCGGTGCGGACTGCCCCGCACCGCTATTTATCTTTCTTTTCTTCTTGCGCCGCTGTCACTTCGAGAACGCCCGGGTTATAGGAAATCGAATACATTTCCGTGACATCCTCATTCTTATCGTTATAGATGTGAACCGAATCCGGCCAGTTCTGGCGTCTTCCGACATCCTCCTGCGAAGCGGTAATCACGATGTCCACCGAGTCGCCGCTCGCGAGGGTTCCCTTCGAGATAAACCAGCGATTGTTCTGCGCCGGACCTTCGCCTTCGGTGACCGTCATTCCGTAAGTGGAAATCTCAATCTTCCGCTGTGTGATCTCCACGTACGGAAGCGAATAGCCGAAGCTGTATTCGTAGGTCACGTCCTGGCCGTTCTTATCGAGTATCCGTATGTCTACGTCCTCGCGGTAAGTGCCGACCTCCGGAGGCGCGTATATGACGATATTCGGAACATAGACCTCATCGCCCTCCTTGAGCATACCCTGCTCAATGTACCAGCCCGGATTCTCCAGGCGTACGGGCTGTCCGTCGTACTCCTTGGAATAAGCCTCGAACGCAATCAGCAGGTCCGCTCTGTCGAAGCCGAATCCTCCACCTCCGTCGTCCACATATCCGCCGGAGATGCCGCCTGCACCGTCCTGTCCGCCACCGCCGCCGGTGACCTCAACAGGAACCCAGCCGGTTCCTTCAAGGAAGATCTCTACCCACGCATGTCCCGTGTCGATATCGACATCGACCCACTGTCCTGCTTTTCCTTCCGCGACATATCCGACGACGAACCGCGCGGGGATTCCGTAAGCCCGGTACATCAGCGTCGCGGCACTTGCGTAGTGCTGGCAGATGCCGCTCTTACTTTGTGTCAAAAACCAGATGACGAGGTCCTCATCGGACGGAAATGCGGGATGGTCCAGATCATAAGTGGCCGCCGTTGAGATGAACTTTGCGATATCCCGGATCATCGTCGAACTGCCCTGACGGATTCCGGCCTGCTTTCCGAGCTCCAGAAGAACCGCCTTTACGTCGGACGGCACATCCATATAGTATTCCCGGACATAGTTTTCATACTCGCCCATGAAAACATAATCCGTATAGTACGGATATTCGAAGGAATCATCCAGTCCGAGGGTAAAGGTGTCGCATGCGTACTCATAGTAGTCTTCGTCGCTCTCGTACTCTTTTCCGGACATGAAATAGGGATATATCCGCTTGCTCAGACGGCGCTTTCTTATAAGCACGCGGTCTTTCTGATATCCGTTGTCATAGAGCGCAAAGCCGGTCAGGTATTCCGCCTCCGGCTCGTACGCGACACCACCCGCCGGATTCTTCCAGGTGTGACCGTCATAATTCATGTAATTGTTCTCACGGAAATAGTAACGTCTCCTGGACTGTCCGCGGAAGCTGAAGAGTATCGTCTTCTTTCCGCTGCTTGGGTTACCGGACCTGAGTCCGCCCGCATGATCCAGATCAAACTCCTCCGAATCCGAGCCGTCAATCTCACCGTCTTCGGGATAGTTTACCTTGAGCTTTCCGAGCTTCACCGTCACTTCATAGCAGTCCGTGACGTCGCCGTAGGTGTCGCTTACAATGGCGTACTCCTCAAAGACGTTGTCTGAGATGCCTGGGTCCGTTCTAGATGAGATGCATTCCGCAACCAGACGGTCACCATCCGCTAATCCGTCTCCGCGAATGGTAAAGCTGTTCTTAGAAAGGGGCGTTCCGTCATAATCCTTCTCCGCGGAATCGCTGCTTATCGTGATCACGCGCTTATCAAAGGCAAGGAGACCTTTATTTACATAGATGATGTACTGCCCCGTGACGTCGTTTCCGTCCTCATCCGTAATCTTGAGCGTTGCGGGATCGATCTCATTATCCGACCGCCCGAAACCGCTCTGAACGGTGATACAGTGAAAATCCGCTTTGTGTCCCGGGCGAAGCTTTCCCTGAGAAATCGTCACCGTATCCGATGACACGTCTTCCGACGGGTTTCCGGAATACTTCACGGTCTTAGTTCCGGTCTTCAGTTCAAGCCAGATCCGCGCGTCACGGATGGAGCCGGCTTCATAGGTAATGTTATAACAGTCGTTGGCGCCGCTTCCGTCTTCATGCACGATCTCGGCATATTCCGGATATACCTTCAAAACGCCGTCGGCATCCTCCTCGGTATGCGTAAAGTTGCCGGACAGCCGGTCGCCGTTAACCAGTCCGTCAGCCCTAAGATCCGAACCGTCGAACACGGCGGAGGACGTTTCTTCAAAAATATCCTTATCGGCAAATGTGACGGTCACATTTTTCTTTTTGATCTTAAATTCCGCCGTGCCGAGGTTCCTGCGGATTCCGCAAAATGACACGCTGAAGCCGCGCACCTCATAGGTGCCGGCCTCGGTGGGAACCTCTTTAGACCAGTCCATTCCGGTTATCGGCCGGTATTCATATTCCACCCGAAGCGCCGTTGTCTTCGCTTCGGGATCCGGTTTATCCCCGTAGGTAATCGAACCACAGGATGTTTTGGATACTGTGATGCCGACACCGAAGATGACAAAAAGCGCCGCAAGGATAACAATAAACCCGATCAGAAAGGTGATGCGGTGCTTCCGGAAGAATGCCGCGATGCGTTGCATCCTCCGTTCATACTGCTCATACATAATTCTCTACTCCGTAATTTCGTATCTCCCATACTGTCCGATAATGCGATAGCAATTGGACAGATCTCCCGCTGTCCCGGACGATTCCACGCTGACGCGGACCGTCGAGTTTTCCCACGAACCGGGTTCCGAGGCCCGGTCGTACTGCTGTTTGGTCTTAATCGAAAGCGTATCGCCGGGTGCCAGCTCGCCTTCCACAAGTTCCCAGTCATCGGTCACCGGATTACTGTACAGGCCGCGGCGTACATCGTGCGTGCGGATGACAAGCGTTCTCGGGGTCACGCTCAGAAGTCCCGGGTTAACGATGATGTCATAACGGTTTGTTACGTCGGTGCCGTCTTCGTCCACGATGGAAACCGAAACAATATTGGCACACTGTCCGACGGTCGTGATCGTTCCGGTTGCCGTCATAATGATCTTGTGGCCGTTCTGCAGTTTTCCTTCCGCAACTTCGCAGGACGGATCCTTAAGAGGCGTCCCGTCATATTCCTTCGTGCTGCTTCCGGAGACGATCAGAATGCTTCCGTACCGGATGGTCAGCTCTCCGTACTCATAGGTGATCTCATAGCGGTCCGAGATGTCGTTGCCCTCTTCATCGAAGACAGACGCGACGAACGTGTTCGGATAAATGCCCGGTTCGCTTACCGACGCAAAATCCGACGTCACAAGATTGTGTCCCCTCGAAATCCGGCCCTTCACAAGCTTTGCCTGTCTGTAGGAAAACTCCGTGCCGTCATAAACCTTCGAGGACGAATAACTCTGCACCGTGATCTTTTTCTTGGTAACTTCGAGCTTACCGGCATCCACGACGATTTCGTACTGGTCCGACACATCCATGCCGCCTTTGTCGTAGATGACCACGTCGGCGACGTTATCGCTTACGCCGGCCTTCGTCTGCTCGCCGCGGACATCCACCTCAAGGGTGTGCTCCGGCGAAATTTTTCCTTTGGAAAGAATCCATTCATCGCAGGTGAGCGGCTTTCCGTCATATTCCTTCTCATCGGAGCCGGTTTTTATGACAATCCGCGTCTTCCGAAGATGAAAGCTTCCCGACGCGATGATCGCCGTCATGATGATCATCACGACAACCAAAGCGACGCACAGTCCACCGATCATGTAGACCGGTGTTTTCTTCTTGTTCATAATGCTCCCCCTCAGGATGCCAGCTGCCGCAGGAAATGCAGGTAGCCGCGGCACAGAGGCATCTGTTCTTCGTCATACAGTTCACTCAGTTTTTCCTCAAGGACGGCGCTGGCTTTCGCCATGATTGCCGGGTTCTGTCCCTCGAGCTTGCGGAAGACTTTCTTCATCAGGAAATCATCAAGCGCATCCTCTTCCGTTCCGCCGGAAACGACGAAAACGGAAACATACTCTTCCATCTGTTTGCGGATACGGTTTCCGTAGGTGATGTGGAAGTTCTCCGTCAGGCAGCGGTCAATCTCCGCCACCTTTCTGCGGTTCTCGCCGGACATGGAAACGGTCTTCTTGGCGCTTTCCGCAAGATCTTTAAAATACGAATAGGAAATCCGGATTCCGGGCGTTCTCGGCGCGAGGAACGGGCTTGCCTTCCGATCAAGATTCATAACCATCGCGCGGTCGTAAACCTTATCCGAGATAGCGAAGGTGGAATCGTCGTTGTTCGCCGTGCCGATGAACCACACATTTTCCGGAATGAGAAAACGGCCGTCCTTGAAAAGCTTTGGGTCCTGCGGCCAGGAGTCCGAGGTCATGTCGAGGAAACGGTTGTCCTCACTCAGTTCCATCAGCGAAAGGAAATCCGCAAAATAATACTCCACTCTCGCGATATTCATCTCGTCTAAAACGATGACATTGATCTCGTCGTTATAACGCGCCTCGTACAGCTTCTTAAGGAGCGCGCTCTCGCTGAACTGCTTCGTGAATTCGTTGAAGTAACCGATCACGTCGGCGCGTTCCTTCCACATCGGCTGTACCGAGATTACCGTGGAGCGGTTGCCGAGGTAGTCGCCGAAGGCGGTAGCTAACGATGTCTTACCGGTTCCGGAAAGACCCTGCATCACCATCAGGTGAGACACGGCGAAACCGGACACGAAACGTCTGATATCTTCCAGGTCATAGTATAACTGCAGATTGGCCGCCGCGTAATTGCGGAAGTCCTTGCAGATCCACTGGAGGCTGACGCCGGTCTGGTACGCCGTAGCGGGACGGTTTTCCATCTCGCGGTCGGTGCCGCACAGCGCGCGGAACCGGATGCCGTCATCCTTTTCCTTCTTCTTTGCAAACAGGTTGAAGCCTACCTTATCCCGCACAAGGATAACTGTCAGCGCAATCAAAGCAATCGGCAGCAGAAGTGCCAAAAGCAACACCAGATAGACGGTCTCGGAGTGCACAAGCGTGCCTTCCCCGAAAACTTCCGACATCGTCGTGCCGCCGTTCTGACTGATTCCGACCAGGATGAACACGACCTGGATCAGTGCCACCGCTCCGATCACAAGAAACAGACGCAGGTAGGAGAACCCTTTCTTTTCTTCTCTCATGATTCTTCCTTCTTTCCCCACAGGATCCGTCTGCGGATCTTCTTCTTTGCTTTCTTCCAGTTACGCTGATAAACGCGCTCAAGCGCCTCGCGTTCCTTCTCAAGCTCTAAAAATGCGTCGCGGTTCGAGAAATCCTCTTCCGCCGAGACGCCGAACTGCTCCATCATGCCGAGCATCCGCGCGTGGTACAGGCGGGACCGCTCGGTTTCCTCCGTAAGCTGCTGCCGAAGCATTGCCACTTCCTGCGAAAGCTTCTGTTGGCGCATCCGCTCCTCGTTCTGCGCGATGTCGGCGCGTCTTGCCGCCTCGCCGCTTTCCTTCCGGAACCGTTCCAGCTGATTCTTCAGATCGCTCTCCCGTCCTTCGGCCGCCGTAAGGGCGTTCTTATATGTATCGGTCTTACTGATCTCGCCGCGAAGTCCGGCGATCTGCTCCTCGCGGATATGAATCTCCTCGTCGAGAATCCGGAGATACTCCTCGGAGGAAGAATCCCCCGCGGGCAGGCTCTCCCGAAGCTTCCGGATCCGTTCCTCCCGCTCGAGGAACGCCGCAACACGCTTCTGCTCCTCCTCCGCGAGATAACGCTCCTCAAGCTCGTCGGCAGCGTTCTTTCCGTACTTATAGTTCAGGTACATGGCGGTCATCATGAGCTCGGTAATCTCCCGTTCCATATCCTCCGGGAACGGTGATTTCGAATTCTCGTGACGCTTTAACGTAAAGCCGTCTCCGCTGTAGGTGCTGAGGAAATCGTACAGCGCCACGACCTCCTTAAAATGCACATCCATGCGGAGCACGTTGGTTCTCGTAATCGGCGGAGTAACCATCGGGGCAAATGAGACTTCCTTCATCAAAGGCATGGCAAGAAGGACCGCCACCGCGCTGACCGCGCTCTCGATCCTTGCTACCTTTCTTGCCGTTCTTTCTTCCTCATCGGTCATTCCGGCCGACTGGTCACTTAATTTCGTTTCAAAGGAGACCTTACGGCCTTCCATCCTGAGTTCCTTCTTAAAGGACATCTCCGAGCTGCGCTCGTTCCATGCCTTCATGATCCGGAAATACCGGTAATCGAGGAAGTCCCTCGTATAGCAGAGCACCATGTAAAGGACGCGGTTTTCGTACACCGCGAAGTTGCTCTCATTCTCGTAAACCTTAAGCTTGTCCGGAATCAGGTCGTCCCCTTCGTCCGGCACATGGGTGATCATCTCGCTGTGACGCGCCAGATGCTCCACGGATGCGCGGGACACCTTGCGAACACGCTCGATCGGTGTCACATTTCCCTCGGATTTGATGAACTGACGGTCCTCGCGGATGGCTGCCTCAAGATGCGGCAGCGAACGCTCTATGCGGTCAATCCACTCATCATCGATCGTGACATCGAAATATACCGACGAAAGCTGCTCCTCCGCCCGCGCGCTTTTCGCGATCAGCGTGCGAAGCTTCGTCGCTTCCTTCGTATCGGTTAACTCCTCCGCGAACCTTCTGACAGCGCGGTGGTACTGGTCCATAATCGTCTGACTCATACGCCCTCCTAGCTCGCATTTCTGCGGAGACGCTCAAGGCTGTCCCTGCAAAGAGGCATACGGTCCGCGCCGAATACCGATGTGAAGAGTCCTTCCAGTTCGTCCATGCCGTAGCGGATCACAACGGGACTCAGTCCGTCCAGCTTCCGGAGCACCTTCTTCGCGATCAGGTCATCTACGGCCTCCTCTTCGGTTCCGCCACAGGCCATGTAAACCGGGATATACTCCTCCATCTGGCGGCGGATACGGTTACCGTAAGTGATGCGGTAACGATCCGTTAAGAAGTTATCGACTGCCGCAATCTTCTGCTGCATCTCATCCGACAGGCGGTACTGCGCTCTCGCCTGATTGATAAGCTCCGTAAAATGCCGGAACGAAATCTTGTCGCCGTTATTAAAGTTCGGCTGAAAGATCTCCGCCTTACGGTCAAGGTTCATGACCATCGCGCGGTCGTAAACCTTATCGGAAATCGCGAAGGTGGAATCGTCGTTGTTCGCCGTGCCGACGAACCACACATTTTCCGGAATGCGAAGCATGCCGTGCTCGAGAAGCTTCGGGTCATCCGGCCAGGTATCCGAAACGACCTCGAGATAACGGTTCTGCGGATTCAGCTCCATCTGGGACAGGAAATCCGCAAAATAATACTCGACTCTCGCGATATTCATCTCGTCGAGAACGATCACGTAAATCTCATCGGTATAGCGCGCCTCGTAAAGTTTCTTAAGAAGCGTGCCCTCGCTGAACCGCTTCGTGAATTCGTTGAAGTAACCGATGATGTCGGAGCGCTCCTTCCACATCGGCTGTACGGAAATTACCGTCGAATGGTTCTTAAGATAATCGCCGAAGGCCGTTGCCATCGAGGTCTTACCGGTACCGGACAGACCCTGCATGACCACAAGGTGCGACACGCCGAGACCGGCGATGAACTTGCGCACATCCTCCTCGCTGTAATAAAGCCCGAGCTGCGACGCCGCGTAGTCCCGGAAATTCCGGCACATCGTATCGAGCGTGATCCGGTTGTTGTAAACCGGCGGCTCGTAGGAACCCATCTCAATATCCGTCTGCACGAGGGAGTGGAAACGGGATGTAATTCCGTCGTCCTCAATCAGTTTGCCCTCCTCGTCGAAACGGACACCTCCCGTCTGGGCATTGTTTTTCTTGTCCGTATTCACCATAATGAGCACCGTCGAGATCATCGCGGCGATGCACAGAAACAGGGTTACGAAATAAATTGTCACGGCAGTCCCCGAGGAAAGAAACTCCCACAGAGACTCGAACAGAGTGCCGAACATAAGACTGTTCTGAAATAACATAAAATCCTCCGCACACCGGCGTATAAACGCCTAAATATTTATAGCGAAAAATGCCCTTTCGGGCATAGAACACTACGATGAACAGTATAGCAGAAAAAAGGCTTTTTTACAACAAAAAACCTCTCTCACCGAAAGGTGAAAGAGGTTTTCGTGCGGACTACGGGACTTGAACCCGAACGCACTATGTGCACATGATCCTTAGTCATGCCTGTC
>DBWJ01000105.1:11716-20434 GCA_002308955.1 Lachnoclostridium sp. UBA1241 | reverse complement strand
TTTTTCAAAAAAAAGTCGAAAAAAGTACCGAAGGGACAACCCCTTCGGCACTTTGGTTTCCGATTACTCTACGGTATAAGGCATAAGAGCGATATGACGGGCTCTCTTAACTGCTACAGTGAGAGCTCTCTGATGCTNNGTAATTCTTCTGGGAAGAATCTTACCTCTCTCGGATACGTATCTCTTAAGCTTGTTAACATCCTTATAATCGATGCCGCTTCCTTCTTTCTCCGTGCAGAAAACGCATACTTTCTTTCTTCTGCGAACAACTCTCTTTCTCATCGGAGCGTCGCCTCTGTCACCCTTATCGGACTTCTGGAAAGCCATTTCGGTGTACCTCCTATCTGATTGTGTCAGGCTGACGGAATTCAGCCTATGAATTCTTAGTTAAACGGGAGCTCCTCGTCCACTCCGTCAGGAATGTTCATGAAGCCTTCTCCTGCAGTCGAAGCAGCCGGTGCCGGAGCACTCGCGGTGTTACCGCCGAAGCTTCCGCCGTTACCGCCTGCGGCATTCTTACTCTCCGCAAACTCCTGCTCTTCTACAAGAATACGGGTACCGTATACCTTCTGACCGTCCTTGTTGGTGTAATTGTCATTCTCAATACGACCGGATACAACGATCTTGGTACCCTGCTTGAGATACTTCTCGGCAAACTCAGCGCCCTTACCGAATACGGTACAGTTGAAGAAATCCGCATCGGGCTCGCCTTCCCGCTTGAAACGGCGGTCAACGGCGATGCTGTAACGGCATACAGCCGTAGCATTTGCTCCCTGAGAGTATCTTACTTCGGGGTCTCTCGTAAGACGACCCATTAAAATCACTTTGTTCATAAAGGCTTCCCCCTTTACTGCTCGTCTACGCGAACACACAGATAGCGAAGCACGTTGTCCATGATACGAACTCTCTGCTCGATCTCATTGGGCACGGTAGCTTCCGCATCGAATTGGATGAAGTAGTAAAAGCCTTCGGACATCTTCTGGATCTCGTAAGCAAGCTTCTTCTTGCCCTGATCGTCAACATTGGTGATAACACCGCCGAAACGCGTGATCAGATCCTTGGCAGACTGAAGAACTGCCTCTCTGGCCTCATCCTCGATCTTTGCATTCACAACTAACGCTAACTCGTACTTGTTCATAGTTGTCTTGCACCTCCTTTTGGTCTCTGGCCCCCGTCTCACCGGGAGCAAGGAATATGGGTTTTTATACCACGGAGTTACATATTAGCATATCAATGCG
The DNA here is from genome assembly GCA_002308955.1 of Lachnoclostridium sp. UBA1241. Lineage (GTDB taxonomy): Bacteria > Bacillota > Clostridia > Lachnospirales > Lachnospiraceae > ISDg. The sequence goes on along the minus strand of DBWJ01000105.1, from coordinate 19,196 downwards.
GAAAATGCAAGGAAAAAATCACATTTTCCGCAACGATTTTCTATCCCGCAAGATGAGACAAAACGCCTCATCGGAACTTGTTGTTGAACGCCTCCGTCTGTCCTTCCCATTCGCCGCTGTAGGCATCGAGAATCTCCTGCGCGGTCTTGCCGTCCTCGAGCTCTCCGGCCCACACATAACTCCTGTCGTCAAAACCCGGGATCAGACACGCGGGGTACATGTAACCGGGGCAGTCAACGACCATCTTCCGGATGGTTTCATCAAGCGCCCGGTCATCGATCAGATAGAAAAGATTCTTTTCCTCGTAAGGCTCCATCCAGCGCTCGTCATCCGTCAGGTAAGCGGGCGGAACGTCCGTATAGATATCGTATGCGAAGAGGATGTCATCCGCATAGTTTCGGGTTTTCTCACAGTTCGGAACCACGATGATGTCCTCCCGGACGATAGAGACGGTTTTCCCGGCTGCCGGCCCGTAAGGGAAACATACGAAGCCGAAATCCATGTCCGAATCGAAGAGCGAATTTGAGATGAATTCCTCATCGATACGCATGGCGGCTTCCCCGTTGTCAAATGCGGTACGGAACCAGTCCCACGTCCAGTACTTTGAGTTTTTGTCCGTCGGCATGAAATATCCTTTTTCGTGGAGCGTATGTACAAACTGAAGCGCCCTGACCACCTCCGGGTCGTCCGCGTTCAGCTTAAGGAGCCCCTTTTCGTCTTTCGTAATGACAAAGGTTCCGTTCGACTGCATTGCGGCGTATGCCACAACCCAATCCTGTCCCACAACGCCGTACACATCGATAACACCGTCATTATCCCTGTCAACGGTCAGTCTCGCGCACAGCGTAAGGAACTCATCCCAGTTCCATTTGCCCTCTTTCTGAAGGTCATAAGGAAGGTCTGTATCCACGCCGAGTGTCTGAAACAATGTCTTATTAAAGAACACACCGGTTCTTGCTTCGGTCCCGGCAGCAAAACCGTACAGTCCGCCGTTAATACGCATGACATCAAGAGCGGCTTTGTTCCATTTGTCATCGTTCCAGTCAACCGTCGAAACATTGGAGACGTCCAGAAGATAACCGCTTGATAAAAGCGCTCCGACCCAGCGGTTATCAAGGAGAATCAGATCCCCGGCCGGGTTATTCTCCATGATGGAGAGCGCCACATATTCCGTGTATTCCGCTCCGTACATGCTGTCGGATGTGCGTGTAAACTTGAAATTATACTTCGATTCGGCCTTATGCAGCATATCGAAGAAGTTCTCCTGATAGAGATCGTTCGGGATATCCCAGGTGTCCGGATTCGTATAGTAATCGTACAAAACGATTTCTCTCCCCTGAAGATCGCGGGCGCCCCGCTTTCCCGGGTCATCGACGACCCCGTTTTTCATCTGCTCGATGAATGTCGCGCCGTCGATTTTGTCATACTGTATATCACCGACCGATTTATAATACACCTCGACATCTTCCGATATTACCGCCGTATCTAGGAACATATTAAGGTACCCGGCCTCGGCAACCATCCTGGCGGCTTCCTGTGTGAGGGGATTTATTTCTTCGTTCACATTATAATCAATCTTCCATGACGGTAAACCGCATCCGCTCAGATACAGGTAGCGGTTCAGGATTCTTGCCAGTTCGTATGCGTACTCCGCTGCCACATCAGGATGTTCGGAACTTGCGGAGACGCAAAGCGTGTCACTCGGTCCGCCGATCATTTCGATGCCCTGTGACTTCTCGGGATTCACCACCGGGAATGATCCGATCTGAACCCAGTCCGCCGCCTGGTAAGCATTCGCAAAATCCGCGCAGTTCCAGGTTCCGTTCATATAGAACCCGTAGGAATGATTCATAAACTCATACTTGACTTCGTCATTTCCGATATCCTCATGGGCTTCGAAGTAACCGCGGTCCTGCATGGTCTGAAAGATGTCCACGGCAGCAGCAACATCCTCGTTGTCCCATGTGGCCCGTCCGCGAAGTATATCATCGTACGCCTTGCCGCCGACACACCGCTGAATGATGGGCTCCAGAACCTCCGTAACACACCATGTGTCATAAGGACCGTTGGCAACTCCGAACGGAGTCTTTCCGAGCGCCTTTATACTGTCGCAGCACTTATAGAAATCTTCGAGCGTCTTCGGAATCTCCGTGAAGCCGGCCTCATTAAGAACCGTCATATCGGCATACAGCGCAACAACATTCATGCTGAGCGGAATGCCGTACTTATGGCCGTTGTACATGCTGTTCCGGCACATCGTAATCGGAATCAGATCCGCGTATGCTTCATAATGATCATCCAAGCAGTAAACTTTGCCGTCTTCGATGAGGTTTTCAATGTAATAGCAGGGCCACGAGAAAAAGATATCCGGCAAAGAATCCCCTGCTGCCGCATACTTCAGTTTCACCCTGTAATCTTCAATTTGTACAGCTTCCCATCGGAATATGATATCCGGGTACTTCTCCCGCATCTCCTTAATGGCGCTTTCATAAGCCCATCTCGTAGAGTCATACTCCGTGGAAGTGCACCACATGGTAAGCTCAACCGGCTCCGGTGTCGGTTCCGGCGTCGGCGTCACTTTCCTGGTCGGCTCAATCTTCTGACCGCTGCTCTCCGCCGGCTCTCTTGTCTTTCCCTTCTTCACTGCCTTCTCTTCCTTACCGCAGCCCGAAAGAACCAGGATAAGGATCAGAAGGATACTGATCAAACGTCTTCTTTGCATATTCCCTTACCTCCCACGAATTGATGAGACTGTCATTAAAGGGATATTATAGCATATGGGGGAGGGGGATGTCTATCGGATCCTTGTCGCTTCACCTGTTATACTTGTCGCTTCACCTGTCATCCTTGGTGCTTCACCGGTCATACTATCTCGACCCAAAACCTTTTCTCAGTCTGCTTGGATCGATTTCCTTCCTTGCTGTTTTGACCCACACCATCCGCGATTGCGGTTTGGGTCGATTTTCTTCATTTCTGTTTCGACCCACATCATCCGCGATTGCGGTTTGGGTCGATTCTTTTCATTTCTATTTTCCATGACCCGCCCTATCAAAAGCGGATACGAAGAGTATTAATCATATCAAAAGAAGAATTACTTGACTTCAGAAAATAGCAGGTGTATTATAATAGTACAAGGTGTAGACCTGCATTGAATATATGCGGGGGCTGCACCACTTTTTTGTTTATCCGTATCCAAGGCTGTCGCTTAGCGATGGCCTTCTCTTTTGTAAAGGGCACTCTACGGATATATCCGTCAAGCGTGCCCCCACAAAATAACAAGGGGCCATCGCATAGCGACAGCCCCTTTGGATAAAGAGAAGTGTTTTGAAAGTGAAAGTCATGTAAACAATTTATTAAATGCTTCGACCTGCGCGGTCCAGTCGTCACTGTGGGCGGCAAGAACCTCGTCGATGTCACGGCTGCTTATAATCTCGGCGGTCCAGGAGTGGTCGAAGTCGGTTTCTCCGTAACCGTCCCGTTTTCTTTCTTCCCGCAGCCCGCGGCTGCAAGAAGACAAAGCGTCAATACTGCTGCCAAAACGAAATGTTTCATTCTGATTTCCCCATTATTCCCACACAGACTGCTCTTATGACTTCCGGTATCTCATATATTCCGAGCGCAATGCTCTTATGACTTCTTACGCGGGCGCTTGTCGAGAGTCACATTTATGGTCATCTCCTCATAGACGCCCTGGGTCGAACGGTACAAAACAATTTCGACTTCCGTGCCGGCCTTCGTATAGCTCAGGAATTCCTGCAGATCGCTCATGCCGTAGATGATCGCGCTGTCCATGCGGACAATGATATCGCCCTGGCGGATGCCGGCCTTCTCGGCCGCCGAACCCTTGGCTACGGCATTTACATAAAGTCCCTTCGGTATGTTAAAGCGCTCCGCGTACATATCGTCGGTAATGTCGGTACCGCGCTCGATTCCGAGGTACGCGCGCTCTTCTTCCTTAATTTCTTCCCGGTTGCTGAGTTCGTTGATCAGACTCAGGATATTGCTGATCGGAATGGCAAATCCCATGCCTTCCACCTTGTAGTCTTCGTATTTGGCGGAATTGATTCCGATGACCTCGCCGTTCTTATTCAGAAGGGCGCCGCCGCTGTTACCGGGGTTAATCGCGGCATCGGTCTGGATCAGGGTGTAGGTCATCTTGTCGATCGTAATCTTGCGCTCCTTGGCGCTGATGTAACCGACCGTTACCGACTGCCCGTATCCAAGTGCATTTCCTACTGCGATGGCAATCTCGCCGACCTTAACGTCGTCGGAGCTGCCGAGCCGTGCAACACGAATGGCTTCCACCGTGCTGTCGGAAAGATCCTCGAACTTGACTGCAAGCACTGCAAGATCGGAGGAGGAAGCCGATCCCTTCACGGCTGCGTCGGCCGTCGTGCCGTCCACGAACTGCACGGAAAGCCTCTCGGCGCCGTCCACCACATGGAAGTTTGTTACAATCAGAACTTCTTTGTCGTTCTGTCCGATAATAATTCCGGAACCCGAACCGGCAAGTACCACTTCATCGCTCTCGTAGTCATAGAAGAAGTACGAGTAGGTCTGTTTACTGTAATTATTGATTGCCACAACCGAAGGCATTGCCGACTCCGCGACCGCAGATACGTCTACCGCGCTGACGGAGGTCTCCCCGACATCCTTCGATGTCTGAAGAACAATGCCGGTCTTCGGCTTCTTTACGTCTAATTCATTGGTACCCTCAACGGACTCCTCTGCGGGGGCTTCCTCTTTCTTTCCGAACTTCTCATCGAGTGCCTTCACACCGATGAATGCTCCGCCTGCGAGCGCCCCGAACAGAATTGCTCCGCCCACCAGAAGGAAGAATCTCTTCGCTGCGGAAGGCTTCTTCGGTTCCGTCCGAACCACTACCGGCTGTTCGTGCTGAAGCCGGTAGATGTACGGGTCATAAAAGACCTGCTGCACCGGCTGCGGCATCGGCTGTACCGGTTTCGCGCCCTGCTCCTCGCTTTTCGTTAAGTCCTTGTATTCTTCACTCATTCAAACCGCCTCCCATAAGGGTTACATTTCACGCTACGGAAAATGAGATACCTCTTCTCCGATATCTGCCCCTACTTTAATCAGCAATTATGTCTAATTTGTGATGAAAGATAGTCACTTTTCTGAATTTACAGTTTAGTCCATTTTTTATGAGAGAAATAGACATTGTTACGGCTTTGCTTTTCTGATACGCTTTCTTTGTGAAGAAAAAGAATATGTCTTATGTCTCGGAGGGAATACTATGAAAGACATAAAAGGAGAAAAAGCCTACCCGAAATCAAGGCTTGGCTGGCTTTGGGAGAACATGCAGGGGAAGCATGTGCTCTTCATCGTCGCCCTTCTCGGAACCGCGCTATACAACATGCTTCAGCTTGTTGTACCGCATTACTCCGGAAAGATCGTAGACCTGTTCCAGCAGGTGGAACGGGACGGACTGAGCCTTTCGGACAACGCCTCTACGTTCTACCGTCTGATCGGACTGATGGTCGGCCTGACACTGTTCCGGGTTATCGTTGTTTATCTGGACTGTATGGCTTACGAGCGTGTTTCGCAGGCAACGCTGTTCCGCATCCGTAATTATCTTTACGATAAGATTCAGCGGCAGGACATGAAGTTTTACAGCACCTACCGTACCGGTGACCTGATGACACGCGTGACCGGTGATCTGGATGCCGTTCGGCATAACATTGCGTGGGTAATCCGCTGTATCGTCGAGTCCCTGACGCTGTTCACATCGGCCGCAGTCTATTTCTTTTTGATTGACGTAAAGCTTGCGCTTTGCGTGCTTTCGATTTCGCCGCTCATCTTTTTGATTGTGTTCCGCTTCCGGAAGAAAGTCGCCCCGATGCATAAGGCGCTTCGTGAGAAGCTTGCCGGAATGAACACCGACGCGCAGGAGAATATCTCCGGTAACCGTGTCGTAAAGGCATTTGCCCGCGAAGAATACGAGAAAGAACACTTTGACCGTACCAACCGGGATTACCGGGACACCAATGTCAAAACACAGATGGTATGGCTTCGGTTCTTCCCGTTTGTGGAACTGATTGCCAACGCCCTTCCGGTCATCCTTCTTTTGGTCGGCGGCCTGTTCATCATAAACGGACAGATCACGATGGGCGAATATACCTCGTTCTCCCTTCTGATCTGGGCCATCGCAAACCCGATGCGCATGATGGGTAACATTATGAACGAGTTCCAGCGTTTCAGCGCCGCTTCCGACAAGATCATGGAAATCTACTACTCCGAAGCGGAAATCGTAGACCGTCCGGGCGCCATTGCGCATCCCGGCCGCTTCGAAGGACGCGTCGAGTTCGAGCATGTCAGCTTTCAGTATGATGACGGAAAGCTTCCTGTCTTGAAGGACATCACATTTACCGCAGAGCCCGGCGAGACCGTCGCGATCATCGGGGAAACCGGCTGCGGAAAAACCTCCCTGATCCAGATGATCCCGCGCTTCTATGAAGCCAATTCCGGAACCGTCCGCGTGGACGGCGTTCCCGTTGAGCAGTACAGGCTGACCGACCTTCGTAAGAACATCGGTCTTGCCACGCAGGACGTTCTTCTTTATTCCGATACGATTGAAGGAAACATTGCGTACGGAGCCTCCTATCTGACCGCGGAGCAGGTCGAGAAATACGCCCGCTACTCTGCCGCTTCGGACTTCATCCACAGAATGCCCGAAGGGTATGATACGATTGTCGGCGAGCGCGGAGTCGGCCTGTCCGGCGGACAGAAACAGCGCATCTCGCTGGCCCGCGCGCTTGCGATAAAGCCCTCCATCCTGATCCTCGACGACACCACGTCGGCCGTCGATATGGAAACGGAGAAGCAGATTCAACATAGCCTTCGTAACCTGGATTTCCCGTGCACGAAGATTATCATCGCGCAGCGGATTTCCACGACCAAATTCGCCGACAAGATACTTGTTCTGAAGGACGGCCGGATTTTAGAGTCCGGCAATCATCAGGAACTTGTCGCCGCCGGCGGATACTACTCCGAGCTTGTGAAGCTGCAGCTCGGGCAGACGGATTTGGCAGGTTAGGAGGTGACGGCAAATGGCAGAGAAAAACACTTATAAACAGGACGAACGGCTCGACGAGCCCTTTAATATCCGGCATCTTCTTTTAGCTTCCGCGTACATAAAGAAGTACCTTCCGAAGATGATCCTCGCGCTTCTCATCAGCGCCCTTGCCGGCGCGGTCGCTTTGCTTGCGCCGATGATCACGCAGCGCGCAATCGATGACGCAATCCCGAACGGCAACAAGGAGTTTCTGTTCCTTCTGGGCGGCGCTTTGATTACCGTATTCATGATCAGCGTAATCTTCAGCCTGATCCGCTCCCGCATGATGATCCGCGTGTCCCAGAGCATCATCTACGATATCCGTAAGGACCTCTTCGCGCACCTGCAGAAGCTGCCCTTCCAGTATTATGACGACCGGCCGCACGGCAAGATCCTGATCCGTGTCGT
>DBWJ01000105.1:11467-11631 GCA_002308955.1 Lachnoclostridium sp. UBA1241 | reverse complement strand
CTGATCGTCATCTTCATGATGATCGTTGACGTGCAGATGTCGCTTGTCGTTATGTGCGGCGTGCCGATCCTCGCGGCGTTTCTGTTCTGGATCAAGAACCGTCAGCGCCGGGCATGGCAGCGTGTTTCGAATAAGAACTCCAACCTGAACGCCTATCTGCAGGA
>DBWJ01000105.1:10835-11410 GCA_002308955.1 Lachnoclostridium sp. UBA1241 | reverse complement strand
GATGACTGCCGCCACACCTGGATGCAGGCCGTACGCTGTAACAACCTTGTCTGGCCCGGTATCGACGCGATTTCGGTATGCATCCGTGCCGCCATCTTCATCTCCGGCATGATCCTGTTCGGACAGGGAAGCAAGACGATCGGTACGATCATCGCTATCTCGAGCTACTCCTCGCGATTCTGGCAGCCGATCATGAACATGGGCAATATCTTCAACAACTTCTTAAACAACATGGCTTATCTCGAGCGAATCTTCGAGACCCTCGGGGAGCCCGTTACCGTTGACAATGCTCCGGACGCCGTTCCGATGCCTCCGATCAAGGGTGCTGTTTCCTTCCGTGATGTATGCTTCTCTTACGAGCCCGGAAAGGAGATATTACATAAAGTCTCATTTGACGTAAAGCCCGGTATGAGCGTTGCCCTCGTCGGTCCGACAGGCGCCGGCAAGAGTACCATAGTGAACCTTATATCCCGCTTCTACAACGTGGATTCGGGACAGGTACTCATTGACGGTCAGGACATTTCGAAGGTCACCCTCGACTCGCTCCGCAGCCAGATGGGCATTATGATGCAGGA
>DBWJ01000105.1:6735-10810 GCA_002308955.1 Lachnoclostridium sp. UBA1241 | reverse complement strand
CCATCCGTGACAACATCCTCTACGGCAAATTGGACGCCACCGACGAGGAGATCGTGAAAGCCTCCAAGCTTGTCTGCGCCGATTCGTTCATCGTGGGCATGCAGAACGGCTATGACACCGAGGTAAAGGAGCGTGGTTCGCTCTTGAGCCAGGGGCAGAAGCAGCTCATCTCATTTGCCCGTACGGTACTGAGTGATCCCGCCATTCTTATCCTTGACGAGGCGACCTCGAGCATCGACGTGCAGACGGAGCGCGCGCTCCAGCAGGGACTCAATTCCATGCTTAAGGGCCGTACCTCCTTCCTGATTGCGCACCGTCTGTCAACGATCCGTAACTGCGACCTCATCATGTACATCGATGACGGCGGCATCACCGAAGCCGGCACGCACGGGGAACTCATGGCAAAGCGCGGCGACTACTACCACCTGTACACGTCGCAGCTGGAAGATATCGCTTAAGCGGGAATTCGCTTACGTATTCTTTCCGCGGAATCACACCTTTTTCTAACCATTAAGCTTTCGGTGTGATGAAATCAGGGTGGAAATCACACCAAGAAGCCATTCTTTTCAGCAGGTGTGATGTTTTTACCGGGATTTTAACACCTTTTCATTCTTCGTCGAATCTGGTGTGATTTTCATGGAAGTATTTTCACACCGAAAAGCTTTCTCTCTTCTCCGGTGTGGAAAAGCTAACGGAAATATAACACCAGAACCTCAACATTAACCATTGGTGTGAAAAACCTAATGGATATTTCACACTAAAACCTCAGTTGAAACCATCGGTGTGATATTCCCGGAGAAAACATCACACCATATCACAATGAATAGTATGTGGGTGTTATAATTTGCAAATTCGTCCGAATTCATTCCTGTATAAAAAAATACGGAGCCCGGCATATCCTGCCGGGCTCCGATATTTTTTCTGTAATGTTATTGAACTGCTACTGTCCGCCTGCACCCTGTGCTTCGGCAAATCTCTTTTCGCATGTCTTACATACTTCGGTAGCACCATGCTCGATGGCAATATCTACAATGGCCTTGCCCTCTTCTGCGGCTGCTTCCTTGCAGGAGAACTTCGTACGGTCCTTGATATGCTGGCAGTCTTCATACAGATGGAACTTCTGTCCGGTAGTAGTAATGTATACATCGCCCTCGGGAAGAGCGCTGTCTGCATAGGTTCCTTCCATAGCAGCCTTATCTTCGGAGGAAATCGGATTCCAGTCATGACCAAACAGCAATGCAATAGCAAGAGCGATTGCTCCGATGATGCCGACAGCAGTCTTGGTCTTCTTATCTGCATCTTTGTTCGTAAGGGTAAGGATAATAAGCGGCACAAATGCGGCAACAGCAACCAGCATGCCCATATTGTTCCAGAGCCAGAACTTAACTTTGTTCTTCTCGGAAGCGGGATCAATCAGGTTAGCGGACTTCCAAAGCAATGCACCGGCAACTACGCAGATCAAATCAAGAACGATAGCACCGATAATAAACCATAAATGATAGTTAAGAGAAAAGATAATCTTATTTCCAACCATCAAAATTGCAACAACCTCAAGTGCAATTGCAAGAATCCAAAGGATAACTGCACCGATTCGCTTGGGGGTAGCGCTGCCAGTCGCCTTAGCGGAAGGCATGGTGGCTCCGCCGGCAGCCGTTTTTTTCTTTCTTCCCGACTCGGATACGGATACTGTTTTCTTCTCAGCCATTTTCATTCACTCCTTCATCTCATAATTCGACAACCCTGACGGAAAATCCGCCATATCGTTGTTTACGAAGTAATTATATACTATATTCTGTTACTTTTCAATGAATTTACGCAGAATTTATTGACTTTTTTTCGCTTTCGGATGATAATAATTTCAGAAGTTGACCGCGGCCGGCGCATGGCATTTTCCGGAGCGGTTCCGAACCGCACGATTCCGCTTTTCGGACGCGCGGCACAATATCGAAAAGGAGATAGAATGATATGGATTTTTCAGCATTGTTAAGCGGTTTGATTACCGATAATACCGTCAAGGAAGTCAGCAAAAAGTCAGGCGCTTCCAAGAAGGATGTTTCCAGCGTTCTTACCACTGCTCTTCCGCTTCTTCTCGCAAACGGCAGCAACACGTCGTCCCAGCAGGTTGCCGAAGAAAGCGGCGTAAGCCAGAGCACGACCAACAACGTATTGAGTTCTGCCGCACCGATGCTTCTTAATATGGTCGGCGGCCAGAATAACCAGTCCTCTGCCGCGGGCAATGTTGCACTCCTCGGGGCACTGCTCGGAAAGCTCGACCTCGGCAAACTCACCTCCGGACTGATGGGTCTCGTTTCGACGAACACCGCCAATGAAAAGCCCGAAGAGGCCGCCTCCACGACAAATGGCAAGAAGAAGCCTTCTTCCGGCAAGAAGACCGACTCCAAGAAGAAGACGGATTCCAAGAAGAAGGAATCCACCACCGGCAAGAAGACGGACTCTAAGAAGACCGATTCCAAGAAGAAGGAGTCCTCCGCTAAGAAGACCGACGCCAAGAAGAAGACGACTTCTTCTTCCGCTAAGAAAACGACTTCAAAGAAGACCGAAACCGCGAAGAAGTCCGCTCCCGAGAGCACCCTTGACAAGGTTACCGGCATTCTCGGAAACCTGCTGAAGTAAGCAAATTAAAAATTCTACCGACATATGAAAAGAGGCCGTCACGCGACGGCCTCTTGTTTTGTTCTACTCTGTTGTGTCCGGCATTCGGAGTTTTCCTTCGCCGCAGCGCACCATAAGGTGCCGTACCTCGCCGACGACTTCGCCGTCGTTATGGACGAACTGCTTCTTGTCCGTGATCAGTTCCAGTTCCTTGCAGTCGAAGGTCACGACCTTCTTCATCTTCAGGTAACTGCCGTTCTTAATCCGCGGAAGCGAAAAGAGCACCTTAAAGGGGTTCATCCCGTAGGCAAATGTAACGGTTATCTTTCCGTCCTTCGGATTGGCCGTCGGCGCCATCTTAAGCCCGCCGCCCTGGTATTTATGGTTCATCATGCAGACGAAGATGCAGTCATCGTAGGATTGCGCTTTCCCGCCGTCTGCAATCAGTGTCACCTGAAAGCGCGGGTTCGCGAAGACCTGCTTCAGGGCAACCATGAAGTAAGCAAGCTTGCCGAGTCCGAAGCGGTTCAGAAACTTCTTCAGTCTGGACCGGTTAACTTCGACGCATACCTTTGCGTCATAGCCGATTCCGGAGCTTCCCGCGAAACAGCTCCGCCCGCCGGGATGGAGCTCCATCTCGCCGTAATCATATCCCGCCTCATCCGACGAAGCGAGCACCTTTTCCGCTGCCTTAGTAAGGTCCGCAGGCAGACCGAGTCCTCTTGCAAGGTCATTGCCGGAACCTGCCGGCAGATAGACAAAATGCAAAGACTCACTCGGTTTGATTCCGTTGATTGCCTCGTTGACCGTGCCGTCACCGCCGACCACCCATATGGTCTTTTCGCCTTCCGCCTCGGAAAGCTTGCGGCACAGTTCCCGCGTATCACCGGGCTTCTCGGCAAGGTGCAGCTGATAAGCCTTCCCATGCGCCTTAAGCACGCGCGTGACGACTTCGGCGGCCGTCTGCTTCCGGCCGGCTTTGGCTTTCGCATTGACGATTACATGAATCATACAGAACTCCCTTATTTCTCCTTACGCTTACGGGCACGCCCGAGCTTCTGCTCCCTTGCTATGTAAATCGGCCGTTTCTTGACTTCGAGNNTTCGAGATAGGCCTTCGAGAAATACTGTCCCAAAACACCGATCATCAGAAGCTGGATGCCGCCGAGGAACAGAATCACCGTGATCAATGTCGGATAACCGTCTACCGGGTCGCCCCAGATCAGAGTCTTAATCACAACCCAGATCATACTGAGAAAAGCTCCGAAACAGATGATTCCGCCGAGTATCGAAGCAATCGCAAGCGGCACTGTGGAAAATGCCAGGATTCCGCTCAAAGAATACTTGAACAGGCTCCAGAATGACCACTTGGAACTTCCCGCCGGGCGCTCCACGTTATGGTACGGAATCCACAGCGTACGGAAGCCGACCCAGGAGAAGATGCCCTTCGTAAAACGGTTGAC
>DBWJ01000105.1:6497-6709 GCA_002308955.1 Lachnoclostridium sp. UBA1241 | reverse complement strand
GTCATCATGCGGAAATCGGTGGCGCCTTCCGGGATATCGACGCCGGAAATCTTCTTGTTCAGCTTGTAAAACTGGCGCGAGAACCATGCGCGGACGGGCTTCTCGCCCTTCCGGTCAAGGCGGCGCATTGCGACGCTGTCATACTCGCCGCTAAGGATGCCGTCAAGCATCTGCGTCAGAAACGCCGGCGGATGCTGCAGGTCCGCATCCAT
>DBWJ01000105.1:0-6435 GCA_002308955.1 Lachnoclostridium sp. UBA1241 | reverse complement strand
GCCGCCTCCTTCCCGAAATTCCGGGAGAACGAAACGTAATGCACGCGCTCGTCCTGCTCCGCATAGCCCTTTAAAAGGGAAAGCGTCGTATCGGCGGAACCGTCGTCCACGAACAGGAATTCACACTGCACGCGGTCGGCAAGCTCGTCGGCCGTGCGGCAGATTTCCTCGTAGAACGCGGGCAGCACCGCCTCCTCGTTATAACACGGTATAATAATTGACAATAATCGATCAGCCATAAATACTCCTGCGCGCAGCCCAAATTCGGAAACTCCCCCCCGGGCGCCGAAACGCCCCTTTGCTGCGCTCTATGAAATCATCTTACTCCGTATCGGGGTGTCTGTCAATCTCGGTCACAGGAAGTTCACGGGTTGCCGTAATCCTTCTGCGGCAAATGCCACGCCTCCTACACAATCGCATGTAGCACCAGCAGCGCAGCCGCAAGGGCCGGAATCACGACGCAGAAGCCATACTTTGTGAAACGGCCGAAGGTATAATGCACGCCGGTGGTCTTTAATATCGACATCCACATGATGCCCGCCAAAGCTCCGATGGGTGTCAGGTATGCTCCGAGATTCGAGCCGATGATTGAAGCGAAAATCGGACCGTTCCCGCCGCTATGGGGAATCAGCGAGGAGAAAAGCACGCTCATCGGAATGTTATTGATCAGGTTGGCGGTGATCGTGGACGTCACGCCGTAGGTGATTACGGAATTACCGGTTCCGAGAATGCCCGCAATGTGCCCGGAGATTCCGGAGCGGTTCATCGCAAGAACCAGGGCGAACATCGGCAGGATGAACGGAATCAGCGGCCACGGAAGACGCACAATGCTTCGTCCGATCAGCTTCGGGCGCCATCCTCCGATTTTCGAAACAATAAACGTTGTCACAATCAAGCTCCCGGCCGTACTGAGCGCTATCACCCACATCGGAAAATCCATATAGGATGAAAGCACCAGCAGCACGGTACAGAATAAAAGGTGCGCGCTTCCCAGTATAACAGCCTGCTTATTCTTCAGTTTACTTGATTCTACAGTTGTAGTAATCTCCTTTCGGAGTTCCTTTCGAAACAGAATCCGTAACACAATCCATACCACCGCTCCTGCTGCCAGCGTCGGGAATACCATAACCTTCGCGTACGGCAGGAAACCGATTCCCGCGCTCGTCGCCAGATAGATGTTCGTCGGGTTTCCGATGATGAAAACCATACTGAACGTATTGGCCGCGACAAATTCGGTCACCAGATACGGAATCGGGTCGATATCGGCCGACTTCGCGAAATAACAGATGAACGGGGTAAACGTGAGGACAACGATGTCATTTGACGTAAATACCGTAAGGAGCGACACGGTCAGGTAAAGATATAAAAGGAGCTTCTTCTGGCTCGTGCCCGCGCGCTTCAGTGTCACGCCGGCAAGGTACCGGAACATGCCCGCCTCGTCCAGGTATACGGAGAGAAATGTCATGGAAAAAAACAGCAGCAGGATCTTAATCGGGTTCACCGACGTATTCCTTGTAAGCCCGTCGAGGTACTCGGAAAGCGGCAGGAGTCCCGTCACAAGAAGGATCAGGCATCCCGTGAGCGCCACGAGGGGATACGTATCGAAAAGAATGCCGCGGTATTTCACCTGCGGCTTTAGGAGAATGACTGCGATCATGCATAGGCATGTCAGAGCGCAGATCAGTCCGACTGCTGTCATAATAGTACGCTTTCTGCCGGAAACCGGCCGTTATCTCCGAAAAGGAAGCCCCTGCATAACACAGGGGCTTCGCATCGGGGGTAGAAACTTAATTACTGCTCTTCTGCCTTCTTCTCTTCGGCAGGAGCCTCAGCCGGAGCTGCAGCTTCCTCGACCTCGTCGTCTTCTTTGGAACCCTTCATCATCAGGTTCGTCAGAATACCGAGAATCAGAGCACATGCAACTTCGGTAATCGTAATCTTTCCGTTCGCGGTGTTGAAGTCAACGGCAAGACCGCCGACACCCGCGATCAGGATTACGGAAACAACGAAGAGGTTCTTGTTCTTATTGAGGTCAACCTTCTGAATCATCTTCAGACCGGAAACCGCGATAAATCCGTACAGAGCCATGCAGACACCGCCCATTACGCAGCTCGGAATCGAGTTAACGAAGACGATGAACGGATTTACGAAGGAGATGATGATCGCGCCGATTGCAGCCGCGAAGATGGAAACTACGGAAGCGTTCTTCGTAATGGCAACGCAGCCGATGGACTCACCGTAAGTGGTGTTCGGGCAGCCGCCGAAGAATGCGCCGACCATGGAGCCAACACCGTCGCCGAGAAGCGTTCTGTGAAGGCCGGGCTTCTCAAGAAGGTCACGCTCGATAATCGAGGAGATGTTCTTATGGTCCGCGATATGCTCTGCGAATACGACAAATGCCACGGGAGCATACGCCACAAGGACGGTCAGGAAGTAGGTTCCGGAGAATTCGCTGAAAGCGCCCTTTGCGGAAAGGAATGTCATATCAGGTACGGAAATGAAGGACTTGAAGGTTACTTCGCCGTTTACGAGGAAGCCGTCGAATGCGGTATCCGGAATGATGTACATCTCCGGAATGCCGAGCATGTAACCGCAGTGGCTTATGATCAGCGCGAAGATGTAACCCGCGCAAATACCGAAGATGAACGGAATCAGCTTGCCGGCTTTCTTTCCGTATACGGAAGCGAACATAACCGTTGCAAGTGTTACGAGACCGCACAGAAGCGCGATCTTCGGGTCGGTTCCGGGAGTGGTTTCGGTTCCGGCGATACCCGAAGTAAGATCGCCGACCGCGTTGCCTGCGAGGGAAAGTCCGATGATGGCAACGGTAGGTCCGATAACGACTGCAGGCATAACCTTGTCAATCCATTTGGCGCCGCAGAACTTAACGATAATAGCAATGATCACATACACAAGACCCGCAAGAACGGCACCGATAATCAATCCGAGATAACCGAGTGCCATCGTCGAAGCACCGACGAACGCGGATGTCATGGAACCGAGAAATGCGAAGGAAGAACCAAGGAATACCGGGCTCTTGCGCATCGTAAAGAACAGATAGACCAAAGTACCGATACCTGCGCCGAAAAGCGCTGCGGCCGGGCTCATCGTCTCCGTCATCTCCCACGCAACTTCGCCTCTTGCAATTGCGCCCGCTACGTTGCCGTTGATGATAACCGGTACAACGAGCGTCGCCGTCATGATTGCCAGCAGCTGCTGAAGGGCAAATACGATCAGCTGTCCGAACTTCGGCTTGTCTTCAACCTGATAGATGAGTTTCATAGATACCTCCTCGATGAATGGATTCGCTTATTCCGGGGCATAAAAATGTGCCGTGCGGTCACATTTTACCCCTTCTATGTGATAATAGCACGGCACTATTTATTTGTAAACACCTTTTCCGGAAAAACTACAAGATATTGTGTTATTCTATCGCTGTAGTACAAGGGAGTGTGGTTTTGGTGTAAAGAGCGTTGACATTTCCCGAGCGGAATTCACTTAGATTTACTCTTTCTTCTTCGTCTTTCGGAGCAGGTCAAGAGCCGGGAAGGATTTCGCCAAACGGCGCTCTGTGAAGGACGTGCGGAAGCTTGTCTTCTCGTACCGGCTGCGGATGTGCGCAAGGCTATTAAGCAGTGCTTCCATCCGTTCTCTTCCCGCCTTTGTGACATCCTCGCGCGTTGCATCGAGGCTCTTCTTCAGGCGGTCCGTTT
Source organism: Lachnoclostridium sp. UBA1241 (assembly GCA_002308955.1). Classification (GTDB taxonomy): domain Bacteria; phylum Bacillota; class Clostridia; order Lachnospirales; family Lachnospiraceae; genus ISDg. The sequence goes on along the minus strand of DBWJ01000105.1, from coordinate 2,722 downwards.
CATACTCCATGCGCCCGAGGAACATCTCCCGGTTCTCCGCCATGCTTAAAAGCCATGCTTCCCGCTTTTCAACATAAGCGTCATGCGTCTCCTGCAGGAATTCTTTGCCTTCATCGCTCTTCTTCTGCAGATACTCCCTGCCTTCCTCGCTCTTCTTCATGACGTCCAAGGTGCTTTCATGCAGGTTTGTGCCGAGGAAATTGGCGATGTCATCCATCGTGTCGGAGATTCCCTTCGCGATGCGGAGCCGGATCCTGAGCTTGCGGATTTCAATTACCGTGATGCTCCAGTCCGCAAGGTAAATTACGCCTGCCGCGATGAGGCATGCAATGCACAGGCGATGCGGGATGAGGGTGTAGCATTTTTCGATGAGCGGGTGGATCGTCATCATCGCGCTTGTGGCGGCAAGTCCCCAGATCAGGGAAAACCGGACACAGATGTAACCGTAGAGATTGAACGGTTCCTTCGAGTAGTCCCACCATTTTTCGTGGAAAAGCTTCTCCAAAACCCAGCCCGTCACAAATTCAAGCGCGGTGGCAAGGACAATCGACGCTGCGAAGAGAACGAATATATTATCCCGGAACGAATCGAGGAGCAGCACGACGCCCGTGAAGCCGAAGCCGTATATCGTACACACCGGTCCGTTCACGAGCCCGCGGTTCGAAAAATCCCCGTACTTCACCGTGTGGTACACGACTTCCACGCACCACCCGAGGAACGAATAGATTGTGATGAAGAAAAGAATTTTCAGAATATCCATACGAATATTATAAATCGTGTCTGATAGAAATTCAATCGGCAAACATATTCCATTTTACGAAGCGAATTGTCAGACTATAATGGAGAAGATTCTTTTTTGATTGAAAGACAAGGAGGTCGCGGTGCTGGTGGAGAGCTAGAACTGCGGAACAACCTTTAGATTGCAAATCACACAGTGGCATACAGTTCTCTTGCTTTCAGAAGTTCAGTGGGCATTCAAGCCCACTGAACTTTTCTTTTGTTTGAAACAGTTTGCATTCTCGATTTTGCCCTCCAACTCTTCTATCATTTTCCGCAATTTCGTATGACTTCGGTTGCGTCATTTACCCACAGTTTTGATTGCTAACCGAAATTCGTATGACGTCCTTTCAAAAGCCTTACCTACCAAAAAACTCGCATCAGTATTCTCGTATGCTTTTTGACATTTTCCGTTCCAACGGAATAACTTGATGAATTCATCCCGTAGGAACTGCCATACAGGCAAGCTAAAAAATGAACACAAACCGAACGCGACACCCCCCCCGCAGAAATCATCACAGCAAAAATCTTCGGATTAATTCGTCAACAGCCAGCGGGTCAAGCGGATCAACAGATGTTTCAAACGTGCAGAGAAGATTGTTTCCGAAATAGATTCCGTTTTTCTCGTAGATTCGTGTCTTCTTCATAAATTTCCTCAAATACTCGGGATTATTCATCGTCCGGTACGTCAAGCGGTCGAACCAGCGCCTTACGAAGAGGATTCATCTCATTCCAAACTTCTGCCAACATGTTTTCCTGATAAACCGATATCAGGGATTCCATCTGTTTCAGTTCTTTTTCGGCCTGGCGAACAACTTTCTCGAGGTAGCGCCTCTGTGCCAGATTCTCCGCCAATGCCCTGTCCTTGACCGGAAGATAAATTTGCTTCTCTCCCCCGTTCAGGTAATACTGAGGCCCACTGGGCTTTACAGCAATCCGAAGCCTTCCTTCCGGCAAATTCTCCAACTGCCTCCGGCATTCCTCAAGTATACTTTTCATCTCATGATTCCGCTTTTTCAGCGCAGCAAAAAAAGAGTCCATACTCCCCTCCTTAGAATAATAAAGTGAATGGATACAAATGATACAGATATGTAAAGAAACTGATAAATGCGGCTCAGTGCAAAAACCACATTCAAGAATAAAGATTTGTATGCTGATTTTAACTGCTTTGCGCTCATTTTGCAAGCATAATCTTTTTACTTTCCTACTGCATTATTGAATCCGGGGAAAATGGTATGAATAACTCTCTCAAAATCTCATACGGAAAATGTGACCTGTGATTTTCCGTATGTATCCTTTTTCGATAACATTCCTACTCTTTCTTCAAACTTGTAAAACCGTATGCAAAAGACAGAGCCTGATTCCCACTGAATCTTCAAACAGATAAGTATCATAGGAACAACGCAATAAAAGTACCTACGAAACTTCTTATTCTCTTGGCTTCGTAAGACCTCCCATAAACAAAAAAACTGCCGCACCTTCCAGTGCGGCAGCAATCATTTCCGTTTGTGTTTCAACGAAGCAACACAGCCTGAATTCAATTCTATCAGCAAACGCCCTGAGCAAGCATTGCGTCAACAACCTTCTCGAAGCCGGCGATGTTAGCGCCTGCAACATAGTTGCCTGCCATGCCGTACTTCTTGGCAGCAGCGTCAGCGTTGTGGAAGATGTTAACCATGATGGTCTTCAGCTTAGCGTCAACTTCCTCGAAGCTCCAGGAAAGTCTCTCACTGTTCTGGCTCATCTCAAGAGCAGAAGTAGCTACGCCGCCGGCGTTGCTTGCCTTACCGGGGCAGAAGAGAACGCCCTGCTGCTGTAAGTACTCTGTAGCATCAGCTGTAGTAGGCATGTTTGCGCCTTCAGCAACAGCGATAACGCCGTTTGCAACAAGTGCCTTTGCATCCTCAAGGTTAAGCTCGTTCTGTGTAGCACATGGAAGAGCGAT
>DBWJ01000012.1:47143-49217 GCA_002308955.1 Lachnoclostridium sp. UBA1241 | reverse complement strand
CGGGGGTTCGAATCCCTTCAGGTGCAGAGTAAAACGGAGTCATCGCTTACGCGACGGCTCCGTTTTTTCTAACTTCCCTTTTTCTGATTTCTCCGCCATGCGTACTTGCGGCGGATTTTTTCAATCATTTCATCCGAAAGAGGAGGACAGTCTTCATCGTATACAATCGGATGCTTTTTGGCTTCCTCTATCTCGCGGATTTGCTCTTCTGTCGGTTTTTGTCCTTTACAAAGGGTAGAATATACGATCATAATACAGCCTCCTTTCTCGTTTGTCCGCCAGTCTTGCGGAAATAATTCGGATTCTCTCTTTTCGTTCTGTGAAGACCACATAAAGAAGCTCAGGCTTTTAATTATCTTCACCCTCAATCTATCACATAATCTTTTGTAAAACAAGGGATTTCTGCGGTTATTATGCCTGTGCGCACTGAAGCGCTTCCCGGATTTTGTCCCGCATGACACTGTAGCGATAGACACCGTCCGAAAGGTATTCCTCCTCGGGGACTTCGCGTTCGTTGACCTCGTGTACCATTTGCAACAGCTTCTCTTCGTCCGGGGCGCACGAGACCGGGATCAGAATCAGCTCGTGGACACTTGACGGAAGAATGAAAAAGTCTTCCTTAAGCTTCTCGCGCACGCCGTCCATAAACGGAAGGTTCAGGATTGCGCCGGCGCCGAAATGGTTCATCGCGTTGGAAAGCACGTACATCGGAAGCCCGCTCTCATCTCTTCTCGCGAGGACGCCGTCTATGATTTCCTTTGTCTTCTGTTCCTTTTCCTCCCTCGTCAGTGACCGGTCCTCTTCGAGCCTGCTGATAAGCATGCCGGCGAGCACCTCTTCGATGGGCTCAAGCTTGGACGGAAACATGCGGAACGTATTCTGAAGCGCCAGCTCTGTCAGTTCCTTAATGCCGATCCGCCAGCGGGTTGCAATCACATAGTCAACGCGAAATGCCCCGACCTGTCCGCACTCTCTGGTGATTACGCACTCAAAGCAGACCGCCCAGTCATCGATCCGAAGGTGCGGTACCTCATCAAGCATGTCAAGATTCTTTTCGTAGTTCACAACACGAAAACCGATCTTCTCCTTAAGGCCTTCAAAGGAAAGGTCAATCCCTTCCGGCCACGGGTTTCGGTTCTCGCGGTAGACTTTGAGAACCGTTTCCACAATCTCTTCCATTCCCATGCCGTTTTTGTATTCGTCGTAGAAGGTCTCGAGATAGATGCTCGGCATGATCTCATCCTCCCCCTCGCGGATCACAATGCTTTTATGCTCCGTCCGGTTGTTCTTCACAACGCTCCGAAGCGTTGCCTCATACGACTCTCCGAGCTGCGAAACCACGCGGTCCCGCACCTCCTCACAAAACTGTACAAAGTCCAAAAGGACATAGTTTTCCCCTGTTTTCGGGCATACTGCTACCATAGCTTAACCTCCGTAAGTAATATCGTAAAATGTGAAAGTGTGCCGGACAATGTCGGCAGAAGCCCGTGTGGGGTGCGGGCACAGAAAAAAGAGTCGGAATAATCTCCGAGATGGGTCTATCGTATCATGTTCCGGGCGGATATGCAATCGGAATCCGGTCGTTTTGATGTAGAAAAATCGGCGAAATCTTTGTGAAATTGTTCCAAAAGATTTCGCCGGAAGCGTCCTACAGACAGAAAACGAGCCCGGTTAAAAACCGGGCCCTAAACCATATGGATTATTGCATCGAGGCGACGTGACTTGAACACGCGACCCCCACGTCCCTAACGTGGTGCTCTACCAAACTGAGCCACGCCTCGAAGTATGTCATGTATCCGCGAAGCGGATGGATGACCTACGCGCCGCACATCGGCGAAGCCGATTTCTAAATGTGCGGTGCTCCTTTGGCTCCCCTATGGGGAAAGCTGGAAATCAGATTTGAACTGACGACCCCTTCATTACGAGTGAAGTGCTCTACCGGCTGAGCTATTCCAGCATACGTCAATTATTTACGCAGTAAATGATTGACCTGCGCGCCGCACATCGGCGAAGCCGATCTCTAATGTGCGGTGCTCCTTCCAAAAGGAAAATCGAGGCGACGGGATTCGAACCC
>DBWJ01000012.1:37303-47132 GCA_002308955.1 Lachnoclostridium sp. UBA1241 | reverse complement strand
GCGCTCTACCAAACTGAGCCACGCCTCGATTTGCAACTTGCGTGCTTGTCTATTATGCAACAAGAAACCGGAAATGTCAACACTAAAATTTTCGTCAGTTTCTATGCCATTTTCCGCGCCGGTCCCGCATAATGCGCGCGGTGTACGAGAATGCAAAGCATAACGAGAACCGCGACAAATCCGGCCTGAATTCCGAGCGCCAGAGCAACCTCTCCTCCGTCAAATGGAATATCGCCGTTTACAATGCGGATCAGGCGGACGTACCAGTACGCGGGAAGGAACTGCGCAACCCTGAGGACGCCGTTTCCGAGGAGCGCCTGGTCAACGAATACGCCGCACAGAAAGCACATGCCGAGCGAACAGAGCTGTGTCATCAGGCTCACTACCGTCTCACTCGGAGCGAATTCCGAGATGAACAGCGCCAGAACTCCCGTGAACAGCGCGAATACAAGGCTGTTCAGTACAACAAGCCACAGGCGTCCTGTGTACATCACGCCGTTCAGGGCACCGCCTGCCACTACGAATATGAGCCAAATTACGCCGATATAGAGTGCGCTTGCCGCGAAAATCTGCATCGTATAGGAACTCGGACGGATGCCGGAGCAGTCGGTCCGGAACCGGATGTCCTTCTTGCTCATGACAACGAGCGCCGGACAAAGCATGTTTAAGATGACGCAGAGAAGGATGTACGGCATGTACCGGAAGAAAATCAACAGCAGTTCAGCCGAGTTCTTCTTCTCGGTTTCCTTCTGAAGCATCTCTACGGCGGGGGTGTCGGAAAGGGTCTTAACGGCCTCATTTGCAGCCTCCGGGGAATTGTATCCGAGCTTTCGGCAGGCACCGTACGTGTTGACGAATTTGCCGATCAGCATCTCGACATCCGCGGTGGCGTAGCTCTCATGAATATGACGGGTCTCGAGGAGGCCTGCCGTCTCTCCTGCTGCCAGCTTCTCACCGAACCCGGCGGGAATCGTTACCGCATAGTCGACGGTTGTATAGTAAAGCGCATCCGTCAGATCGTCCTCGCTCGCAAGCGGCGGGATAATCTCATTTCCTTTTCCGAGAATTTCCGCAAGCGCACGGCTTTCGGCCGTATTGTCAAGATCTTCGACAACCATCTTCAGCTGCACCTTCTCCCAGGCGCTTTCGGTTGCCTCGCTCCTCGTCATGAGCATTCCCACAACGAAGAACAGCACGATGTAAATGACTGCCGATGGGAATCTGCTTTTCAAAATCTTGAGAAATGCCTTAAAGACTTGCATATTTCTTCCTCCTTGAGAACAAAACGCCGAGTACGACAAATGCGATGGTGTAGATCACCATGCCGATGACCTTTGTGATGAACCGGCGGTAGTCGCTGTACATATTCAGACAGTAAAAGCTGTCCGAAATGATTGCCACCGGATTGAAACGGTTCACCCAGGGGGCCTTCTCCGCAAGAACGCCTTTTATGTTCCCCATCATGAGTCCGCTCAGAAAGCAGAGAACCATGGAACAGGAAAGCAGAATCGCGCTCTTGACTTCATACTTAAGCCGGCCGATGGAGCCGCCGAAGAACCCGAGCGCCACGCCGAGACATCCGCTCAGAACGGCTGCCACATACACAAGGAACAGGTTCCCGCCGAAATTGATCTGAAGCACAAACCGAAGAAACGTTACGCAAAGCACCATGCTGACACCCTGCGCGACGCAGCTTCCGAGCATTGCCGCCGAAAGGTGCTTGAACTTCGGGGTCGGCGAGCAGTTCTTTCTGGCGCCGAGTTCCGACTGATTTGCCTGACTGCTTGTTGCAACATGAAGACCGGTCAGGGAGCCGCAGATCGCTACCATTGCAATCAGGTTATAAAAGTACTGCACATATACGTCCGGATTGTCCGCCGACGGGGAAACGTCCCTGCACGCGTCCACTTCTTTACTGAGTTCCTTTGCTACGTCCTGTACCTTTTGCATGTCGCCGGTCGCGATTGCCTGTCCGATCACGGCCTGATACATATTGCAGCGGGATACGATTTCGTCAAGAATGGACTGCTTGATGCCTTTGCCGGCAACCTGCAAGCTCGCGCCGTCACCGGATACGATGATGCCGCTCACCTTTCCGTCGAAGAGCATCTCTCTTGCTGTCGCTTCATCCGTATAGGTGATGGTGAGTGTGGCATCTTCTCCCTCGCTGAGGCCTTTAAAGATCTCATCAAGGACGATGTTGTCCGAGGTCTTCACAACCGCAACCGGGATGGATTTGAACATATCGTTATTGGAATAAATGGACCCGAACGCGACCTTGAAGAGCGTCCCGAGTACAATCGGGAACAGCATCAGCCACATGATGAATTCTCTCTGCCTAAGGACCATTTTCAATTCGTATTTGAAGTTATGTAAAAACATGGTCTACTCCTTATTCCTTCGAATCGCGAAGCGCCTTTCCAGTGATTTCCAGGAAGACGTCGTTGAGTGTCGGAAGCTCCGAATATACGCGGCCGAAACCGAGCTCCGCCTCCTGCAGAACACCGAGGATCCGGATCAGGTTATGGCGCCCGCCCGAGCAGCGTACCGTTAATTTGGTGCCGTCGTATTCGGTCTCGTAAACATGAGGAAGCGTTGCGATCTTCTCACGGATTTCCTCCGGCAGCTCAAGAATCTCAATCGTCACGCTCTCGCTGTTTTTGATCATTCCCTTGAGCTCGTCCTTCGTTCCTTCCGCAACCTTCCGGCCCTTGTCCATGATCGCGATTCTTGTGCAGATCTGCTCGACCTCTTCCATGTAGTGCGAGGTGTAGATGACCGTCGCTCCGTCGCGGTTCAGCTCCTGGATTCCTTCGAGGATGCGGTTACGGCTCTGCGGGTCAACCGCCACCGTAGGCTCATCGAGGATGATCAGCTTCGGCTTATGAGCGATTCCGCAGGCGATGTTCAGTCTTCTTAATAGACCGCCGGACAGCTTCTTCGGACGGAAGTTTTCGAATTCCTCAAGGCCGACGAATTTGATTGCCCAGTCGACGCATTCCTTTCGCTTCGCTTTATCGAGTACGTACAGTCCGCAGAAGTAATCGATGTTCTCCCGAACCGAAAGCTCTTCGATAACCGCGACATTCTGCATGATCACGCCGATTTTGCTCTTCGTGTCGTAGCTGACCGGAGTCATCTCCTTTCCGAACACTTCGATGTCTCCTTTGTCGTAGGAAAGAAGCGACAGCAGGCAGTTGATCGTCGTCGTCTTGCCGGAGCCGTTCGGGCCGAGCAGTCCGAAGATTTCCCCCTCCTTGATCTCCAGCGAAAAATGGTCCAAAGCCACCAGCTCGCCGTAACGCTTTACCAGATTATCAATCTTTACTACCGTAGGTTTCATGTGTACCCTCACTTTCTTATACTAAAGCGGCACCCGCCGCCCGCACTTTCTGACATAAGAATAGCGCGGGATTGCTCCCGCGCCAAGTGTGTGGTGTCATGATTTATCTGTGACAAATGTCACATTTTCCGTTTTTAATTCGGAACCGTGCTATCCGTCGGAATCTGTGCGTCCAGAATCTTCATAAAGTCCGCAGCCGCTTCGGGGCCGACATACATGCAGAAGAAATCCGTTACGACCCATCCGCCGCTGTACAGATAAACCTGAAAGCCTCCCTCACCGAGCAGACTGTTGTTCACATATGCGATCAAAGACATGGTTCCGATTTGCTTGCCCTTGCAGAACTCCTGCGCCGCTGCGGAGCCTTCTGCCGGATGCTGTTCGTAAAGAACTTCTTCACCGTAGAGGTCTTCCGAATTCTCCCAGTAAACCGAATATCTGCTTGCATAAGAAGATGCCGGATCAAACGGCTTGCCTACTGTGGGGTCATAATGGAACGTTCCCGCGAAGAATTCGTTCGGCATGTCATACATCGCAAAAATCGGGATGTCCTGATTCCGGAAAAGGGTATTCAAGGTCTGATCCATCGAAATCTTCGTGCGAAGCTTGATTTCCTGATTGTCGCGGATAACCGTGAACTCCTCCCCCAGTGTCATATAGGTCGCAAGCTGCGTTGCCTTCGCATAATCCGCGAAGTTATCGGTCCAGTAGACCCGCGCATATACGGGGTATTTTCCCGAAACCGGGTCCTTCACACAAACCGCATAGTCCGTGCTGATATCCGGGATTGCGTAAACTTCAACCGTAACATTTTCCGCTTCGCTGTTCTCCGATTCGCTGTTTTCCTCCCCGTTATCCTCCTCATTAAAAGGATCCTCGTCCTCATTGATAAACCGGTAACCGGTCAGCTGAAAACTTCCGAGATACTCGCCGACCTTTGTGCATTCCGAACGCTGTCTCATGTAGGTGTTCGAATTGTAGACCAGTTCATCGTAAACGGCCTCGCCGTACGGATTGGGGTCTTCCGTAAGAAGCGGGTCCGGATCTTCCGTCGGATTAGGCTCCACAACCGGCGTCACCTTATCCTGATCATTCCATTCCCGTGCCGTCTGCCCGGTCGGTTTCTTATCCCCGAGCATATTCTTTATCATTAATCCGCCTCCCACAAGAACCGCTACTACCGCGATGCATGCGGCAATCTTCAATACCGACAGCATAACCGACGGCTTCTTAATCTCCTCCGCATCATCGGCGGCGGTCACATTGGTCGAAAACTGCGCGAAGAAGGATGGTTTCTTACTCTTCCCGGCTTTACGGGCCGCATATTCCGCGTCGGCTTTCGTTACTTCGACGATAAATTCATCATCTATCTCATTCAGTGCGTCATACAAATCTTTTCCGTTCATCTGCTTCCCTCCAGGTGCTTTCTCAGCTTTTTCTTTAACTCGTAAAGCTGATTGCTGACATAACGTTCGTCCTTTGAAATCCGGTCCGCGATTTCCGCGACGGAACAGGAAAACCAGTACCGTTTCAGAAATATAAACCGTTTCTCCTTGGACAGGTTCCGCAGAAAAGACTCGATTTGGGCTTTCAGCTGTGCACGGTCCGCCTCCTCATGAAGCCGCTTGTCCGGAATGCATTCGGAAAGCTCCTCATAAGAGGTGATGACCGCATCTCCCCCACGTTTCTTCGCCTGATTGTTGCGAAGGCGCGAGATCGAAAGATTCCGCGTGAGCTTCGCGAGATACGCCTTCAGGTTTCCGGGCCTTGTTTTCGGAATGCTCTCCCATGCGCGCAAATAGGTGTCGTTCACGCATTCCTCGGCATCCTGGCGGTCCCGGAGAATTCCTTCCGCGATTGTATGCAGATACGCTCCGTACACGCGCTGCGTCTCGCGTATGGCATCCTCCGAGCCGTTTCGGAACAGCTCGATAATATTCTCTTCCGGTGTTAACTTCTCTGACACAATGTCTCCTCTCAGACGATTCCGTCTTTTCTGTTCTCACCTATCAGGACGCAAAGAAACGCGGAATTTCTTATGAATGTCTCATATTTCCTCAAATATTTCCTCAAATATTTTTACGAAACGTCTCATCGAACGATTTCGTCCACCGTCGAAATCGTCGTAAACGCCCCGCCGTTCTTCGTAATGATCTCCTTCATCTTCGGCAGCTCGAAATAGTTTACAAAGCAGATTAACGTCTTATTGCTTCCGGAGATTAATCCGTAGGAATCCATGATTGTGCAGGTCTTGTTGAGCTCGTCACGGATGGCCTGCGCCATCTTCTCGGCGTCTTTCGTGATGATCGTGACCTGCTTGATGGCCTCGAACCGGTCCGTAAAATGGTTGATGACCGATGTCGCGACCACATACACGAGAAGGCTCATCAGGGCGGCGTTTCGGTTTATAAGAAGGAACACCGCCAGATATACACATGCGTTAAATGCTATAAGAATATATGTCATACTGAAGTTCTGCCCGGTCTTCTCGGACATCTTCCGCACAACGATGTTGGCGAAGATTTCCGAACCGTCGATACAGCCGCCGCAGCGGAGGATCATCGCAAGACCCGCGCCGAGAATCGCGCCGCCGAACACTACTGCAAGGAAATGCTCGGTATTCAGCTCAAACGGAATCCATTTGAATAATTCGAGCCCGAGGGTGTAGACAAGGGAACCGAGTACCGCGGCGAGTCCGAACATCCGCCCGAGAATCACGAACGCGAGAATCAGAAACGGCAGGAACACCCCTGCCACGCAGAGGGACAGATTCCATCCCGTCAGCTTGCTCACCAGAATGGCGATACCGGCGGTGCCGTAATCAATGGCATCGTTCGGGATCAGAATGCATACGACCGAAAAACTCGCCATCAGCGCGCCGATAATGATTCCGATTGCGGCAAATACGACCCCTGCCTTTCTTTTTTTACCCATAAAGAGCCTCCTGTCGGTTCCTGCGGTATTCCGGACACATCGGGGAAATTATACCATATTCAGTGGAAGAAAGCAAAGGAATCGGGGCGCAAGATTCCCTTGTGTTTATCTCCGTTGTCCCGTATAATGAGGAGAGAACAAAAAGGAGCTCATATGAACCGACTTCTTGAAAAAAGCGCAATTCTTCTCCTATGCCTGCCCGGCTTTCTGATGGCAGGCTTTACTGCCGTGCCGGTTCTTGCGCTCCTTGCGGCAATCTTTCTTTCGGGAACGGTACAGTTACTCTCCGGCCGGAGAATTGCTTGGATTCTTCTGTTCCTTGCGTCCGCGGCATGCGGTGTCGTTCCGGTGCTTCTGTGTGCCCTTCCGCTGTTTCTATATGACGCGCTTCGTGAGGAACGCTGGTGGCTCGTGCTGCCGGCCGTGGCATTTGCCGCGAATCCCGATCTCTCCGCGCAGCAGATCATATGCGTTCTGACCGGTCTTGCGGTTACGCTTATATGGCAGCAGCGGGTTGCCGGGCTTGAGAAATCGGTCGGGCATCTGACGACACTTCACGACGGAATTACCGAGAAGAACCTGCAGCTTGCGGAGCAGAATAAAAGGCTCTTCGAGGCGCAGGACAACGAGGTGCACGTCGCTACATTAAAGGAAAGAAACCGTATCGCCCGGGAAATCCACGATAACGTCGGACACATGCTGACGCGCTCCATCCTGCAGACCGGCGCGCTTCAGATACTGAACCGTGACGAGTCCCTTAAGGAGCCGATTGCCGAGCTGAAGGCAACGCTCGACGGCGCGATGACGAGTATCCGCGAGAGCGTACACGACCTGCACGATGATTCGATTGATTTAAAGCGGGTTTTACAGGAGATGGCGGACGCGGTGGACAACCGTTTCGAAGCGGTGCTGCAATACGATGTGAGCGGCAGGATTACCGGCGAGATCAAACTCTGCGTCGCGGGTATCGTGAAGGAAGGCATCTCGAACGCCGTCAAGCATTCGAACGGCGACCGGATCGACATCATATTCCGCGAGCATCCGGGCTTCTACCAGCTGCTTTTGGAGGACAACGGACATATGTCCGAGAAGGATGTGGATGCGGTAAATGCCACACTCTCCTCCGGGAAAGCCTCGCAGTCCGGCGGAATCGGCCTTCGGAATATGGAAGACCGCGCACGAAGCGTCGGGGGGAACATCACATTTAACGCATCGGAGAAAGGCTTTCGGATATTCCTGACGATACCGAAGCGGGAGGGGTAAGAATGAAGATTATTGTGATTGATGACGACCGTCTGGTGGCGATGTCACTGAAGACGATTTTAGAAAATACGGGCCACATTCATGTGGTTGCGACGGGACATTCCGGTGAGGACGCGATTGCGCTTTATGAGGAGCACTGCCCTGATGTTGTGCTGATGGACATCCGCATGGACGGGATGACCGGCCTTGAGGCGGGCGAACACATTCTGAAGGCTCACCCCGATGCCAAGATACTGTACCTGACCACCTTCTCCGATGACGAATACATCATCACTGCGCTCAACATCGGCGCGAAGGGTTATATTCTGAAACAGGATTTCGAAGGCATTGCGCCTGCGCTTGAAGCCGTGATGCGCGGCCAGACCGTGTTCGGCGAAAAGATTATCGGCAAGCTTCCCGACCTGATGAAACCGCCGGCTCCCTTCGATTACGAAGCTCACGGCATCACCGACAAGGAACGTGAGATTCTCGAGCTCGTTGCCGCCGGCAAGTCTAACCGCGAGATAGCCTCCGAACTCTTCTTAAGCGAAGGCACAGTCCGCAATTACCTGAGTTCGCTCCTTGACAAGCTTGCGCTCCGCGACCGGACGCAGCTTGCGGTGTACTATTATACGGAAATCAAGCGTTAGTTACTTATACCCGATCTTCTGCATCAACGCTTCCTGAAGCACCTGCGAGAAGTTGACTCCCATCTCCGTAGCCGCTTCATTCAGCCACTGCGGAATGCTTAGTGTCTTCTTCACGGCCTTCGCGTTGGTACGCTTCTGGTATGCCAACATATCAAATTCAATCAGAATACACATCTCGCCGTCCTGAACAATGAAGTCGCAAGGTTGTGAGGCGGCGGGAATCTCTTCCTTGCTTTTCTTTCTGCTTGTGATGGCAAGCCCGAGCGCGTCTGCTGCCATCTCATACGCCTGCTTCATATCGTCACCCTGCGTCATACATTCCGGAATATCCGGGAACGTAACCCAGAAGCCCCCCTCTTCCGCCTTGTGAAATATTGCCGGATAAAACATTCTTGTATTCATGTCTTCTTACCTCCCTGGTCTTACTTCAGCCCTGCCTGTTTAATTACGTCAATTTCAGAATAATACGTAATATTACGTATGTCAACGAAAAATGCCACAAAAAAAGCGCTGCACCTTGTGGCAAGTGTGCAGCGCTTAAAACCAATAAATCGTATTACTCTTTCGCCCCGATTACAAGCCCCATAATCTTATTGCTCCGCTCCATGAACTTTGTCATGGCGTCGGGTGCAAGGGGTGCGTGCGCGAGCATCGCGAGGTCGTAAAGCTGCTCGCAGATCATGTCGGTGTTCGCGTCGTTCGGGTTCTCGAAGACGAACTGTACAAGGTTATTGTTGGCGTTCAGGACAAGGGTAACCTCGGGCTTGAACTCGTCCATGCCGATTCCCATGCCGTACATCTTCATCATATCCTGCATACGGCGGTTTTCTTCGGAAAGTGTGATGACCGAAGCAACACCTGCGTTCTTCAGCTTGTCGACCTTCACGTCAAGCTTGTCGTTTGCAAGCACTCTGCGGAACAAAGCAGTCAGCGCATCGGTCTCGCCCTTCAGTTCGTCCGCGTCGGTCTCCTCCTTGAATGCCTCGGTGACATCCGCGTCAATCCGCATGAATTTGCAGGTGTCGTTGTCCTGCTCAAGCTGCGTGATGAACGGCTGGTCGATGTTGTGCGTCATAATGAGAGCATCCATTCCGGACTCTTTGAACATATTGATGTACTGGCTCTGCTGACGCTCGTCGGTCACGTAGTAAACAATCTTCTTCGAAGCTTCCTTCTTCTCCTCGGCATCGGTAATCGGGGTATCGGAAGGCTCGTTTGTCTCCGCAGTCTCTTCGGAAGCCTTCGGCGCGGCCGCCTTCTCAAGATACTCCGGAAGCGTAATATACTTGCCCTCGAGGTTCTTGTAGATAATGAAATCCTTCATCTTGTCGCGGAACTTCGTATCCTTTAAGCAGCCGAACTTGATGAACGGGCAGATATCGTCCCAACACTTTTCGTAGGTTTCGCGCTCGGTCTTATACATGCCCGAAAGCTTGTCGGCAACCTTCTTTGAAATATAATCGCTGATCTTCTTCACGAAGCCGTCGTTCTGAAGCGCGCTTCTCGAAACATTCAGCGGAATGTCCGGGCAGTCGATGACGCCCTTAAGAAGCATCAGGAACTCCGGAATGACTTCCTTGATGTTATCGGCGATGAACACCTGGTTATTATACAGTTTAATCGTTCCCTCGATGCTGTCGTACTCCGTGTTGATCTTCGG
>DBWJ01000012.1:265-37267 GCA_002308955.1 Lachnoclostridium sp. UBA1241 | reverse complement strand
ATCCAGAACAGCGGCTCCTTATAGTCATGGAATACCTTGCGGTAGAACTCCTTGTACTCCTCTTCCTTGCACTCGCTCGGGTTATGCAAAAACAGCGGGAACACGTCGTTGACCGGTTCGGGCTTCTTCGGCTCTTCTGCCTTGGTCTCGCCGTCCTTTGCGTCCTCACCGTCTTTCTTCTCTGCAGCTTTCTTCGCGGCCTCTTCAGCCTTCTTCGCAGCCTCCTCAGCTTCCTTCTGAAGTTTTATCTCATCCTCGAAGAAAATCGGCACCGGCATGAACGAACAGTACTTTTCGAGTACGCCCTTAATACGGTACTCGTTTGAGAACTCATAGCTGTCCTCGTTCAGATAAAGCGTAATCTTCGTGCCGCGCTCCGCGTAGTCGGACTCCTCCATCTGATACTCCATGCCCTCTTCGGACTCCCAGTGCACGGCCTTCGCGTCCTTCTGATAGGAAAGCGTATCGATGGTTACCTTGTGCGCAACCATGAACGCGCTGTAGAAGCCGAGACCGAAGTGACCGATAATCTGGTCCTCGCTGGCCTTGTCCTTATATTTCGCAAGGAAATCGGCGGCACCGGAAAATGCTATCTGGTTGATATACTCTTCGACTTCCTCCTCGGTCATGCCGATTCCGTTATCGATAAATGTGATCGTCTTCTCTTCCGGATTCGTGCGGACCGTAATCTTCCACTCGTTGTCATCGGGAAGCTCCGCCTCGCCGATCAATGCAAGCTTCTTAAGCTTCGTAACCGCGTCACAGCCGTTACTTACAAGCTCTCTTGCGAAGATGTCATGGTCGGAATACAGCCACTTCTTGATAATCGGAAATATGTTTTCGGAATTAATCGATAAACTACCCTGTTTCATTGTAATCGCACTCCTGTCTAACACATATAAATTCCGCCCTTACCAGGCGGCAACAACAGTATAGTCTTCGAAAAGACAAATGTCAATACAAAATTAGCACTCGGATGGTCCGAGTGCTAATAGTTGTCACATTTGGCGCTTCAAACGATTTTACTGCCCGCCGTGCTGCTGCACGTATACATACATTCCAATCATCACCAGAACGGAAATGGTAACCGCGTAGGCGATGTAGAACGCGTATTTGAGGTACGGCTTCTCTTCCTTCTTATAACCGAGCTTTCCGTCATAGCCGGCAATCAGCGCTCCCGGCAGGGCGGCACCGATTGCGTAGAACAGCTGTCCGTCCTTCGGACCGGAGATGATTCCGACGGTCATTCCGATGAGACCGATCATCAGTGCCAGCACTTCTTTTTTCTCACGAAGTATCACGCAGGCGAATACGATCATAAGCGCGAATACCGGAGCCTCCAAAAGCTTGATGGACTGGGCAATTCCGCCGAGCGCGACGCCCATGGCAAGAAGCACCAGGAGAAGCGATCCCAACAAAAGGGTCATAGGCATATTCCGCGCTCCTTTTCGGAAACGGCGGTTTATCATATCCGCAAGCCACAGGAACAGAAGCGCGAACAAAAGCGTGAACAGATAGTTCAAAAGCGGTGCCTCACGCCACTCGAGAAGGAAACGGAACTGCTCCGTCTCCGTCAGCTCCTTAAAGTCTGCACGAAGGTTCTGGTTCCGGGCGTTGTCGTAGGTAACGAACATCATCATCGGGAGCTGCGCAAGGAGCGCCCAGACGAAAAGTCTTCCCGCATAGCGCAGGCGGTGTTCGGTATGATAATAGCTTTCCGCCATCAGGAATACCGCAATGGGAAGTCCTGCGATGCCGACGCCGCGGAGTACTCTCCGTCCGACGGTCTGCGGGTCGAAGAAAACGATTCCGGCGATTCCGATTGCCGTGAGGAGGACAAGCATAATCTTCAGAACAAGCGCGTTCACGGGAATCACGAAACGCTTTTTCTTCTTGTCCGGCTCCTGCGCCGTTACGGTTTCGGCCTTGTGAAGCTGCTTTCTTCTTGCGTCCCTGGACAGTTTCTGAACATCTGTCTCCTCGGTTTCCTTCGGTACATTCGGATTATTTGGATTGTTTTTGCGAAGTTTTTTCTTTCTTTCGCTGAGGTTTTGCTGTGACATGAATCTCCTCGCTTTGCAACACCGCTATCGTTCTCGGCGGAATAGTAAGTCTCGGTTCCGAAACGGACTGCGGAACGAGCGCCGGGTCGGTGGAAAGCACCAGCTTCCACGTCCGGTTTCCGGAAAGAAGCGGAATGTCAAAGGTCTGCTCTTCCCAGTGCATATTGAAAATCAGATAGAATGAATCATCCTGCTCGGTGCGGTTCCGTACGGCAAATTCTCCTCCGAGAAGAATTCCGACGCTCCGGTTATACGGGCTCTCGTCCGGTCTCCATGCGGTCTTACTGTGAACGGATACGTCCGGGTGTCCGCAGGACAGGTAATCGGTTCCGCGAAGCGGCAGCGGATTGTGAAGCACCGGATGCGCGGCACGAAGCGCCGCGATCTCACGGACGAATGAAGACAGCTCGTTATGCTTTCTCGCTTCCTTCCAGGATACCCATCCGACCGGATTATCCTGACAGTAGGCGTTGTTGTTGCCTTCCTGCGTATTGCCGATCTCGTCCCCGGCAAGAAGCATCGGAACACCCTGCGACAGAAACATCGACAGTAACGCGTTCTTCTTCATCTTAAGCCGTAGGTCGCGGATCCGCTTTCTCCGGTCCGGACCTTCGCTTCCGCAGTTCCAGCTGTAGTTGTAGTCGCTGCCGTCGCGTCCGTTCTCGCCGTTCTTTTCGTTATGCTTCACGTCGTACATGTAAAGGTCGTTAAGCGTGAAGCCGTTGTGGTCGGTAATATAGTTGATGACTGCCGAGCGGTCCGGATGCCGCATAATGCGTCCGGCAAATGCGCCGGCCATCCCTTCATCGCCCTTTAAAAATTTTCTGGCGTCGGTCCGGTAGCCGTCGTTGCATTCCGCAAGTGTGACCATCGTCGGCACGCGGTCCTTCGGATAGATTGCCGAGATGTCCCAGCCGCTTCCTAAAAGCTTAGTGCCCGACAGGTACGGGTCTCCTGCAAGCAGCAGCGGATCGGTCTGCTCGAGATTAATCCGGAAGCCGTCCACATGGTATTCCTTTCCCCAGAACCGAAGCGCGTCCACAAGCATGCAGCGGTTCGTTCCGACCGGGATATTCATCTCCATAATGACTTCGATTCCGCGCTCGTGCAGCTTCTTGACCATCGTCTTGAACTCAATGTCCGCGCGCTCCGGAGCGGAAGCATAGGATGCTTTCGGGGCGAACAGGAAATAATGATCCGTATAGCCCCAGTAATTAACACGGTAGTGTTGCTCTTCGGTCTCGAGAGCGTCCTCATGTTCCGTGATTTCGTCGTCTATTTTGTATGTACTACTCCTGTAGAATCCTGTCGAGTAAAAGCTCGGGATATCCTCGCTGATCTCGGGCTCCTCAATCTCGTTGAATTCGGTGCACGGCATCAGCAAAACGGCGTTCACGCCGAGTTCCTTCAGGTAATCCGCCTTTTCCGAGACGCCGAGGTACGTGCCCTTATGCGTCACATTTGCCGCCATGGTAAAGCCGCGGACGTGCAGCTTATAGAGCACCATGTCGGAATACGGAACCATCGGATGACGGTCGCCCTGCCACGAAAAATCGTGAAAGCGGACCGGGGAACGAAGCGCGTTACGCTCCCGTTTCGAAAGCTTCTTTCCGAAGCTGCCGCGCCCGAGAACAAGCTTTGCGTACGGATCTAAGAAGCGCTCGCCTTTGGCTTCGTACAGGTAGGTGCGCCCCTTCGCCGCGTCGGCAACCTTCACCGAGAAGATATCGCCGTAGCGGTCCTCTTCGGTAAGCTTTATGCTGTAAAGCGGCTGTTTCGCGTCGCCGTCATAGACGTGAAGCGTCACTTCCGAAACGCCCGGCACGGCAACGGCATAGTTGACCGTTCGTCCCGTGACGGTTGCCCCGAGAACGGACGGATCCCCTTCCGAAACGCTTATGTTGTACTCACCCAATACTTTCATAAAACCCTCTAGTCGTCTTCCTCTTCGATTACGGCAAGCTTCTGACGCTTTCTTGCCATCTCGTCGTTTGCGAGGTATTCGTCGTAGGTCGTAACCTTATCAATCAGCGTGCCGCCCGGTACGATTTCCATGATACGGTTCGCAACAGTCTCGATAAACTGGTGGTCAAGACAGGTGAACAGCGCCACGCCCGGGAACTTGATCATACCGTTATTAAGGGCGGTAATGGATTCCATGTCGAGATGGTTGGTGGGCTCGTCCATGATCAGAACGTTAGCGCCCATGATCATCATCTTCGAAAGCATAACGCGGACGCGCTCGCCTCCGGAGAGAACGTTGACCGGCTTTACACCGTCATCGCCTGCGAAAAGCATTCTTCCGAGGAAGCCGCGCACATAGGTCACATCCTTCTCGGGGGAGAACGGCATCAGGAAATCAACAATGGATTCGCTGCCGCGGAACAGTTCGGTGTTGTCCTTCGGGAAGTAAGCCTGCGTTGTCGTAACGCCCCACTTGATCTCACCCGAATCCGGCTCCATCTCGCCGGCGAGAATCTTAAAGAGCGCCGTCGCCGCAAGCGTGTTGCCGCCGACGAAAGCGATCTTGTCTTCTCTTCCCACGACGAACGAGATATCGTCGAGAAGCTTCACGCCGTCAACGGTCTTCGACACATGGGATACCGTAAGCACTTCGTTTCCGATCTCGCGGAACGGCCGGAAATCGATATAGGGATACTTTCTGCTTGACGGGCGGATGTCATCCAGTTCGATCTTCTCAAGGGCGCGCTTACGGGAAGTCGCCTGTTTGGATTTCGAAGCATTTGCCGAGAACCGCTGAATGAATTCCTGCAGTTCCTTAATCTTCTCTTCCTTCTTACGGTTGGCTTCCTTCATCTGCCGGATCATCAGCTGGCTGGACTCGTACCAGAAGTCGTAGTTACCTGCGTACAGCTGAATCTTCGAGTAATCGATATCCGCGATGTGCGTGCACACCTTGTTCAGGAAATAACGGTCGTGGCTTACCACGATTACGGTGTTTTCAAAGTTGATCAGAAACTCCTCAAGCCAGATGATCGCGTCGAGGTCCAGGTGGTTGGTAGGCTCGTCGAGAAGCAGAATGTCGGGATTTCCGAACAGGGCCTGCGCAAGGAGTACCTTCACCTTGTCATTGCCGTTCAGCTCGCTCATCTGGGTATAGTGCATATCCGGCTCGATTCCGAGACCGTTCAAAAGCGTTGCCGCATCGGACTCCGCCTCCCAGCCGTTCATCTCGGCAAATTCGGTCTCAAGCTCACTCGCCCGGATACCGTCCTCGTCCGTGAAATCCTCCTTGGCGTAGATGGCATCCTTCTCCTTCATGATGTCATACAGACGCTGGTTACCCATAATAACGGTATCGAGTACGTTGAAGGCGTCGTATTTGAAGTGGTCCTGCTGCAGGAAGGAAAGACGCTGTCCGGGGGTGATGACAACCTCGCCCTTACTGGGCTCAAGCTGTCCGTTCAGAATCTTCAGAAACGTGGACTTACCGGCGCCGTTCGCGCCGATGATTCCGTAGCAGTTTCCTTCCGTGAATTTGATGTTTACGTCCTCGAAAAGAGCCTTCTTTCCGATACGCAGGGTTACGTTGCAAGCCTGAATCATGTTGTTCTCCTATTATAGCATAACCGGGCGGGGCACATGCCAGGCACATACCCCGTCCTCTTTCGTTCCTTATATTTCGTACAGCATCTCGCCGTAGGTCGGTACCGGCCACAGGCTGTGGTCCACAAGGGTCTCCAGTTCGTCGATTGGCTTTCTGAGTTTCGCCATGATCGGGAATACTTTCTCGTGGAAGTAAAGCGCCATCTCCGAGCCCTCCGGCATCTTACCGGCTTCCTCGTCGGCCTTCTTCAGTTCGTTAAGCGCTGCCTGTGCCTCACGAAGCAGCTTGGAGGTCTTTATAAGAAGCTCCTCCTGTACGCAGATGTCCGCCTCGGGACACGCGTTCTTCACTTCGTTAACAGAGTGCGCAAGCTCTGTGACAAATGTGATTACCGCCGGGATAAACTTCGTGGAGGCCATGGATATCATGGTTCTCGCTTCGATGTTAATCTCTTTCGCGTAAATCTCGTAATAAATCTCGGCGCGGCTCTTAAGCTCGGTTTCGGTCAACACGTTCTGTCTGGTGAATACCGTAATCGCCTTCTCGGTGGTCAGTGCCGGAATCGCATCCACCATCGACGGAAGATTCGGGAGTCCGCGGCGCTTCGCCTCTTCCACCCACTCCGGAGCATATCCGTTTCCGTTGAAGATGATCCGCTCATGCTCGGCAAGGGAATCCTTGATCAGGTTATGTACGGCCTGATCGAAATCCGGCGCCTTCTCGAGGATGTCCGCAAACTTCTGCAGCGTATCCGCAACAATCGTATTGAGAACGGTATTCGCATCCGCGATCGACATCGAAGAGCCGACCGAACGGAATTCGAATTTGTTTCCGGTAAATGCGAAGGGGCTTGTCCGGTTCCGGTCCGTAGCGTCACGTCCGATGGACGGCAGTGTCGAAACGCCGGTATACAGTCTTCCGACCTTCTTAAGACGGGCTGCCTCACCGGTTTCGATGAGCTGCGTCACAACGTCGTCAAGCTGCTCGCCGAGGAATACGGAGATGATTGCCGGCGGGGCTTCATTGCCGCCGAGACGGTAATCGTTGCCGGGATTCGCTGCGGAAAGACGGAGCAGATCCGCATGGTTGTCAACAGCCTCAAGAACCGCAGCAAGGAACAGCAAAAACTGAATGTTCTCGTTGGGCGTCTTGCCGGGATTTAAAAGGTTCTTTCCGGTATCGGTCACAAGTGACCAGTTGTTATGCTTACCGGAGCCGTTCACGCCTGCGAAAGGCTTCTCGTGTAAGAGGCACTCAAGACCGTGGCGCTTTGCCACCTTCTTCATGCACTCCATGATCAGCTGGTTATGGTCGGTTGCGATGTTCGCCGACGTATAAATCGGAGCCAGCTCATGCTGCGCGGGAGCCGCCTCGTTGTGCTGCGTCTTCGCGTAGATTCCGAGTTTCCAAAGCTCGCGGTTCAGTTCCTTCATGAAGGATGCCACACGTTCCTTCAGACTTCCGAAGTAATGGTCATCCATCTCCTGACCCTTCGGCGGACGCGCGCCGAACAGCGTGCTTCCGGTGAAGATCAGGTCTTCACGCTCCATATAGGAACGGTGGTCAACAAGGAAATACTCCTGCTCCGCTCCTACCGAGCAGTCTACCTTCTTAACTTCCTTCTGTCCGAACAGGTGCACAATCCGGACAGCCTGCTTGCTGACAGCCTCCATGGACCGAAGAAGCGGCGTCTTCATGTCGAGTGCTTCGCCGGTATAGGAGCAGAATGCCGTCGGAATGCAGAGCGTTACGCCTGCGGCGTCCTCACGGAGAAATGCCGGAGACGTGCAGTCCCATGCCGTATAGCCGCGCGCTTCGAAGGTTGCGCGAAGGCCGCCACTCGGGAATGAGGATGCATCCGGCTCGCCCTTGATCAGTTCCTTTCCGGAAAATTCCATCAATACCTTGCCGCCGGGGGCAGGTGTAATAAAGGAATCATGCTTTTCGGCCGTGATGCCGGTAAGCGGCTGGAACCAGTGCGTATAATGCGTCGCGCCGCGCTCGATTGCCCATTCCTTCATTGCGCCCGCAATGACATCGGCAACGTCACGTCCGAGAGGCTCGCCGTCCTCCATCGCTTTCTTCCATGCAAGAAACGCTTCCTCGGGAAGCCGTTCCTTCATCACGGTCTCGTTAAAGACATCCATTCCGAAGATTTCCGTTAAACGTTCCATAAGGACTCCTGTCTGTCTGTTTATTCATTGCGCGAAGCGGTTTTGCTTCCGCGCAGGGGTATCATCTGTCGGGGCTTTTAATCGAAACATCCACCTGACGGAACGGAATCGTGAACCCGTTCTCTAACATGCCGTAGCGGATATTCTCCTGCATCTCAAAGAATGCAGGCCAGTAATTATCTTTTTTCACCCAGAACCTAAACACCATATTGATGCTGTCTTCGCCGAATTCCTTCGTGTAAACCTCAACCGGCTGCCCGCGTAAGATGCGTTCGTCCTTGTCCGCAAGGGAAAGGAGCATCTTTCTTACTTCGCGGATATCGTCGTCATAGGAAATCGGAACGACAATATCCACTCTCCGTTCGGGCTGCGCCGATACGTTGACGAGGTTGCTGTTGCTTAAGGAACCGTTCGGCAGGATGACCGTCCGGTTATCGGGTGTCGTAAGCTTCGTGTAGCAGATGCCGATTGTGCGGACCGTTCCTTCAAGCGATCCCGCAACGATATAATCGCCGATGGAGAAAGGCTTGTTCACAAGGAGCAGCACGCCGCCTGCGAGGTTTGAAAGGCTGCCCTGAAGGGCAAGGCCGATAGCCAGTCCCGCGGAACCGAGCACCGTCACCAAAGATGCGGTGGAAAAACCGAGATACTCGACAATCGCGAAGATCAGCACGAGGTTCAAAAGAACCCCTGCCCCGCTCTGCAAGAACCCGGACACCGCCGGCTCAAGCCTCGGGGTAACCGCCTTCACAATCAGTTTCCGCACCCAGCGGATCACCTTCCGTCCGACCATGAAGATGACAAATGCCACGATCAGTTTCATGATAAACGGCCAGACAATCGCTGCCGCATCACTGATATCGCCCTCCTGAAGGGCTTCGATAAACTTTACCATAAGGACCTCTTAATCTTCGTTCTTCGTAAAGACTGTCTTGTCGGTCGGCGCGCAGGTGAAAATCGCGCATCCGAGCGGCGGGATGGTGATTGCAATCGAATTGTCGCGTCCGTCCACGCGTACGGCCTTCGACTGCTTCATACGGGTGTTCACGTTGCCGGAACCGCCGTAGATTTCCGCGTCACTGTTAAAGATTTCCTTATAACGTCCGGCGAACGGAACGCCTACGGTCTGCTTTTCATAAACAACCGGTGTAAAGTTGCAGACAACGAAAAGCGTATCCTCAGGCCGTTCGGTCTTGCGGACAAATGTGACGATGCTGTGGTCGGCATCGAGACAGCTCATCCATTCGAAACCGTCCGGATCCTGATCCAGCTCGTAAAGTGCCGGATGGGAACGGTACAGGGTGTACAGGTCCTTTACCATCCGGTGAATCTTCGCATTTAACGTACCGCCCTCGTTAGCGGCGTCGGTCAGAAGATGCCACTCAAGGGAACGCTCCTCGCTCCATTCGGAAAGCGGAGCCATATCCTGTCCCATGAACAGAAGCTTCTTGCCCGGATGCGTCATCATGAAGCCGTAGGCAACGCGAAGGTTCGCGAACTTCTCCTCGTAGGTGCCGGGCATCTTGCCGAGCATCGAACCCTTGCCGTGTACAACCTCGTCATGAGAGAACACGAGAATGAAATTCTCGCTGTATGCATAAATCATGCTGAACGTAAGCGACCCGTGACAGCCTCTTCTGAAAAGCGGGTCCTGACGCATGTACATCGTGAAATCGTTCATCCAGCCCATGTTCCATTTGAAGTCGAAACCGAGACCGTCGTCGTTGAGGTCGCCGGTGATCTTCGGCCATGCGGTGGATTCCTCCGCGATCATGAGACGTCCCGGAAGACGCTTCTTCACGATGGAGTTCAGATGCTTTAAAAGCTCGATGGCTTCGAGGTTCTCGTTGCCGCCGTACATGTTGGCAACCCACTCGCCGTCGTTCTTGCCGTAATCGAGATAAAGCATCGAAGCCACGGCGTCCATGCGGATACCGTCGGCGTGGTATTCGGAAAGCCAGAACAGAGCACTCGCGATCAGGAAGTTCGAAACCTCCGGGCGTCCGTAGTTGAAGATCAGCGTACCCCAGTGCGGATGCGCGCCCTTACGGGGATCCCAGTGCTCATACAGGCAGGTGCCGTCGAAATTGGAGAGACCGAAGGTGTCTCTCGGAAAATGCGCCGGTACCCAGTCGAGAATGACGCCGATGCCCTGCTCATGCATATAGTTCATGAAATACATGAAGTCCTCCGGGCTTCCGTAACGGGCGGTCACACTGTAGTAACCGGTTACCTGATAACCCCAGGAGGCGTCAAGCGGATGCTCCATGATCGGCATCAGCTCGATGTGGGTATAACCCATCTCCTTCACGTAATCCGCTATCATAACCGCAAGCTCGCGGTAATTGTAGAAGCTGCCGTTCTCCTCGGCGGGTTTCTTCCAGGAGCCGAGATGAACCTCGTAAATATTCATCGGGGAGGACTTGAAGTTCTTCCCCTTCAGTCCGTCAAGATACTTGCCGTCCGTCCAGCTGAAGTTCCGGATGTCCGCAATTTTGCTTGCCGTTCCCGGACGCAGCTCGGAAGCATTGGCGAACGGGTCGGCCTTCAGGTACGTAAGTCCGCCCTTCACCTTTAATTCGAATTTGTACAGATCGCCTGCCTTGGCTTCGGGAAGGAACAGCTCGAACACACCGCTTCCGCCGAGTCTGCGCATCGGATTGCGGCGTCCGTCCCAGTGGTTGAAGTCGCCTACTACGCTGATACGCATAACATTGGGCGCCCATACGGCGAAATAAACGCCGTCCGTGCCGTCAACCGTCATCGGATGCGCACCGAGCTTATCGTAAACGGTGTAGTTGATTCCGGCGTTAAATGCCCGGAGCTCCTCTTCACTGATCTGCGGAGCAAACCGGTACGCGTCCTCGCAGACACGCTCGCCCTCTTCGTAAACAAAGCGAAGCGTGTACTTCGGAATCTTCTTTCCGGAGATAAGCGCCGCGAAGTATCCGCCGTCGTCCGCTTTCTCCATGGCGAATTCGCCCTTCTGGGTGGTGATGTACACCTCCCTCGCGTCGGGGTCGAACGCGCCGAACAGGATTCCCTCGTCCGTTACCCGAGGACCGAGAACCTGATGCGGATTATCATGCTCCGAGTAAACGACCGCCTCAATCTCGGGCCAGTTCATCAATTTGTACAAAGATTCATTCATATCGGTTTTCTCCTTCCGAAATGTAAATCAATAATTACAACCTTGACGGTTTAATCTTCGTAATACCAGGCTTCCTGCTCGTTCTCGCTCTGGTCTTCCTTCTTCGGCATGTAGCGGCGAAGCACCTTCTCCATCGGGATTGAAAGAATCAGAACGTAAAGCGCGGGCGCAAACAGCACGATCGGCGAAAGCAGAATGTACTGCCAGCAGAGATATACGCCGACAAGACCGAGCACGCCGTAGATAGTCGTCGAGAAGAAATGACGTATGGACATGTAAAGGGCAAGCTTCAGAATTGCGCCGATCTTCATGTTGAAACGGGACAGGATCGGATAAATGTAAACGCTCACCATAGCAAACAGAATCGCCTCAAGCACGACTACCCAGTAGTACACCTGCCCGAAATAGGACGACTCGTCCATAGCCATCGCGAAATTGTAACTGTAGAAAATCCACAGTACGCAAAGAATCTGCATAACGCCGAGAATCGCGGCCTGCTTAAAATTCAGCTTAAAAGAGTGCCAGAAGGTCTTGCCGGGGTATTCGCGGCTCTTGCGGATGTTCTTCGCAACCGCATAGTAAAGCGCGGTGCAGGCCGGGCCGACAAATGCCAGAACAGAGATTATCCAAAGCACGTCCAAAACAAGCAAATCCCACATTTTGGAGAGTGTGGAAAAGAATTTATTATTGATATCAAAGATCTTGTTCATCATTTCCTCCGGAATTGAAAGCACATACATAGTTATTGTATCATATTTCACATTTGTTTACAATTACAGAATGCAAAAATCGTAATCGTTGTGTTTCCCCGGAAAATGTGATAGAATCAGAGTAAGTTCGGAAGGGAGAAAATGCTATGGATAAAAAGAATTACGGACTTGTTCTCTGCGGCGGAGGCGGCAAGGGTGCCTACCAGATAGGCGTCTTCAAAGCCCTTCACCAGCTTGGCCTTGACACCTGCATAAAAGGCGTCGCCGGAGCTTCGGCGGGAGCACTCAACGCAATGCTTTTTCTGAACGGAAGTTATGATACGGCCGAGGATGTCTGGACGAATATCCGGCCGATCCAGTTTCTCGATGTCGAGCCCGAGGGTTACTGCTCGCGGGAAGGCATCCTGAAGCTGATGGACGAAAAGATCGATCTGTCGCGGATTTCGCAGAGCCGGATTCCCGCATACATCAGCGTAACGGTTGCCGCCCCCGGTTCCTACGCGAATTCCGGAAGACTCGATTCCGCTCTCGCGAGCCTGAATCAGGACCCGGACGAGCGGATCGGCGAGTACCTTTTAATGAACGGCCGTTCTGCGGAAGACATCAAAAAGATCCTTCTCGCCTCGACCGCGATTCCGATTGTTTACGACCCGGTTGAGATTGACGGAACGCTGTACCGCGACGGCGGTCTCTTCGATAACGTGCCGATCCGGCCGCTTCTTGAAATCGGGCTTCGTAACCTGATCATCGTAAAGTGCTCTAAGAACCAGCAGTGTGACCCTTATCTGCTCTCCCAGGCGGAATCCGTTTTAGAGATCGCGCCGAGCGGAGACATCGGCTCGCTGCTCACCGGAACGCTCGATTTCGACGGACGCAACGCCATGTACCGGCTGCAGGTCGGCTACTTCGATACGCTCCGTGCGGTTGAGTACTTCGACCGCAGAGCCCTCGGCTATCCGCCGTCGGAATCGGAGAAACAGCAGCGCATCGCGCAGGATCTCGAGCGAGCCGTATCCAATTCCCGCATGGCGCAGCATATGGAAAGCGTCAACCGCAACCGAAGCAAACTTGACGAGATAATGAAAAAGTACGGGTTTTAGGCCCGTACTTTTTTATTACCTTTGCATTCTTGTTCCGGCAGGAATTCCTCCGGGCATGGTTGCTGTCTTCGTTTCCGTAGCATTTGCCGCGAAGGAAGCATTCATGGAATCCGCGCACTGCCTGAGCTCGCTGATGCGGCCCGCAACCTGCTGGCGGATGGCCTCCTCGGAAATTCCGATGGTTTCGGTCGGGCGCGGTATGTAACCCTCCCGCTTCAGAAGCACATGAATACGGTCGCCGAGCACCAGAATCTCACTGTCATCACCGATGTTCGCCGCGATTCCGAGAACCAGGTTCTTAATCTCGTCCGTAGGCGTTTCCCCTGCTATGTGGTAGAGTCCGCCGAATCCGTTCGGACCGGGGCAGAAGGGCTCTCCCAGAATGCCGGATTTCAGGTTCTTCTCGGCAAACCTTCCGGACATGAAGCGCATGGATGTCATCGTATTGAAGGGAAGCCGGAATACCATCCAGTTTACCTCGAAGGCGACATTTCCGGGCGTCAGATCAACCGTTGCACGTTCAAACGGAATTCCGTTGATGATACCGGACATGTACTCGCTGTTCGTGTCCCCGCGCATGCTTCCGAGTGTCAGCGCAAAAGCAGCCCTGGACTGTTCGGTCGGAAGCATAAGCCCGCTGTCAAAAAGCAGGTCGTCCGGCAGTCCCCGCGTGTTATCGAAATAAAAGTTCTCGCAGTTCATCAGACCTTCTTCGTAAGCGGCCTTCTTCATGATCGCCGCGCGAAGCTTCTTCATCTGCTTGTTTCTTCGAAGGAACCGCATAAAGGTCCCCCACGTCCAGTAGCACCCATAGAAAAGCACCGTAAACCCAAGCGCAAGAATCCAGCTCTTATCGTCCGGATTGTCGGAAATCGATACGCACTCCGTGATGAGAAGCGGCAGAAAGGCAAGCGAAATCAGACGCCCGGTCCATTTGGTAATCGCGCGTTTTCTCTTCGCTTTCCGATATTCCCGCTCATACTCCGGGAGATTGCTCGAACCGAACATCACAGTGCCTCTCTAATACTCTATCTCTCCGCTTTCTCCAAAGCATACCCTGCTGTACCTTTTTCGAAAGTCACCCCCCTATTGTACTCGGATTCCCCCGTTTCGTCAATTGCGGACCGAAACCGCATGCTTTTTGAACGTTTTCCAACAACAGGTTCTGCTCAAAAAGCATGCAAATGCTAAGAGGTACGGACTGAAGAATCATATCCTCGTTTTCGTCCGTACCGAGTTTTTCAGCCAACACCCATTTATCTGAGCATGTACGGACTAATTCCGGTAATTCGATAATTCGTCCGTACTATTTCACCTCAAAACCTATATTGTAGAAAAACTAACCGTAATAATGCGTCAAAAGGTACGGACCGAAATTGCAAAAGTAGCTTCTCGTCCGTACCTTTTGAAAAAACACTTCTTTTCGTCGAAAAACCGAACGGACTGTTATTTGGAATCATCCGATTAGTCCGTACCCTTCTCGAAAACATCCCATTTTGAGAAGGCGGATGGAAGCGAATACAGTGTGCGAAGTTCTTCCTCTGTTGCCCAAACATATCCGTCCACGGGAACCTCCGCAGCCGTCCCGGACACCCCGGTCTCCGCCTCGTCCGATATCGTAACGCGCCATGCATTCATATGCCACTCGATGTGGCTGAAGATATGCTTTGTGCTCTCTTCCTTCGTAACGACTGTCCCTTCTTTCGTAACAGCGGTGACATATGAGGTCGCATCTCCTGCGAATCCCATACCCGCTTCGCCGGCCCATGCCATGACCGTTTCCACAACATCCTTCTTCACAACATGCCCCGGCACGTTCGGGTATTCATACATGCCCGCAAGAAGTCCGCTCGCAGGACGTTTGTGAAGGAGAATCTTCTCTCCCTTTGTGATCAGGAAAACCGTTTTCTTCTCGATGCGGCGAGCCTTCTTCGCTTCTCTTACCGGAATCTCCGAAACCGTATCTTCACGGTACGCCGTGCACAGGTGCGCAATCGGACAGTCCTCACAGTGCGGCGCTCCGTTCGGGATGCAGACCGTTGCGCCGATATCCATGATTGCCTGGTTCAGTTCGCCCGATTCTTCCTTCGGCATAACCGCTTTAAGCTCTGCCGCCATCCGTTTCCGGACCTCGGGAAGATCAATGTTTTCGCGGCTTCCGGACACTCTTGAAAGAACCCTTAACAGGTTTCCGTCAACGGCCGGCTCCGGCTTATGAAACGCAATCGAGGCAATCGCCCCTGCGGTGTAGTCGCCGATTCCGGGCAGCTTCCGAAGTTCCGTTACTTCACCCGGAAGCACTCCGCCGTACTGCTCGCAGATGACTCCGGCAGCCTTTTTCAGGTTGCGGGCGCGGGAATAATAACCGAGCCCTTCCCACAGCTTCATGAGCCGGTCATCCGGGCATTCCGCAAGCGCCTTCACAGTGGGAAGCGCATCCAGAAAACGCATGTAATAACCACGGACCGCTTCGACTCTGGTCTGCTGAAGCATGATTTCCGAAACCCACACATGATACGCCGAAGGGTCCTCCCTCCACGGCAGGACCCTTGCGTTATACTTGTACCAGTGTAACAGGTACGGAATCATTTCTTCGTAAATGCTCATTCTGTAACCCTCAACAGTTACTGTAAATCTACACAAACTCTGACTCTATGCAAGTGCCGGCGTAACCGGTGCCTCGGCCGCGCTGTCTTCCGCTTCGGCGGTCTCCGATTCAGAATTCTCAGCCTTTGCATTTGCCGCAGCATCCGAATTCTCCGCCTTCTCGGAATTCTCCGCGCCCTCTTCGCCCTTCAGCGCCTGCATCTGCAGCTGGGCCGTTACCAGTCCGTAGTAGATGCCCTTCTTCTCCATCAGCTCGTTATGCGTGCCGACCTCGGCGATGTGGTGTCCGTCGATAACGACGAGACGGTCCGCATCCTTCAGTGTGGACAGACGGTGCGCGATGGCGAATGTCGTGCAATTTGCCGTAAGGCGCTCCAGAGCCTTCTGGATCAGGTATTCGCTCTCGGTGTCGAGGGCGGAGGTCGCTTCGTCGAGGATCAGAATCTTCGGGTTATTGAGGATGGCTCTCGCAATTGCAAGACGCTGTCTCTCACCGCCCGAGATGCTGAAGCCGTGCTCTCCGACATAGGTATTGTAGCCGTCGGGCGTCTTCAGGATGAAATCGTGGGCGTTGGCCATCTTGGCCGCGCGGATGATCTCCTCTTCGGTCGCGTCGGGCTTTGCGAACTTCAGATTGTTGTAGATGGTGCCGGCGAAAAGGAAGTTCTCCTGCAGCACGACGCCGATCTGGGAATGGTATTTTTCGATCTTCAGATTGTTGATGTCCGTTCCGTCAATCAGAATCTGGCCGTCATCCACCTCGTAGAGACGCATGATCAGGTTGATCATTGTGGATTTGCCGGTGCCGGATGCGCCGACAAGACCGATCATCTCGCCGGGCTTAACCTTCAGGTTAATCTTCTCAAGAACCGGCTCGTAGGAATGGTAACCGAAGGTTACGTCGCGGAACTCCACGGCTCCCTCGATGTCCTTTTCCACAGCGTTCTCGTGGTCGCGGATCATCGGTTCCTCGTCCAAAACGTCGTAGATACGCTCAAGGCTTGTCATCAGCTGCGTGATCATACGGGGCAGGAAGGTCATCCATCCGAGCGGTCCGTACAGCATCCACGAATAGCTGATGAACTGCGTCAGTTCACCGACGGTCAGCGGTCCGTTGATGACGCGGATACCGCCGAAATACGTCACGAAATAGATGCCGAGACCCATTACGAATGAGATCATCGGGAACAGCTTGGCCCAGAAGACCTCGTTCCGCTTCTGCACCTTCGCAAACTCGGCCGCCAGTTCCTTAAAGTGATCGGACTCCTGCTCTTCGGTACCGAAGGACTTCACGACACGGATACCGGTCAGAACGTCCTGCAGCCCGGAATTGATCTTATCGCTCTTCTGCCACTGCATGTGGAAACGGCGATGGATATTCTTCCAGAACGAAATCGAAAGTCCGAGAGCAATCGGGACAAATGCCACACATACGATCGTCAGCTGCCAGCTGAGCCGAATCATTACGATAACCGCCGAGATCATCGTGATCAGACAGGAGAACATGCCGGCAAAGCCGTCCTCCATGAATCTTCTTATCTGCGCGGTGTCGCCGGTGATCCGGTTCATCAGAGCGCCCGGACGACGGTCCTGAATGAACGAAAGCGACAGTTTCTGAATCTTATGATACAGCTGCTTTCGAAGATCCTTGCTGATCCGTGTGCCCATCGACATACAGGTGTAATAACGCGCCACGGAGATGCCGATCAGCGTTACGGAAAGCACCGCCATCGTAATCGCGTACACGATGATTTCCTTCGTTGTTCCGACGGCGGGACGCAGGTTCTTATCGATGAAGTTCTTCTGCACCTCCGGGATGTAAAGCTGTACCGCGGAGGTCGCAACCATCAGAAACGCGATCAGGAGGAGCAGAGCCTTGTACTGGCCGCAGAACCCGAGAAACTTTCTGAAAGCGGAGGGCTTTCCGCTGCACTTCGGGCATTCGCTCATGCCGCGGATGGCACGTCCGCAGATCGGACACGTACGGTCGCGTTCCCTGCTGACTGCCTCCTTTTTGGAACCTTCCTTTAAAAGCAGCGCTCCCTTTGCGACAAATGCCACACGGGACACGTGCTTCATACTGAACCGTGCGAGAATCCGGTCCTCGGTCTCGCCTGCCTTCCTTCCGACAAGGATGCCGTTATTGACAAGCGGCTCACACTTCAGAAAGTCAATTTCCGAAAGCGGAATGTCTTCCGTGACCGCCTGATCCGAAAGCACCACAAGACGCCGGTCGGTTACGACGATATAGCCCTGCTTCGTCCAGCTGCCGGACATGTTTACGTCGTACGGCGAACAGTAGCGGACCGTTTCCCCTTCCCGAAGCGCCAGCAGTTCCGACTGGCGCTTCGGCAGTTTAAACTTTAAATTCATACATTAACCTCACTTCTTCTCTTACTCTGCGACGATTTCGCAGAGGCCCCCGTAATCTTACAGGAACAGGTCAAGCATCTTCAGTTCTCTTGCGGACAGCTTTGTGTAATCCGGAATCTCGAAGCGGTTGCCGTCGAGATCGCTGATGAGAAGACGTACGTCCGAAAGGTTTACAACCGAGCTCGAATTCATATAGATAACGAATTTACACGGTCCCTGGTCGGTCTCCACATCGAAATACGCATGTCCGTACTCGTCCTTGATGCTGTTAATCTTTTTGATCACCGGCGTGAAGTAGCGGATGTCCATCTGCTCTTCGAGCATTTGCCGTGTCTCCGGGGTTACATCCGTCGAAAGATCTTTGATCATGCCGATTTCCTTCGATTTCTCGTCAATCGTACGGATGGAGATGTACTTGTCCCGGTCGGTGAACGGAAAACTCCGAACCACGCGGATTCGGTCATAATGCTCCGGTGCGATGCTTTCGTTCAGATCAAGCGAAACGAAGCCTCCCGCCGTACGCGCGAAAACCGCATTGTCTTTATTGATATAACGCAGTCTGAGCATCTGCTCGGTCTCGGCTTCCATCTGCTCGAGATTGAACTCCTCATCTGCGCCTTCAAATTGCTTAAATCCCATAATATCCTCCTAATGTGCAGCTTACTCGATTCCCTTCAGCGCCAATGCCTTGGTCTGAAGTTCCTTCAGCTTGTAATAAACGCCCTTCTTGGCAATCAGTTCCTCATGCGTGCCCTGTTCCGCAACCTTTCCTTCATCGATAACGACCAGGGTGTTCGCGTCACGGAGCGTGGAGAGACGGTGCGCAATCGAGATTGTGGTACGTCCCTTGATCAGCAGGTTGATGGACTGCTGAATCGCCTGCTCGGTCTCGGTGTCAACAGCTGCCGTCGCCTCGTCGAGAATCAGGATCTTCGGATTCGCGAGGATGGCTCTTGCAATGGAAATACGCTGTCTTTCACCACCAGACAGTTCACGTCCGGAGGACCCGATCATCGTGTCGTATCCGTCGGGCATGCGGCATATGAAGTCATGCGCGCTCGCAAGCACGGCAGCACGGATGATTTCTTCGCGTGTCGCGTCTTTTCTTGCGTAGGCAATGTTCTCCGCCACGGTTCCCATGAACATGTACGTTTCCTGCGAAACCATCGCCACATAGCCGCGGAGCGTCTCGAAGCTAAGGTCGCGCACGTCGTGTCCGTCAAGGAGCACCTGTCCCTCCTGCGGGTCGTAAAGTCTCGAAATCAGGTTAACGATCGTCGTCTTGCCGGCGCCGGAACGTCCCACGATTCCGAGCATTTCGCCGCTCTTCACCGTAAGGCTCACATTCTTAAGAACCGGCTTATGCTTCTCGTAACCGAACGTCACATTTTTCATCTCAACCGTTCCGTCGATGTGATCCAGTTTAAGCGCGTCGGGCTTCTCCTGAATCTCGGGAATCGCGTCGATGATTTCGAACATACGCTGCGCGCTGTTCATGCAGTTCGTGTACCAGCGGAAGAAGAAGGACATGAAGTCCATCGGTCCCGTCAGCTGGCTGACATATCCGGTAAATGTGATCAATACGCCGAGGGAGATCGTGTGCGCCTTCAGAATCAGGAACGCACCGATTACGTAAACCGTCAGCGAAGCAAAGTTCTCCGCCATGGAATACAGGGCGCTGAATTTGTTGTCATAGTTCAGAACCGCCATGTCGGCGCTCCGAACCTTTTCGTTACTCTTATCAAAACGTCCGACTTCGCTTTCCTCCTGCCCGAACGCCTTAACGACACGCGCGCCCTGAAGGTTATCGTTAACCTTTGAATTCAGGGAACGGGTGGCACGGTGACGGCGTCCGTAACGGTGCCAGAGACGCGGAAGCATCTTCCAGCTTATAAGGAACGCGATCGGCATGAACACAAGTGCCGCAACCGCGAGCACCGGGTTCAGCATGAACATAACAACGGCCATCGAAACGATCGTGAATATGTTCACAAGGAAATACGGAAGACCGTCGATGAAGAAACCGGTTACCTCGTCGGCATCGCTCATGACACGGGTCATCAGGGAGCCGGTCTGCTTACTCGTAAAGAAGCTGATGGACAGCTTGCCCATGGAGCTGAACACGTCCGTCTTCAGCGTCCTGACAAGGTCCGGAACGATCTTCGCGGTAATGACACCCTGAAAGATTCCGAACATCTGCATGAGAATCTTCGTACCGAGCATCGTCAGTACAAGGATTCCGAGCGCCAGAACGTACTTTCCGCCGGGAATCCCGAAGGACTCGATAAACGCATCGTCCTTCGCCAGTACCTTATCGTACAGCACCTTACCGTTTAAGTACGGCCAGATGATATTCAGTCCCGAATATACGAAGATGCAGAGCATCAGAAGCGCAATCCGTCCGCGGTAAGGCTTCAGGTATCCGAGTGTACGGAACAGAATGGATTTCTTGTTCATGCACCTCGGACAGATCTTACGGTCCTCGTCCGGGTACATCATGCCGCAGATCGGGCAGAACTCCTCTTCCTTCTCGTCCTCGTCCTCTTCGATTTCTTCGTTCTCAACAATCTTTTCGCATAAGCGTTCTACTCTTGTAGTCTGACCGATGCGGTGATTGGAGAACGAAGCAATGACCTCTGCTTTGCCGTCCGCCTCTTCATCATCCGGATTCTTATGCACAAGCATCAGGAATCCGCCGCCGACGGTCCGCTCGATCTTCATTTCCTTCATATCCGTAAGGGAGTATTCCTTTACGGTCCACTCACGTCTTACGGTCTGCGCTTTCGAGGCGAGCGTCTCCCGCCCCTTGAAAAAGTGAACCTCCCCCGGAACCGGCTCGGAAACCAGAACGAGAATCCGTTCCTTACAGAGTACCAGGTATCCGAGCGTGAACTCTAACTTGTCGTTCATATCGGTTTCCGTACAGATCAGGACCTTTTCGTCCATGTCCCCATTCGGAAAGTAAGGTTCCAATACACTTCTTATCGAAGCCGGTATCTTCTCCTTCGGTCTGACCGAAGCTTCACCGGCCTTTTTCTTCTTACCCACAACAACATCCTTTCCCGGCATTTCGCCGACGGCCGCCCTGCGGCCCTTACAAAAAAAGCACAGTGTAAAAAACACTGTGCCGAACAAACAGTTTCATAACGGGAACGGGCATCGCCCGTCACAAATTTCAGGACAGATAAGGCTTCATCATATCGCTGAAATCAAAGGTTGCGAAATAATCCTTAGGCTGTTCCGCCCGACGGATCATCTGAACCTTTCCGCCCGGCTTCCAAAGAAGCTCGGCACATTTAAGTTTTCCGTTGTAATTGTAGCCCATGGCATAACCATGCGCGCCTGCGTCATGAATGACAAGGTAGTCGCCGATCTCGATCTTAGGGAGTTTACGGTCGATGGCAAACTTGTCATTATTCTCGCAAAGGGAACCGACTACGTCATAAAGGCAGTCGGCAGGTGCATTCTCTTTCCCGAGCACGGTAATGTGATGGTACGCCCGATACATAGCGGGACGCATAAGGTTCACCGCGCAGGCATCTACTCCGATATACTCTTTGTAGATATGTTTCTCATGGATCGCTTTGGTCACAAGGATCCCGTAAGGTCCCATCATATAACGGCCGAGTTCGGTGAAAAGAGCCACGTCGCCCATACCTGCGGGCACAAGTACCTCCTCATAAACCTTGCGTACAGCCTCGCCCACTCTCTTAATGTTCACCTTCTCGTCCTCCGGACGGTAAGGGATACCGATTCCGCCGGACAGATTAATGAACGCAATATGAGCCCCGGTCTTCTCCTTAAGGCGCACTGCGAGCGTGAACAACGTACGCGCGAGCGTCGGATAGTAATCCTCCGCAATCGTGTTGCTTACGAGAAATGAGTGAATTCCGAAGTTCTTTACGCCAAGCGCAAGAAGCTTCTGATAGCCCTCGACCATCTGTGCCTCGGTGCAGCCGTATTTGGCATCACCGGGATTATCCATGATGCCGTTCTCGAGTTCATAGATGCCGCCCGGATTGTATCGCATGCATACGGTCTCCGGGATGCCGCACTCCTTCTGTAAGAATGGAATATGGGTTACGTCGTCCAGATTGATATATGCGCCCAGTTCGCGCGCTTTCGTAAACTCGCCCACAGGAGTTTCGTTCGAAGAGAACATAATTTCCCCGTTCCCGAATCCTGCAGCCTCTGAAAGCAGAAGCTCCGTATACGAAGAGCAGTCGACTCCGCACCCTTCCTCGCGCAAAATCTGCAGCAGATAAGGATTGGGCGTCGCCTTAACGGCGAAAAATTCCTTAAAGCCGGGATTCCATGAGAATGCTTCATACAATTCTCTGGCATTTGCCCGGATTGCTTCTTCGTCATAAAGATAGAACGGGGTCGGGTAGCTCTTGGCAATCTCAGCAACCTGTTCCTTCGTAACGAACGGAATCTTATTCATCAGTCCTCTCCTTTCTGCAAAAATCTCATTGATTATATCACGCCCTTGGGTACTTTTCAACTGTAAAATTCTTTCTGCGGCAAATGCCATGGTTTTTATCGAACAAATTTTCGTTTTTGGGTATGTTGCGCTTGCATTCATGCGCAAAATGTGGTATATTTTTGATGTATGGGCACTACTACTTGTGCCATTGAATTCACACGAAGAGGTTTTGCTATGGCAGAATACGACGGCAGTCAGATCGTTGTTCTCGAAGGACTCGAAGCAGTAAGAAAACGTCCCGGTATGTATATCGGTTCCACCGGTACGAAGGGACTTCACCACCTGATCTGGGAGATTCTCGACAACGGCATTGACGAACATCTTGCGGGTTACTGCAACGAGCTTCAGATTATATTACAGAAAGACGGCGGCATCACCGTAATCGATAACGGCCGCGGTGTCCCCGTGGACATCCATCCGACCAAGAAGATTCCGACCGCGCGCGTTGTCTATACGATTCTTCATGCGGGCGGCAAGTTCGGCAACACGGTCTATAAGGTTTCCGGCGGTCTGCACGGCGTAGGCGCTTCCGTCGTGAACGCGCTCTCCTCGAAGATGTGTGTAGAGATCAAGCGGAACGGTAACATTTACCGCGATTCCTATGAGAACGGCGGACATCCGGTAACGAAACTTGAGAACGGTCTTCTTCCCGTCATCGGCACGTGCAAGAAGAGCGAGACCGGGACAAAGGTCACATTTTACCCCGATCCCGAGATTTTCGAGACCGTCAAGTTCAGCCCGGAGACGATCTGCAAGCGGCTCAAGGAAATCGCCTTCTTGAACAAGGGACTTACGCTCCGCTTCAAGGACGAAAAGACCGGCGAGGAGAAGGTTTACTGTGAGGAGCACGGCATCAAGAGCTTTATCTCCTATATTAACCGCGAGGCTACACCCCTTCACGCAGAACCGATTTACATTGAGGGAAGCAAGGGCGACATCGAGGTCGAGGTTGCCTTCCAGTACATCAACGATTATTCCGAGCAGATCAATGCCTACTGTAACCGCATTAACGTCGTCGACGGCGGTACGCTCGTGACCGGTTTTAAGACCGCTCTTACAAGAGTGCTGAACTCCTATGCGAGAGAACTCGGTTACTTAAAGGATAAGGATGAGAACTACGACGGCAAGGACGTCAGAAACGGTCTTGTCGCCATCGTTTCGATCAAGCATCCCGACCCGCAGTTTGAAGGCCAGACGAAGACGAAGCTCGGCAACACCGACGCCAAGGCGGCTGTCGACGAGGTTTTCGCCGCGGAAGTGACCCGCTACTTCGATAAGAACGTCGAGGTGCTCCGCACCATCCTCGATAACACCGCACGCTCCTGCCGCGCCCGTCAGGCAAGCGACAAGGCAAGAAGCGCGGTATTGAAGCAGTTGAACGATTTCGATACGAAGAGCAAGCTTGCCGCCTGCTCCTCGAAGAAACCATCCGAATGCGAGATTTACATCGTCGAGGGTGATTCCGCAGGCGGTACCGTCAAGAAGGCCAGAAACCGCCAGACACAGGCCGTGCTTCCCCTTCGCGGTAAGATCATAAACGTCGAGAAGGCAACCCTCGAGAAAATTCTGCAGAACAACGAAATCCGCTCGATGATTGCGGCCTTCGGCTGCGGCATCAGCGACGAGTTCGATATCAATAAGCTCCGTTACGACAAGATCATCATCTTAACCGATGCCGATGTCGACGGCGCGCATATCAGCACCCTGCTTCTTACTTTCTTCTACCGCTTCATGCCGGAGCTGATTTTAGAGGGCAAGGTGTACCGCGGGCTTCCGCCGCTTTATAAGATTGAATACGAGATTCCAGGCAAGAAAACGAAGAAGGAAAGCAAATACCTGATGAACGATTTCGAGCTTGATAAGAAGCGCCGCGAGATCGAGCATGCAAACGGCAGAATTCTTTCTTTACAGCGTTATAAAGGTCTCGGAGAAATGGATGACACACAGCTTTGGGAAACGACTTTGAATCCCGCGCAGCGAGTGCTGGCGCAGGTTTCGATTGCCGATACCGTCGAAGCCGACGAGGTCACAAACCTTCTGATGGGCAGTAACGTCGGCCCGAGAAGACAGTTCATTATCGACGAAGCGAAATACGCGAATCTGGATATCACCTGATAGGAGGCAGAAACCTTGAACAACGAGAAAGAATCGGTAATTCAGCTTGATTTTGCCGAAGAGATGAAAACCTCCTTCCGGGACTACGCGATGAGCGTTATCATCGCCCGTGCCATTCCGGACGTCCGGGACGGTTTGAAACCCGTACAGAGACGTATTCTCTACGCGATGAAGGAGCTCGGGCTCGACCCGAAGAAACCGCACCGTAAGAGCGCTCGTATCGTCGGCGATACCATGGGTAAATACCACCCGCACGGCGACTCCTCGATTTACGAGGCGCTTGTGCACATGACCGAGGATTATTCGCTTTCAATCCCTTTGGTGGACGGACACGGAAACTTCGGTTCGATTGACGGCGACGGCCCTGCTGCCATGCGATATACCGAGGCAAGGCTTTCGGTCGGCGCGATGACGATGCTCGAGCATCTCGACCAGGGACTCGTGGAGTTCGTTCCGAACTTCGACGACAACGAGAAGGAGCCTTCGGTTCTGCCGGCCATGCTTCCGAACCTTCTGATCAACGGAACGACCGGTATCGCGGTCGGTATGGCAACCAACATTCCGCCCCACAACCCGGTGGAGGTCATTGACGCCGCAATCGCGGTGATGCATGACCCGTATATTACGACCGAAGACCTGATGCAGCTGATTCCGGGACCGGACTTTCCGACCGGCGGCATCATCGTAAACGGTGATGAGCTTCCGGTGCTTTACGAAACCGGCGAGGGCCGTATCCGAATCCGCGCGAAGGCAACGATTGAGAACGGCGAGTACGGTAAGAAGAATATCGTCATCACCGAAATCCCTTATACGCTTTCCGGCAACAAGACGAAACTGATCGAAGCGCTCGCGGATGCCGTCCGCGAGAAGACCTTTGAGGAAATCGCAGATGTCCGCGACGAGTCCAGTAAAGAAGGCATCCGCATCGTCATCGAAGTCAAGAAAGACCGTGACGTTGAGAATCTGTTAAACGGCTTATATAAGAAAACGCCACTCGAGGAAACCTACGGGGCGAACTTCCTTGCGGTTAAAGGCAACCAGCCCTTCACATTTTCCCTCAAAGGGCTCCTGCAGGAGTTTATCGATTTCCAGGATGAACTCTACACGAAGGAATATCAGTACCTGCTTGATAAGGCAATCAAGCGGCTTGAGATCGTCGGCGGCCTGATCCGTGCCGTGGATGTCATCGACTATATCATCGAGGTATTGCGCGGCTCCCGCGAGTTAAAGCAGGCGAAGGACTGCCTGATGACCGGTAACACCGAGGGCATCCGCTTTAAGACCAACGAAGCCGCGAAAGCCGCGACGAAGTTTGATTTCACCGAGCGCCAGGCGGACGCGATTCTTTCGATGCAGTTATCAAAGCTGGTCGGACTCGAGCTTCTGAAATTACAGCAGGAGGATGACGAGCTCCAGAAGAACATCAAGCGGTTCCAGAAGATTCTGTCCCGTAAGAGTGAACTTTATAAGGTCATTGAGGAGCAGCTTCTTGAGTTCCGCCTCAAGTTCGCGCAGCCCCGTAAGACGCAGATTACGACCGAAGTATTGAAGGCTTATGTTGTCGAGGAGAAGATTGAAGATCTGATGCTTCTGATTGACCGCTTCGGCTACATGAAGGCCGTCGATCTTCCGTCCTACCAGAAGACCTCGCCGGAGACGCTTGCGGAGTTCACGCACATCTGCCCGATCCGCTCGAACGACCGGCTCTGCATCTTCACCGCGCAGGGTAACCTTTACCAGCTCAAGGTTTCGCAGATTCCGCGCACCAAGATCAAGGATAAAGGAACTCTTTACCAGACGCTTACGAAGGTCGGAAACGACGAAGAGGCGCTTCTGTTCATCGCTTTCGAGGATCTGTTCAACTCACAGCTTCTGTTCGTAACAAGAAACGGTCTCATCAAGCAGGTTTCCGGCATCGAGTTCGACACGAACCGTGCCGTCGTGAATACGACCAAACTCGAAGATAACGATAAGATTGTCGGCCTCACCGCCCTCTCCGCGAAGGAAGTGATGAGCGGACACCAGAAGGTCATCATTCTGACCGAGAAGAAGCTCTCCCTCGGCTTCCCGCTTGAGGAAGTTCCCGAACTCAAGAAGACCTCGAAGGGTGTTAAGGCGATTGCTCTCGAAAAGAAGGACTATGTTATCTAC
Organism: Lachnoclostridium sp. UBA1241; assembly: GCA_002308955.1. GTDB lineage: Bacteria > Bacillota > Clostridia > Lachnospirales > Lachnospiraceae > ISDg. The sequence continues at coordinate 10,769 of DBWJ01000012.1, read as the reverse complement.
GGCACCTCCCTTGATCAGAACGTCGACGAATTCATCTTCGACGGAAAGACCTACCACGCGAAGAAGGTACGCTGCCGTAAGCGCGCCGCGAAAGGCCAGAAAGCAACGCTTTAAGGCACTCATTAAGAAACAGGAAAATCCCGGTTGAACATATCAACCGGGATTATATTATGGCTGTCCGAAGATCTCGCGGCATATCTCCTCTGCCGCTTTCCGGCATATGATATAGCTGTTGATGACCGGCGGTTTGAAATCCTTAAGGGGAATCCGAAGAAGCCTGCCCTCGGCGATATACGGCTTCGCCATGTCCTGCGGCAGAAACGTGTACGTGTCACTGTTTAAGAGGTACGGCACAATCTTCATACAGTCATCGATTTCGAACGCAAAACGGTGGTATTTCGGAAACAGCGTCCGGATGTACTGCCCTACGTCCTGTAACGCAAAATTACACATCAGATACCGCTCGGGTGAAAGCTCCGCTTCGGTAATGCCGCCCCGGTATTTCGTGTTCGTGCTGTCTGTTACCAGAACGAGCTCGTCCTGCTTATAGACGGAACACAGAAGCGCGCTCTTCTTAATCGGCCGGTAGGTAAATACCACATCGAACAACTCATCCTGAATCTGCTCCAGAAGATGGTCAGTAAGTCCGATCGTAATCTTCAGCGAATCCTTCGGATGAGAGTTCCGGTAATCAAGAAGCAGCTGCGCAAGATGCCCCTCGTAGATTGAGTCGGCGCTTCCGATCCGAAGATATCGCTCATACCGCGGGATTTTCGACATTTCCGAAAGGGACGCGTCGGTAAGCCCGATCACTTTCTCCGCGTATATCCGGAAACGCTCTCCTTCGGGAGTCAGGTAGACGCGCCGGTTGGTCCGCTCATAAAGCCTTACGCCGAGCTCCCGTTCCAGTTCCAGAATCCGGTTAGTTACCGTCGACTGCGCTACAAAAAGCTGATCGGCGGTTTTCGTATAGTTTTTGGTGTCGGCAAGAATCAAAAAGGTCCGGATTGCTTCGATGTCCATGTTACTCCTCCATTGATTTATTCGATTTCCGAATTGTTTTTATCTGATATATTCATTTTACAAATTATATCCCGTATGTTAAAACTTGTAAAGAATTACTTTTCATCGGAGGTTTTGACATGCGTGACCTGGCGCTCAGCAATAAAACATTTAAACTCGAACAGGATCCTTATATCTATCAGCTGCAGGATACTCCCGAGCCGGAACTGTTCCGGGAGATGTTCCCCTACACGGAAACACCGAAGATAGCGTTCAACTACCGGCGTGTTCCGGAGAACATGCCCGAAGACATCTTCATCACCGACACGAGCTTTCGCGACGGTCAGCAGTCGCGAACTCCTTACACGACGGAGCAAATGATCCATATCTACAAGCTTCTTCATAAGCTCGGCGGCCCGAACGGAATGATCCGGCAGACCGAATTCTTCGTTTACTCGAAGAAGGACCGGGATGCACTTGAGCGGTGCATGGAACTCGGGTACCGTTTCCCGGAAATCACGACCTGGATCCGCGCCAACAAGAAGGACTTCGAGCTCGTCCGCTCGATTGGCATTAAGGAGACCGGTATTCTCGTAAGCTGCTCCGATTACCATATCTTCCATAAGATGGGCTTAACCAGAAGGGAAGCTTTGGACCGCTACCTCGGAATCGTTAAAGACTGCATCGAAGCCGGTCTTCGGCCGCGCTGCCATTTTGAGGATATTACCCGTGCCGATTTCTACGGCTTCGTGGTCCCGTTTGCGAACAGTCTGATGGAGCTGTCCCATGAAAGCGGCGTTCCGATCAAGATCCGTGCCTGCGACACGATGGGCTACGGCGTTCCGTACCCGGGCGCAACGATGCCCCGAAGCGTGTCCGGCATTATCTACGGATTAATGCACTACTCCGAGGTTCCCTCGGAAATGCTTGAGTGGCACGGACACAACGATTTTTATAAGGGTGTGGTAAATGCGACGACCGCCTGGATGTACGGGGCAAGCGCCGTGAACTGCTCTCTCCTCGGGATCGGGGAGCGGACCGGAAACGTACCGCTTGAAGCGATGGTATTTGAGTACGCCTCCTTACGGGGACATCTGAACGGAATGGATCCCAGGGTTATTACCGAGATCGCGGATTATATCGAGCGTGAGACCGGTTACGAGATTCCACCGATGACGCCTTTCGTCGGCGCAAACTTCAATCTCACACGTGCAGGAATCCACGCGGACGGCATGATGAAGAACCCGGAGATTTATAACATTTTCGATACCGAAGCCATCCTGAACCGTCCGCCGAAGGTATCCGTTTCGAACACTTCGGGACTTGCGGGAGTTGCCTTCTGGGTCAACGATTACCGAAGAAAGCTCGGTCTTTCCGCCCTTACGAAGGATGCTCCGCTTGTGCATAACATCTATGACTGGGTATGCAAAGAATATGATGCCGGCCGCATCACGATCATCAGTGACAGGGAACTGGAAGCTCAGTACCGTAAGTACAACGACATCGACACAATTGATGACGATTCACTGGTAAAATAAACGGAATATCAACCCATACCGGAGAAAATGTGAAATCGGGTTCACGGGAAGGGATAGTAAATCGACCCCAATCGCGCTCTCGGCGAGTTTGAGTCGATGATATCGATTCATATTTTGACCCAAACTTTTCGTGAAAAGAATATGGGTCGATGCCGGAGAGACAAAACTCGACCCATATTGTGAAACCTGATAATCCGAGTCGATAAATCCGGGAAAACAGTCGACCCAAATCGAAGAAAACAAAAAAATAGGTTGAAACAGAAAGCCCGGGCATCGACCCAACTCCCCCGAATGGAAGGATTGAGTCGATTCCCGGGCAAAATTATAGGCAAAAGCGAACCCTGATAAGCTTGAACTATACCGTTCGATTTGGAACCAAACAGTCCTCTTTACTCGACATGCGCCGTCAGCACACCGTCCACGACATCGATAACGATTGTATCGCCGGCATGTACCTGATCCTCTAGGATCATTCTTGCGCTCATCGTCTCCGCATTGGTCTGCAGGTACCGCTTCAGAGGTCTTGCGCCGTAAACCGGATCGTATGCCTTTTCGCAGGCAAGGTCGATCGCCGCGTCGGTGAAACGTACGCTCACCTGCCGCTCATGAAGCCGGTCATTGAGACGCTTCGTAAGAAGCGTGATGATGCTTCGAATGTTGTCCTTCGTAAGCGGCTTAAAGAGAATCGTCTCATCAAGACGGTTCAGAAACTCCGGACGGAAATGCGCCCGAAGGTCACGCATGACAGCGTCCTCCGCCTCCGTGGAAATCGTGCCGTCTTCCTTGACGCCCGTAAGCAGATACTCCGAGCCGATATTCGAGGTCATGATCAGAATCGTATTCTTGAAGTCCACCGTACGTCCCTGCGAATCCGTAATCCGTCCGTCATCGAGAACCTGTAACAGGACGTTGAACACATCGGGATGAGCCTTCTCGACCTCATCGAACAGAACGACGCTGTAGGGCTTACGCCGTACGGCTTCCGTAAGCTGGCCGCCCTCGTCGTAACCGACATATCCGGGAGGCGCTCCGATCAGACGGGATACGGAATACTTCTCCATATACTCACTCATATCGATACGGACCATATTCGTTTCGTTATCAAACAAAGCTTCGGCAAGTGCCTTCGCAAGCTCGGTCTTACCGACACCGGTAGGTCCTAAGAACAGGAACGAACCGATAGGCCGGTTCGGATCCTTGATGCCCGCCTTCGAACGCATGATGGCTTCCGTCACCCTTGCAACGGCTTCGTCCTGGCCGATGACACGACGGTGCAGCTCGTCCGCAAGATGAAGCGTCTTATTCCGCTCGCTCTCGTTAAGCTTCGCTACCGGAATTCCCGTCCACTTGGAGACAATCTTCGCAATCTCCTCCTCGTCGACGGTCTCGTGTACCATCGTGTGTCCTTTGGCGCGGATATCCTCTTCCGCTGCGGCGAGTGCCTTCTTTAACTGCGGCAGTTTTCCGTAAGTAAGTTCCGCCGCCTTATCAAGATTGTAGCTGCGCTGCGCGTCCGCAATCTGACGGTTAACTTCTTCGATTTCCTCTTTCAGCTTCCGGACGCCCTCAAGCTCCGCTTTCTCGGCATCCCACTGTGCCTTCGCGGACTCGAAATCCTCCTTCGCCTTTGCGAGTTCCTTCTGTAATGCCGCAAGACGCTCTTTACTGAGTGCGTCCTCTTCCTTCTTAAGCGCAGCCTCCTCAATCTCCAGTTGCATCATGGAACGCTTCGCTTCGTCCAGTTCGGTCGGCATCGAATCCAGTTCGGTCTTTATAAGGGCGCATGCCTCATCCACGAGGTCAATCGCCTTGTCGGGAAGGAACCGGTCGCTTATATAACGGTTCGAAAGAACAGCTGCGTTCACCAACGCGCCGTCACTGATCTTCACGCCGTGATATACCTCGTAACGTTCCTTCAATCCACGGAGGATGCTTATGGTATCCTCAACCGTCGGCTCGTCTACCATAACCGGCTGGAAACGACGCTCAAGCGCCGCGTCCTTTTCGACGTACTGACGGTATTCATTCAATGTTGTAGCGCCGATACAGTGGAGTTCACCTCTTGCAAGCATCGGCTTTAACATATTGCCGGCATCCATCGCGCCGTCGGTCTTGCCCGCGCCGACAATCGTATGCAGCTCATCGATGAAGAGAATGATTCTCCCCTCGCTGTTCTTTACGTCTTCAAGCACTGCCTTAAGACGCTCCTCAAACTCGCCGCGGTACTTGGCTCCCGCAACAAGCGCGCCCATATCGAGAGCGAATATGCTTTTATCCTTAAGTCCCTCCGGCACGTCGCCGGCAACGATACGCTGCGCAAGTCCCTCGACAACCGCCGTCTTACCGACACCGGGTTCACCGATCAGAACCGGATTGTTCTTCGTCTTACGGGACAGAATCCGCACAACGTTACGGATCTCGGAATCTCTTCCGATTACCGGGTCCAGCTTCTGCTGCTTCGCCCGCTCAACAAGGTCGTAGCCGTACTTCTCAAGCGTGTCGTAGGTTGCCTCGGGGTTATCGGTATTCACCTGCTGGTTGCCCCTTACACTTGCAAGGGCCTTTAAAAAGTCCTCCCTTGCGATGCGAAACTCACGAAGGATCGCGGCGGTCTCCCGCTCCGCGTACTTGAGAATCGACAGGAACAGATGCTCGACGCTCACATAAGCGTCTCCCATTGCCTTCGCCTCATCCTCAGCGTAAATCAGAATCTTATTCAGTCCCTGCGAGATACCGGTGTTTCCGCCCTGCACTCTCGGAAGCTTCTCAATCTGTCCGCGAAGCTGTGCCGAAAGCACGGTCGCGTTGATCTCCATCTTCGAAAGAAGCTTCGGGATCAGACCCTCCGAATCGTTCACCAGAGCATACAGAAGGTGCTCGGAACGAATCTCGGGATTGCCGTAATCGTATGCAATCTTCTCCGCAGCCTGCACGGCCTCAAGGGACTTCTGTGTAAACTTGTTAATGTTCATAAAATCACCTTCTTCCTATCCGGACTTCGTAAAACAAAAGCATCATGTTATATGTGCTATGTTTGTTCTATACCTCATAGCACAACTATAACATGATGCGTAACATTTGTCAATACTATTCTGCCTTGTTTTTCTTCTTATGCCCGATCCGGAATCCGATGATTACAACAATTGTGTTAACTACGATGAGAATAATCGAAGCAATCACCATCGCAAGAGCGCCGCTCTTACCGCTGTTCATTCCGTCCCAGAAAGGTCTTATGACGTAAGGCTGAACCCATTCGTCATAATCTTCGCCGTCGAAGAACTCCTCGAGAGCTTCCTTTTCCTTTTTGTTCAGCCTGGTAACACGTCCGTCCACGGAATAAACCGTTTCCGTCGGCATCGGGCCTTCGCCGTTCCACCACGCTTGAAAGGCCTTCGCAGCTGCGTCAATCTTCTTGTAATTTCCGGTTTTGCTTACCAGCACATAATGATCGAACCGATAGTCATCCTTTTCATCAAGAACGGGTACAAGATAATAGCGTGTGTTGGAGGCATAGGATACCGTGTTTCCTTTGCCGAGCCACTCACTTTTCGTGATCGCATAGCCGGCCGTAAACACGACATCGACCGTTACGTGGTCACCGGGCTTCATATCCTCCAGATCGACCGAAAGCGCGTCGTAGGATTTCTTCTGTTCCGTGATCAGATCGAAAAGCCAGTTCCTGCTGAAGAACAAAACAATAATTCCGCTTAGCAGGAAGGAACCTCCCAATGCAATCAGTACGCCTTTTAATGCTCTCTTTCCGGGTGTCATAACAGTCCTCTCTTTCTTTTGTTTATATGATTTGTTCTACAACCGCACACTCCCATTCATTACTATTTCTTGATCACGGAATAATCGAGCATCATATCAAGGTCCACCTCGCCGGTAATACCGGGAACGCTTCCCTCGCTCGTGTACTGCCAGATTGCATAGTCAAAACGGTACGAGGACCGCTCGCCGTAATAAGCAAACCAGAACGGATAATCCGCCACCGCATCCCGGTCATAGCTCATGATCGACCAGCGAAGGCTTGAGTAAACCATCGGCGTGTAGCCGGCCGCCTTGACTCTTTCGCAAAATGCGACGATGCATTTCGTTCTCTGCTCACGCGTCAGCAGATTGCCCCGCGCGGTCTGCTTGGGCTCATAGAGCTCGGTGTCGATGACAAGGGGGAGCGTGATGTTCTCCGCGCCGTACTCCGCTATCTTCTTCAGCACGAAATCGGCCTCTTCAATGGCCTCTTCCTCGGTAATTGCCTGCGTGTAGAAATATACGCCGACATCCAGTCCGGCAGCGGCGGCCTCCTGAATGTTCGTCTTCGCATAGCTGTCCCCGTCGACCGATCCCTGGGAAACGCCGCGATAACCAATCCTGACAATCGCAAAATCGATTCCGGCCTTCTTCACCTTCGCCCAGTCAATCGCGCCGTTGCTGTTGTTATAGTAGGAAACGTCGACACCCATCCGCGAGATGACATTGCCGTCATCGTCCGTCAGATAGCGGAAACCGTTCTCCTTGATCACAAGGTTGTCCCAGTTGTAGCTGTGCGTTCCGACACGCTCAAACCGCGGCAGATAGTACCGCCCCGAACCGGTAAGCACGATCGGATTCTCGATCGGCGCCGCGATGGGCTCGATGATCTTCGTACTCTGCGGGTCCTCGTAATCGAATCCGACATATGCGCCGAACTTCGCGTTAATAAGCGTAAAGCGGTCTCCCGACGGCACGATCGTTGCATCGAGATAACCGATGTACTCCCCGCTTCCGAGGCACACAGGCGTCGATACGTTAAGCATATGCTCCTCATCCGTCACCTCGAAGCCTTCAAAGGAAACCGTATGATTGGCCGAATGGAATACGAACTCCGCGCCCCCTGCCTTCACCTTCACATGGTCGTCGCCGATATCCTCAAGCGTAAAATAAGACGCAGCCAGGTCTTTGGGGTTCACATTTACCGCTTCATCAAGCGTCAGCATGTTGATAAAGCCGTACGTGCCGTCCGAGTTTGTGAAGAAAAGGTATTCTCCTTCTCCGTGCACGAAGGGCTTCTGTTCGGAAAGTTCCTTTAAGTTCTCGACCGTGATCTTATTCTTACATTCGCGGAATTCCGACCCGTTCGAGATCAAAACCGGAAGATCCGTTCCTTCGTCCGTGCCCTCCGGCGGATATTCGTTTCGAAGATAAATTGTAAGGCCGTTCGCGTAAGAAAGCGAAAGGTACTCATAGCCCATAATCTGCGCGGGCTTTACGATGCAGTCATGGTTCGAGTATTCATTGGCTGTTTTCACGGCGTCGGCGACAACAAAACGATTCTGTACTACATGTGTAGTATCGCCTGTTTCCTTGTTATCCTTCTTCCTTCCGTCCTGAAACAGAACCAAAACAAGGCATGTTGCGACAGCAGCGAAAAGGAGTAACAATACCCACGCCGCGGCGCGCCATACCTTAAGATGCTTTTTCAATTGCGTAAGAATTTCTTCCTGTTCCATAATAACTCCCCTGTTCTTAGGACATATTCCATTTTATTATACAGGGAAACGGCGCAAGATACAAGAAAAAAGAAAAGGGAACGGCGGACGCGTTTTCATTGACGGAACGGGACGTATCGTTTATGATGGATACAGAAAAGCGCAGGAGGCCCGCATGGCAGACATTCCTTACACAATTCGATTTTCCCATCGCCGCACGGTAGGGATTCATGTGCACCGGGACGGCAGTGTGGAGGTTCGCGCGCCCTACGGGACGCCGGAAAGCACAATCCGGAGAATTGTCGCGGAGAAGAAGGACTGGATCCGGGATACCGTAACGCGTGTCATCGATGAGGGGCTTGCCGAGCCGGCTCCCGCGAACCGGTATTTTGACGGCGCGCTCTTTCCGCTCCACGGCGGTGCCGCCGAACTGATGCTTCAAGAGATTCCGGACGCCGGAGACAATATCGTTGTCGCCCTGCACCCGGACATGCGTCGCACGATCCTTGCCGTCCGCGGGACCAATCTTTCGTCCGAGCGCGTACAGGCCGCCATCGACGCCTGGGGCCGCAAATACGCCAAGGCCTACCTCGCCGCCCGCGTTGAGAAATTCGCCCACCGCATGGGCATCACCTACAACCGCCTCACCATCCGCGAGACCAAAACGCGCTGGGGCAGCTGCTCATCGGAAGGCAACCTGAATCTGCACTGGAAGCTGATCCTTCTGTCCGAACGCCTCTCCGATTACGTCATTGTCCACGAGCTCTGCCACCGCATCGAGATGAACCACAGCAAATCCTTCTGGGCGCAGGTCGGCGCCGTCCTTCCGGACTACAAGGACCGCCGCAAGGAACTGAAGGCAATCGAAAAGCAGATCCTGAGCTGGTAAAGCCTGTTTTCTTTGCATTTTTCACACCGGGGCGCGCATTTTGCCGCTCCGGTGTTATCTTTTATGCTGTGTTTTCACACCGAACACGCAAAACAGGTATTCGGTGTTATTCTTTTTTGGTATTTTTCACACTTACCGTTAGTTAACTCCGGATTGTGTGAGTTTCTTTACGAAGTCTTCACACTCGGATTAGAAAGCCTTCCATCCGATGTGATTTCTACGGCTTTTTCATCACACCCGAAATCCTCCTTCTTCCGCTCAGTGTGAGTTTTCTTGCTCTGCCCTCACACCGGGCCTCTACACCTCTCAGTTTGGTGTGAGGATGCCCCCATCCGAGTTCCCAACATTCTCTCTATTACACGAATTGCCAATCAGAAAGCCGCCACCAGCAACAAATCAGAAAGCAGTCACCAGCAACAAATCAGAAAGCCGCCACGAGGCAACAAAAAAGCAGGCCGCCACGCCTCAAATCAACTTACAGCGTAACAGCCTGCTTAAAATATCATATGAATCAACTGTATTCCTTAATCCTACGTCATGCAGGACATCCTTTTAGTGGTGGAACAGACGGATTCCGGTAAATGCCATGAACATGTCATGGTCGTCGGCAGCCTGAATGACAAGGTCGTCACGAACGGATCCGCCGGGCTCTGCGATGTACTTAACGCCGCTTCGGAAAGCACGTTCGATGTTATCGCTGAACGGGAAGAACGCGTCAGAGCCGAGCGCTACGTCGGTGTTCTTCGAAAGCCATGCGCGCTTCGCTTCCGCGGTGAAGACTTCGGGCTTTACCTTGAAGATGTTCTGCCATTTGCCCTCGGCAAGCACGTCCATGTAATCCTCACCGATATAAAGGTCGATGGCGTTGTCGCGGTCCGCGCGTCCGATGGTGTCAAGGAACGGAAGGTTAAGAACCTGCGGGGACTGACGGAGCCACCAATTGTCGGCCTTGGAGCCGGCAAGACGCGTGCAGTGAATTCTGGACTGCTGTCCCGCGCCGATACCGATAGCCTGGCCGCCCTTACAGTAGCATACCGAGTTGGACTGTGTGTACTTCAGCGTGATCAGGGAAATGATCAGGTCGATCTTCGCAAGCTCAGGGAGTTCCTTGTTCTTGGTGGGGATGCTTGCAAAAAGGTTGTCGTCAATCTTCAGTTCGTTTCTTCCCTGCTCGAAGGTGATGCCGTAAACCTGCTTGCGCTCAAGGGCGGCGGGAACGTAATTCTCATCAATCTGAATAACGTTGTAATTGCCCTTCTTCTTGGTCTTAAGAATCTCAAGTGCCTCGGGCTCATAACCGGGAGCGATGATACCGTCGGATACTTCTCTCTTGATCATGTTCGCGGTGGGAACGTCACATACGTCCGAAAGCGCGATGAAATCGCCGAAGGAGCTCATACGGTCCGCGCCTCTTGCTCTTGCGTATGCGCAGGCAAGCGGGGAAAGCTCTCCGAGATCGTCCACCCAGTAAATCTTACGGAGCGTGTCGGTAAGCGGAAGGCCTACTGCGGCGCCGGCCGGGGAAACGTGCTTGAAGCTCGTTGCAGCCGGAAGTCCGGTTGCCTTCTTCAGTTCCTTAACAAGCTGCCAGCCGTTGAAAGCATCCA
>DBWJ01000012.1:0-179 GCA_002308955.1 Lachnoclostridium sp. UBA1241 | reverse complement strand
CCGTATTTCAATTCCAGTTCGTTCATCTTTTTATCCTCCGATTTATTCATTCTGCCCGCCGAAGTCCGCTCCCGGCGTTCAGTTTCCGTTCTTTACTGATTCTTGTTAACGATTCTCGACTCGAATTTGCCGGTCTCGATGTCAATGAAACGTACGAAGAGGGACACCTTGTTGTCCTC
>DBWJ01000003.1:42563-42688 GCA_002308955.1 Lachnoclostridium sp. UBA1241 | reverse complement strand
CCGTGCTGCAGGTAAAGCACCGGATATTTCTTCTGAGGGTCGTACTTCGGCGGCGTGTAAACAAGCATGATCTCGTGCTTGCCGGTTACCGACGAATACACATACTGTCTCGAAACGGCGCCGTG